>NZ_JBEXQA010000013.1:24186-193935 GCF_040612395.1 Streptomyces sp. NPDC006430
GCCCGGCGGACCCGGTCTCCTGATCCGTCGGCGGCCCGGCGGACCCGGTCTCCTGATCCGTCGGCGGCCCGGCGGACCCGGTCTCCTGATCCGTCGGCGGCCCGGCGGACCCGGTCTCCTGATCCGTCGGTTCGCCTGCGGATCCGCCGCTTCCGCCGCCCGTCGTCCGGTCGAGGCCGCACGTCTGCTCCACCGGCGCGGGCGGCACGGCCACCCCACCGGCGGGCCGCGTGCCGCAGGCCGCCAGCACCGCGCACAGCAGTCCTGCCACCGCCGCTCTCCCGGCCATCGGTACCGCTGTCGTCGCCATGGTCGTCCCCCCTCGCTCAGGAAGAGGAGCGCACACCGGCCGCGGTTCCACGTACGGGGCGGCTATCGTGCCGCCATGACCGGTCACGGGCAGCTCCCCCTCCTCTTCCTGGACATCGATGGAACGCTCATTCCGTTCGGGGCGACGGCCCGGGAGCTACCGGACGGCTATCCCACGTACGGGACGCAGCCCGAAGCGAATCCGCTGCTGGCCCGGCTCGATCCCGCGCTCGGCCCCCGCCTGCGGGCGCTGCCGTGCGAACTGGTCTGGGCAACGACCTGGATGATCGACGCGAACACGTGCGTCGCACCGCGGATCGGGCTGCCGGACCTGCCCGTACTGGCCTGGCCGGAACCGTCCGACGAAGCCGAGCGGGAGCGGACCCACTGGAAGACCCGGTCCCTCGTCGCTACCGCCGCCGGGCGGCCGTTCGTCTGGGTGGACGACGAGATCACCGACGCCGACCGGGACTGGGTGGCCGCGCACCACCCGGGCCGGCACCTGCTCCACTACGTCGACCCCCACATCGGCCTCACGGACGCGGACTTCGGCGCGCTCGCGGCATGGCTGGACGCACTGCCGGGTGCCACGGCCCCGTGGACGGCCACGCCGTAGGGGTACGGCGGGCTCTCGGCCCGCCCGGCCGGTGAACCGTTCCGGTCCCAGCACTAAGCGGGCTCGGGGAAGTGAGGCACGCCCCCACTCCGCCCACTTCCCTGAGACCGCTTAGCTCCAGGACGCGGCCACCAGGGAGCGTTCCGCCGCGGACAGGTGGGTTGCCGCGGCCAGCCAGGCCCAGGCGTAGGCCTCGGGCGAGGGGTCGGTCAAGCGGCCGAACGCGTCGCGGGGGCGGCGGTCCGCCTCGGCCGCGAGGGCCGTGGCCAGCTCCGCCGCCGCCGTGAAGCCCGCCTTGCGCAGCGGCCCGTACGCGGTGAGGGGCTCGGCGGCACGCCCCGCCTCGGCGACGGCGCGCCGACCCCCCGCGACCCCGCTCTCGAGGAGCCTGCGCACCCGCCACAGCGGCGCGTCGGCCAGCAGGTCCGGACCGTCGGCGGCGGGGGCCGGCCCGGGCACGACGGCGGCCTCCCGGGGCGGGAAGTGGCTGCCCTGGAGCAGGTCGTAGCCGAGATCGGCGCGGCCCAGCCACTCCGCGGGCAGGCGCAGGGTGTACTCCGCCCCGGGCACCGGGCCGACGGCGAGCGGGCGCAGGGTGGCGGCGCGATCCAGGTCGGGGCGGCCCAGTACCCGGAGCACCAGGCCCGGATGGGCAGCGATGCGGCGCAAGTTGGCCGTGTGGGACAGCTCGGGGTGTGGGTGGGCCGCGCGCAGCCGGAGCAGGGGCGCATCCGCCCGGGCCTCGCGCACCAGGAGGTCTTCGCCGGCCGGTCCGACGACCGTGACCTCGCAGCCGAGCAGGGCGGGCCCGACGCCGTCCGGGTCGGGTTCGGCGAGCTGGGCGGCCACGGCCTCGGCCGCCGGACGGGCGAAGAGCGCGGCGGCCGGTTCCTCGGTCCACGGGATTCCGCGCAGCGCGGTCGCCTGGACCCCGCGGCCGGCGCCGAGGCGCCCGTCTGGGGAGACCGTGGCCCCGGCGATACGAAGCCCTCCGCGGGCCAGGCCCGCATGGTCGAGTGCGGCTCCGCCGAGCGCCACGGAGGCGGAGCCGGCACCGCGGGCGCGGGCCAGGCCGCCGGGACGAACGTCGGAGACCGAGTAGCGTCCGCCGTCCGAAGTCAGCAGGTGGGTGACCACTCCCCCGTACCCGGTGGCCGAGAGCACCGGCTCGCGGCACAGGCCGTACGCCCGCAGGCTGCCGCCCGGTCGGTAGGTTCGCCGCACGGTGCCGGTGAGCGCCGGGTCCGCCACGCCCGACGCCAGCAGCCCGGCGGTGTGCAGGAGTTCCCGGAAGGCCACGGTGAGGTCGGCGAGCCGGTGGGAGCCGCTGCGCTCCCGGGCCGCGCGCAAGCCCCGTACGACCCGTAGCGCGGCGGCCTCGGCCCGGGGCAGGCCGGCGAGCCGCGCGGTGTGGGCGGCACGCAGCAACTCGGCTTGGACCACCGCGCCGCCGGCCGTGACGCCGGCCGCGAGGGCCTCGGCTGCCGCCCGCCAGAGCGCGGCGGCGGCGCGCAGCTGAGCGGTGGTCGGGGTGGCGGCCGCAGCGGGCTGCGGCTGACTGCCTGGGGCCTCCGGTCCCAGCGCGGGATCCGGATCTGCGCCTGCGTCACCCGCGTCTGCCTTGTCACCCGTGTCCGGCGCGGGCCGGGCATCGGAATCGGGCTCGTGGTCAGGCTCGGGCTCGGGCTCGGGCTCGGGCTCGGGCTCGGGCTCGGGCTCGGGCTCGGGCTCGGGCTCGGGCAACGGTGCCGGGTCGGCGATCGGCGCCGCGCCGAGTACCGCCGCCCGGTGCAGGCAGCGCGGCGCCAGCAGGCAGGTGCACACGGCCTGTTCGGGGCCGGTGACCGTGCCGGCGCGGCCCGGCCGGAGCGTGACGAGGGCGTCCTCACCGAAGCGGACGGTGATGCTTCCGTCGGCAGCGGGGATGGCGCCCGCGGCGCAGCCCTCGATCGCCGCGTCGAGCTTCTTGCGCAGCCGGGCGGTGAGGTTCTCGACGGCCTCGGCAAGGACTTCGGGGGCCACGGGCGGCAGGAGGTCTGTGCTCAACGGGATTCTCCACGGAGGCGGTCGCCCACCCAGCGGGCGAGGGCGAGCGGGCTGAGGGCGGCCACCGGCATGCCGGCCGCGACGAGTTGGCGGGCGACCGGAACCGAGTACCGGGGCGCGCCGGCGTCGTCGAGCGCGGCGCAGCCCAGCAGGTGCGCACCGGATGCGGCCAGTGCACGGACCTCCCCCAGGAGCCCGCCGATCGGCGCGCCCTCCTCGAAGTCGCTGACCACGACGACGAGCGTGCGGCTCGGCACGGTGATCAGTGAGCGGGCGTGGGCCAGACCCGCCGCGATGTGGGTGCCTCCGCCGACGCGGACCTCCAGGAGCAGCGAGAGCGGGTCCTCGACGCGGTCGGTGAGGTCCACGACCTGGGTGGAGAAGGCGAGGAAGTGGGTGGACAAGGTCGGCACACCGCCGAGAACCGCGGCGGTGAGGGCCGACCAGATGACGGAGGCCTCCATGGAGCCGGAGACGTCGACGACCAGGATCAGTCGCCAGTCGGCCTCGCGGCTCGCCCGGGTGCTGAACACGGGCCGTTCCGGGACCACGGCCACACGCCCGTCCGCGAGGCGGCGGGCGTGCGCGAGGTTGGCCCGCAGGGTCCGGGCCAGGTCCAGTCTGCCGCCGGGGCGGCGGGTCGGGCGCGGGGTGGCGAGGCCGGAGAGCGCAGGCCGCAGCCGGGTGGCCAGCTCCTTGGTGAGTTCGTCGACCAGTCGCTTGACCAGGGGGCGCAGGTGGACGAGTTGGGCTTCCGGCATCCCGCCCGCCAGCGACAGGACCGAGCCGAGCAGTTCGACGGAGGGGCGCACCGCTGCCGGGTCGAGTTGGCTCAGGACGTCGGCGCGGCCCGCGTCGGCCGCGTCGGCGAGCACCTCCTCGCGTACGTCGGCGCCGAAGAGGGATTCGAGCTCCTGCGACCATTCGCGCGCCGTGGGGAACGAGGCTTCCTGGCCGCCGCCGCTGCCCCGGCCGCCTTCGAGACCGGTGGAGCCTTCGCCGCGGCCGGTGCCGTACAGCTCGTCGAGGGCGTGGGCGTAGCGGCGGGCACTCGCGGGGAGCCGGTCGCGCTGGCGGCCGAGCAGCAGGCGCCACCGGTCGGCGGGAGCCAGCCGGCGGTCTCCGCGCAGGGGCGCGGGCAGGGGCACGGGCACGGGCGGGAGAGGGCGTTCCGGCACGGGTCCGGGCTCGGGCGCGGGCTCTTCCCGGGCGGGCAGCGGAAGGGCCTTGAGCGCTGCCGCCCCGGCGGCGTCCGCGGCGGCCCACAGGGCGAGCAGGGCGGGCGGGGCGTCGAGCGACAGGTCGATGCGGTCGCCGAGCCGCTCGGTGACGGTGTCCAGCAGCCGGTCGCGGGCGGCGGGGGCGAGTGCGTCGAAGCCGCCGCGCAGGGCCGGGAGCCGGTCCAGGAACTCCTGGTCGGCGAGACCGTCGATCCGGTCGAGGACCGGGGTGAGGGCGGCACCGGAGGACTGGAGCAGCGGCCCGGCCGCGGCCAGGACGCCCCCGAGACGGCGAGCGAGGGAGCGTCGGCCTTCGGCGGTGCCCGCGGCGTCGACCCATCCGGCGGCCCGGTCTCCGAGGGCGGCGGCCGGATCGAGGTCGAGCACGACCCGTACGGCCAGCGCCGCGCCCTGCATCAACGGGGAGGCCGTGGAGGCGAGTTCTGCCAGGGCGGCGTCCATCCGCATCCCCAGGTGCAGGGTGGCGGCCCGGTCGGCGAGGGCCACGAGGGCGCGCGCGTCGGCGTGTTCCTCGCTGCCCGCGAGACCCGGCAGCGACCGTACGGCGGCCTCCAACAGCCGACCGGTGAGCGCACCGGCGCTGGCACGGGAGGCGTCGGAGGTCCCGGGGAAGTGCCCGCGCGCCAGTCCTTCCAACAGGTCGCACGCTTGGAGGAGTTCAGGCAGCATCGCGGTCTGCGGAAGGATTTCGGCCGCCTCTTCCAGCCGTACGTCGACCAGCTCGGGCAGGTCGCAATGCGCGGCGGCGGCCAGCCCGGCGAGGATCTGGGCCGGGGTCGGACCGCCGTCCGCGGCGGCGCGGCGTGCCGTGTCGCGCAGCGTGCCGGCGGCGGCCTGCGCCGCGGTGACCCCGCGGACGCCGGCGAGGTCGAGGCGGGCAGGCACGGAAGGGGTCCAGGTCAGCCGCCACTTGGTGCCGAGGGCGGTGCCGTCGCCGGTGGCGGCCACGTCGAGGGGCTCCCCGTACGAGGCTCCACAGACGGCCAGCCGCTGGAGCAGCACTTCGCGGCGCCGGTCGAGGGGGGAGCGCAGCGGGTAGAGGCGGACCTCGCGCGGGGCGGGGTCATCGGGCCCCGGCAGCCGCAGCTCCGCCAACTCGGCCTCGACGCAGGGGCCGAGTCCGGAACGGGGGGCGTGCGGGGTGATCCGGCCCCGCCCGGTCCCGACGAGTACGGCCTCCAGGGCGCGGGCCAACGCCCTGCCCCGGCCCAGCGGTTCACCCTGGCCGAGCACCGTGGTGATCGCTTCGAGGAGTTCGCCCCGGCCGGGCGCGGGGAGCCCGCGCAGGACGGCCAGATCGCTCGCGTGCCGCAGCGTCTCGGCGGCCTCACCGGTACCGGCTGTGTGCCCGGCGCGGCGGAGTTCCCGGCAGATTCCCGTGACGGCTACGGACGCGGCGTCGCGCACCCGCTCGGGGTCTCCACCGGCCCGTAGTACGGCCTGCTGCCACAACGGATCCCGGATGCCTGCGGGGTAGCCGGATCGGGAGTCGAGCAGGTCGAATGAGTAGGGGACGAGGGAGGTCACGAGTTCCGCGGCGGCGCCGGGGTCTGCACCGGCCCTCGGCCCGGCAACGGAGGCCGAGGCGGCCCCGTCCGCAGGCGCTGCGCCGGTCACCGCGCAAGGACCCGCGTCCGACGTCGGTGCCGGGATCGGGGTCGCGGGGGCGTCGGCCGACGCACGGTCCGTATCGAGCGCCGCGGATCCGGCCGCGGACGTGCCCGGGGCACGCCCTGCGTCTGCACCCGCTACGACGGACGCCGGGGCCGTGTCGGCGTCCGGCGGCAGGGCGGAGGGCTGGGCAGAGCTGGCCGGGAGGGCAGAGCTGGCGGCGCCGCCCTCCCCCGCCGGTGCGTCGCCCAGCAGGGCCGGTGCGTGGAAGGCGCCGACGAGGGCGGCCACCCGACGGCCTCCGGAGGCGGCGGCATCGACGGCGCGGCGCATGTGGGCCTCGCGGGCCAGGTCCGTCGCGGGGACGGGGCCGTCCTGACGCAGGGCCCAGCCGACGCCGAGGGCGGCCCGGCGGACGGCCTCCGGCGTGCATCCGGGAGCCAGTA
Organism: Streptomyces sp. NPDC006430; assembly: GCF_040612395.1. Classification (NCBI taxonomy): domain Bacteria; kingdom Bacillati; phylum Actinomycetota; class Actinomycetes; order Kitasatosporales; family Streptomycetaceae; genus Streptomyces; species Streptomyces sp. NPDC006430. The sequence continues at coordinate 30,456 of NZ_JBEXQA010000013.1, forward strand.
CCTCCACGGCCCGGTCCCACAGGTCCTCGCCTTCGCGGCCGGTACCGGATGCGGCGAGCGCGTCCGCGAAGGAGCGGCGCCCCGGGGCCTCGGCCGGGCTCGGGTCCTGGGGCACGTCCGGGTGCGCAGTCCGCAGGGTCCAGCCCGGGTCGGCCAACGGGAGGTCGCAGCAGCGCACCTCCGCACCGCGTGCCCGGGCCCAGCGGATCGCCGCCAGCTCCGGGGAGAAGTCCGCGAACGGGTAGAAGGCCAGTCGGCCATCCAGGCCCGTGCCCGCCAGGGCGACGGGGGCCGCGGTCTCGGGGTCCGCCAAGTGCTCCAGCCAGGGCTGGAAGTCGGCCGGCAGCTCGACGCACACCACCTCCGCCTCCGAGGCGTCCAGCAGCGCCGGGACCACCGCCGCCAGCGCCGGGCTGTGGTGGCGCACCCCGAGCAGGTACGGCGCGCGGGACGCGGCGAGCGCATCGACGGCGACCCGCGGGTCGCCGGCCGGGGCCGGCCCGCCAAGGGCCTCGGGCCCAGGCCGGAGTTCAACCGCGACCCCAGACGCAGACCCGGACCCGGACCCGGACCCGGACCCGGGCGTGGGGGTGTTCAGGGCGAGCGTGCGGGTTGTCTCGCCTGCCGCGGGCGGCTCCGACGGCACCGCGCCCGCGGCCGGACCGGCGGGTGCAGCCGTGGCGCCCAGCGTCGACGGGGTCATCGCAGGCTCCCGCGGAGGTCCCACAGGCGGCGCCACATCGCGGAGCCGTCTTCCGCGCGGCGACGGACCGGCCCGTCCCAGTAGCCCAGCAGGCGGCCGTGGTCGGCCGGGTCGTCCTTGCGGACCACGCCCAGCAGGTGACCGGGCAGCAGGTCCAGTACGTCGCCGCCCGGCAGGTACGCCGCGGCGACGCCCAGCGAGGCCGCCACCTGGACCGCCTCCGCGGTGGACATGACCGTACCGGGGCGTTCCACGTCCCAGCCCTCGGCCGAGCGCCCGGAGCGCAGGTCCCGGAACACCGTGACCAGTGCGTCCAGGACCGCGTCGTCCACGCCGAAGGCCGCGCCCGCCCGTTGCACCGCGGCCACCGCCTGGCGGCGGATCAACGTGGCCTCCGCGTCCGCGTCCGCGATCGGCGCGACCGTTTCGAAGTTGAACCGTCGTTTGAGGGCGGCGGACATCTCGGAGACCCCGCGGTCCCGCAGGTTGGCGGTGGCGATGACGGTGAAACCGGGTGCTGCGGAGACCACCGCGTCCTCGGTGGCGGTCAGTTCGGGCACGCTGACCCGCCGGTCGGACAGGATCGACACCAGCGCGTCCTGCACCTCGGGCAGGCAGCGGGTGATCTCCTCGACGCGCACCACCCGTCCGGTCCGCATGGCGGAGAGCACCGGGGAGTCCACGAGCGCCTGTGAGGTGGGGCCCTGGGCGAGCAGCAGGGCGTAGTTCCAGCCGTAGCGGAAGGCGTCCTCCGTGGTACCGGCGGTGCCCTGCACGGTCAGTGCGCTGGTTCCGCAGACGGCGGCGGCCAGCAGCTCGGAGAGCATCGACTTCGCGGTGCCCGGCTCGCCGGTCAGCAGCAGGCCGCGCTCTCCGGCGAGGGTCACGACGCAGCGTTCGACCAGGGCGCGTTCGCCGACGAACTTCGGGGCGATGGCCAGCTTCGCCGGCAGCCCGGCGCCGCGGCGCCCGGGCAAGGACAGTTCCACGCCCTCGCTGCCGCACACGAAGGTGACGACGGCGCGCGGGGTGAGCGCCCATCCGGGCGGTCGGGGGCCGGTGTCCTGGGCGGCGAGGAAGGCCAGTTCGGCGGCGTACCGCTCCTCGGCGGGCAGCGCCTGTCGGGCCGGGGCGGCGGACCCTTCGGTGGCGGTCACGGTCATCGGTTGTCCTCTCGAACGGGAAGGGGGAGGGGCGCGGCGCACCGCCCGGAGGGGTGCGCCGCGCCGGGATCGGAAACGGCCGGGATCGGAAACGGCCGGGATCGGAAACGGCCGGGATCGGAAACGGCCGGGATCGGCGCCGCCCCAAGGCAGGGGCAGCCCGGGGTCAGCGGCGGCGCGGACGGGTGCGCTTGACCTTGAGTTCCTCGAAGCGCGGTGCGTCGCCCTCGCGGATCCGCTGCCAGGCCCGCCGGTAGAGGTCCGCGGCCGGCTCGTCCGGCGCCAGGACGCCCAGCACCGGCCGTCCGCCGGACGCCAGTCCGTACATCGGGAGCTTCCACAGCTCCACCGGCAGTACCGGGGAGGGCATCTCCGCCCAGCCACCGGGCAGGAACAGCGAGCGCCCGGCCCGGGTCCGGGAGGCCGACACCACCAGCTCGGTGGCGGACAGTTCCGCGCGGGCGGCCTTCAGTCGGGCCGGCTTCCAGCCCGTCCAGCGCGCCACGTTGCGGTCGGTGGGATCGGGCATGGCGAGCAGCGCCAGGTAGACGGCGGCGGCGTCCGCTCCCAGGCCGTGCGTATGCGCCACCTCCGCGACCAGCTCGGGCACGGACCGGCTCGGGTCCTGCGGCCACCACGTGCCGTCCCGGTCGGGGACGCCGGCCGCCGGGGCGCCCGGGTCGGCGAGCAGCGCGGCGAAGCGCGGGTGGTGGGCGGTCCGCAGCGCCACCTCCACCGCGGAGGGATGCTGGTCGCTGCCGCGCAGGGCCCCGAGATACGGGTCGGAGCCGGTGGAGTCGAGCAGTGCCGTGCGCAGTGCCGGCTTGGGCTGGTCGTCGTGGGTGGCCATGACCACCGCTCCGTACCGCTCGTAGCCCTCGCCCGTCTCGGTGGGCGTACCAGCCGCCTTGCGGAAGTCGGGGAGGCTGGTGAAGTGGCCCATGCTGAGCATGAGTTCGGGCGCGGCGAGCCGCTGCCGGACGGCCGTGAGCGCGGGCGGCAGCGCCGACCGCACGGGATCGCCGGCGGGCAGCCGGTGCGCCAGCCAGGCCGTCATGGTCAGCGCGCCGGTGAGGACGGTCGAGTCGAACGGCTCGGTGGCCGGTTCACGGGGCTCGACGCGGTCCCCCTTCACCTGCCAGGCGACGTCGATGCTCAACGGCCGGGACTCCGCGGGGGCGAGGACCGCTGCCAGGGCCCGGTGCGCGGGCCAGCCGGTCCTGGCGGCCCGCGTGGCCTCGGCCAGCAGCCATTCGGGCAGGGGCGTACGGCGGCCCACGCGACGGTTCCACTCCTGCGCGGCGGCGGCCACGTCCGGGCCCCCGGTCCACAGCAGTGCCGGGTCGGCGGGCAGCAGCGCCCCGACGACGGCGCGCCGCACCTCGACGTCGAGGCTCGCCAACTCGGTGCGGGCGTGCTTCGCGTCGGTCGCCTTGACTCCCAGGGCTGTGCGTAGGTCGGCCGGCAGGAAGTGGTGCTCGTAGCTGTCGATGTTCGGGAGGCCGGCCAGCAGCAGCCGTGCCAGGGTGGTGGACACGCCGGTGAGCCGGGCGAACTCGTCGGCGGCTCCGGGGAAGAACGGGGCCGGACCGCGGTCGGCCGCCTCGGTCAGGAAGGCCGTCAGCCAGCCCGCGCCGCGCTCCCGGTCGCCGAGCGGGGCGTCGCCGCGCACGGTGTAGGGGCCGGGCACCGTGAAACGGCCCGTGGGGTCGTACAGCAGCGCCCCGAACTCGTGCCCGTCGGCGACGGACGCACCGTGCTCGGTGAGGCCCAGGACGGCTCCGCCGCCGAGCGGGAGCAGGCTGCGGTGGGAGGTGTTGCGTTCGATGCCGTCGGGCGTGCGCAGGTGCCGCTGGTCGAGGTGGACCAGGACCCGGCGCCAGTGGTCCGCGGAACCTTCGGCCGAGGCCAGCCCGAGGGCGTCCACCTGGCCGAGGAGGCCGAGCAGAGCGGCGCGCTGTTCGTCGGTGGTCCCGATGACGACGGCGCGGTACGCGATGGCGGCGGGCTGGTCCAGCAGGGGCGTGAACGGGAACGCGGAGTACGGCAGTGCGGGCAGGTCGAAGTGGAGCCGGCCCGGCACCTCGACGGCTTCGGTGTCGGCGGCAGCCCGGGCCAGCCCGCGCAGGTAGCGGTGGGCGGCGTCGGTCTGGGCGCCCCAGCGGTAGTACCCGGTGCCGACGAGGCCGTGCAGCGCGTCGGCGACCAGGTGGTCGGTGGGGCCCTCCGGCTCCGTGTCGTTCAGGGCCTCGGTGTTGGGGTCCAGGCGGGCGGCGACGCCGTCCAGCGCCTTCTGCTGGGTGAGGGCGAAGCGGAGCACCTCGACGATGCCGCCGATCAGCTTCGGGGCGGTGACCTGGGGCAGCGCCGCGCGTACCAGGTCGGGAAGGTCGGTGACCGTCTCGGCCGCGGCGGCGGCCTTGAGCAGGGTGGCGACCGGTGCGCGGTCGGCCGCGCGCAGGGCGGCCGAGCCCTCGGGGTCGCGGGGGCGCAGTGCGTACCAGAACGGCAGCGGCGGAAGGTCCACGCTGCCGGTGGCGAACGCCGCGTTGCGGTGGTCGCTGCGCGACTGGGTGGTGACCACGCCGTCCGGGTCGCTGATGCTCAGCTCGCGCCAGCGGTGCGTCAGTGCGCGGGGCCGCTCGTCACCGGGGAAGGTGAGCGCGGCGACGGGCATCTCGGTGCCTTCGGGGACGCTGACGGTGCGGCCGGCTGTGTCGCAGCCCTGCCAGCCCCGGTCCGGTACGCGCACGGCGCGCCAGCCGAGCAGGCCGTCCACGGGAGCGCCGAGGACCGAGCCTTCGACGGTGGGCGCGGGGCGCAGCCAGCAGGAGTGGGCGGGTACGACGCCGCCGCTGCCGGGGTGTGCGCGCAGCGCGTCGGCGAGGAAGCCGGGCTGGGACAGCCGGCCGAAGGCGCCGTCGGTGGGGTCGTACTCGCGCCAACCGCCGTCGTTCTCCTGGTCGCGGTGCTGCCACACCCAGTACGAGGTTCCGTCGGACAGGAGGGGGCGCGCGCTCGGCAGCTTGGTGTCCCCGGCGTGCAGGACGCCGCCGCCGGTGGTGCGGCCGCCGCCGGGCAGCGGCAGGCTGATGTCGTCGGAGCGCAGGTTCCAGTGGTTGCCTTCGAAGTCCACCGTGAAGACGGTGCCGGGCGCGGTGTGCCAGTAGCCCTCGATCCCCCCGTTGCCCCAGTGGGACCAGAAGACGAGCAGTTCGCCGTCGACGTAGTGGAATCCGTAGCGGTACGCGTTGCCGCTCGGCGCCCGCAGGTCGTGCGTGAGGACGGTGGAGTCGGCGTCGATGACGCGGACCTGGGTGGAGTTGGCGACGATCAGGTAGGGCCAGGCCTCGACGACGGTCAGCCCGTGCCCGCCCTGCTGCGGCGTCAGCTCGGCTATCGCGGTCTCCCAGGCGGGCCAGGTCAGTTCCTCGAAGAGGCCGGCCCGCAGGGTGCGGGCGAGGGTTTCGCCGAGGTCGGCGGCGGCTGCGTCGGCCACCTCCTCGCGGGCGAGTTCGAGGGCCTCGGCGGGCAGCCAGGTCAGCCGGCGGACGGCGTCGGGCAGGCCGGGCAGGCCTACGGCCGTGGAGGCGCGGGCCACCTCGTGCATCCACTCGGTGAGCATCGGACGTCCGCCGGGCGAGGCGGCGAGCTTGCGCATGACGTCCACGGAGGTGCTGTCACCGCCGAATCCGTATGCGGCGCGGCGGAAGGCGGGGCGGAAGCGCTCGTCGGCCGCGAGGGCGCGGAGGTCCCGGCGCTGGTCGCCGAGTGCCCAGCCGGCCAGGTTCAGCTGGTCGTGGCGCCGGCGGGACGTGGGGGCCTCGTCGGGGTCGGCGACCGGGATGTTCAGGGAGAGCAGCAGATCGAGCAGGTCGGCGTCCTCGACCCCCACCTTCAGGCCCGCTTCGCGGCCCGGCTGGGCGAGTTCGGTGCGCAGTCGGTCGGCCGCGCGGGCGACGAGGGCGAGCAGGGCGGGCGAGGCCGGGCGGGCGCCCCAGCCGGCGTGGCGGGCGGCGTGGAAGCGTTCGAGCCAGCCGGCGGCGCCGTCGGGGCAGCGCTGTTCGGCGGGCAGTTCGGCGTGGACCAGGCCGGCGGTGGCGCCGGATTCCTCCAGGAGGTCCAGCCAGAGCGTGCTGAGTTCGCCGTCGCCGCCACCCGGCGGCATCAGGCCGAGCAGGGTGCCCCGTACGGCCGGCTCGCGGCGGGCGAGGGCGACCAGGGCGGTGCGGTGCGCCTTCCACCAGCCGAACGCGGCGCGCAGGGTGGCGGGCAGCGGGAGCAGTTCGGCGAGGTAGTCCTGCTCGGCTTCGGTACCGGTCAGGCCGGCGTTGCGGGCGAGGCGGCGCAGTTCGGTGGCGGCCTGCGCGGAAGGCGGCAGTCCGCCGGCGGTTCGGCGCACGCACAGGCGGCGGAAGCGCTCGTGGGCCTCGACGGGGCCGACCCGGCCGGACAGTTCCTTGGCGTAGCCGGTGAGCACCTTCACCGGCAGGGCGCCGACCAGGGCGAATTCGAGGAAGACGGCGTCGAGGCGGTCCTCGTCGACGGCGAGGCCGTACTGGGCTTCGCTGGCACGGGCGCGGCCGAACAGCTGGGCGGCGTACGTGGTGTTCTCGACGGCGAGGAAGATGCGGGCGGCCTGCTCGTAGAAGACGGGCAGGAAGTGCGGGACCGCGGCGGCGAGGCGGCCGGCCAGTTCGTGGCAGGCGTCGAGGGCGGCCTTGGGCTTGGTCTTGGCCTGGCGGGCGAGGCGGTCGAGTTCGGGGACGACGGCGAGGGCGTGGTGGCCGTCCTCGGGGTGGTGGACGAGGACCCATTCCGGGAAGCCGAGGGCCTGTCGCTGGCCGAGGCCGACGACGGGCGGCTCGCCCGCGTCGAGCACGAGTCCCAGGAAGCCTGCGGCCAGGTCCTCGGCCGGCCCCAGTTCGGCGGCGGCCAGCCGGACGACGACGCGGTCGTCGGCGAGGGCGGGGTGACGGTAGGTGCGCGCGGTCAGGTCGACGGCGGAGGGGCCCGCGCCCTCGGTGTCGCAGGGCAGCACGGCGCCGGCCCTGAGCAGCAGTTCGGCCTCGTGCACGGACGGGGCGGCGTCAGCGGTCCCGGTTCCCGTTGCAGTGGTGGTGTTGGTCATCGTGCGTCCCCGCCCTCTTCGATCTTGCGCCCGGCGTACAGCGCCGCGGCCATCCGCATCCCCTCGGACCAGGCCACCGGCCCGACCTCCGCCAGGCGCACCGCCCGGCCGTTCTCGTCATGCCAGCTCAGGGCGCCGGTGGTCGTCTCGTCCTCGTAGTAGGGCTCACCGATCCACACCGCCGCCTCCGTGCCCCGGCCACCCGCGTCACGGACCTTGCAGGTGGCGTAGCCGCCGGAGACCCGGTAACCGAGGCCGGTCGCCCGGGCGGCCAGGCCGAAGCGGCTCGAGAAGACCCCTCCGGCGTAGTCCCGCACCTCGGTCGCGGTGGCCGCGAGTCCTTCGGGCTTCTCCCAGGTCGGCCGGTGGATCTGCTCGACGCGCTGGACGATGCCGAGTTCGGCCGCGAAGTCCCGTACGTCGTCCAGGTCGGGCAGCAGCACCGGGTGCGGCAGCGTCACCGTGCGCGGGGAGAGCCGTACGGTCTCGCCGTCGAGGTTGACCACCTTGAGCTCACCGGAGGCGGTGGCGTCCCGCAGGAATCCGACCTCGTCCGGGTCCTCGCCGACGACGGCCGTGTCGCGCAGGGCGTTCTGCCAGGCCTCGTCCGGCCAGACCCGGGCGATGAGCGCCGTCGGCACCGGCAACGAGGACACCATCCAGGTGTCCACTTGGGCTATGCAGGCCTCGGCGTGCCGATCGAGCCATGCGCCGAGCCGGCGGAGCCGGTCCACCTCGGGATGGTCGCGCAGCGCCTTGGGCAGTGACTTCAACTGCCGTCCCGCCGTGCGGCCGGTGGCGGACCTCGCCGCCACCTTCCCTTCCACCAGGGCGATCTCGTACCCCTCGCCCGCCGCCAGCCATGCCATCAGTACGTGCCCCTCCGCCTGCCCGGTCCGAATGCGCGCAGCGTCGACCAGGGGGAAGAGACCCCCTGAGCTGCGGTATGCCGGGAGACTAGCGAGGGCCACTGACAACGCCCGTCGAGGGGGCCCGCCCCGGCGGCGGCCCCTGTGGTCCGCCTCGGCAGCGGCGTGCGCGGGGCCAGTTGAATGTCCGGTTCTGGGTAGTCTTTGCGCAACAGTGTGCGGGAGCCGGCGCGGGGTGGGTTCATGGGACGTCAGATACGTGTGCGTGGTGCGGTCCTGGCGGCTTCGGTGCTGTTGGCCGTGTCCGGGTGCTCGGGAACCGGCGCGACGGACGGGGACGCGAGGCCTTCGGCACCTTCGGCACCGGCCGGCACATCGCCCTCGGCGCCCCGGCGCGACGACGCCAAGCCCACGGCCGGGGACGTGCTGCCCGGCATGGTCGGCGCGGAATTGGCCCGCACCCAGTTGGCCTCGCTGAAGGTGGCGCCGCCCGGGACGATGGCCGGCTACAGCCGGGCCAAGTTCACGCACTGGGCCGAGCAGGGCAACAAGTGCGATACCCGCGAAGTCGTCCTCAAACGCGACGGCACGGACGTCACCCAGGACTCGGAGTGCAAGGCGGTGTCCGGCACGTGGAAGAGCCTGTACGACGGGGTGGTGGTCACCGAGGCCTCGAAGATGGACATCGACCACATCGTGCCGCTCGCCGAGGGGTGGCGCTCCGGCGCGGCCGGCTGGGACGCAGCACGACGCAAGGCCTTCGCGAACGACCTGACCCACCCTCAGCTGCTGTCGGTGACCGCGGCCACGAACCGGTCGAAGGGCGATCAGAGCCCGGACCTGTGGCAGCCGCCGGACAAGTCGAGCTGGTGCCAGTACGGGCGGGCCTGGACGACCGTGAAGTCCACCTACGGTCTGACCGTGACGGAAGCGGAGAAGAAGATGCTCTCGACGATGCTGGACACCTGCGCGGCATGAACGACGGACGCCAGTGGCAGGACCAGGTCCTCGCCGGGCCCGGTGGGGCGATGACCGACGAGGTCGGCGTGATCACGGGCCCGCTGACCCTGCGGACGACGGCGGTGGCGGGCGGCCTGCTCAGGATGGACATCCAGTACACGGACGCGGAGGAGTGGTACACGCTGACCGGCAGTCCGGTCCCCCACCGCGGCGACCCCGCCGCCGTCCACGCGGCTGCGCTCGCCTCGGTCCGCGCCGGCCACGGCGCCCGGGCCCCGGGCGCGACCCCCGCCTGATCCGGGCGGTGCCGGGCGGCGCCGGGCGAGGCGGACCCGGTCGGCCCCGCCGTCCGTGACCCCCCGGGGAGGCCGTGGTCCGGCGCTCGGACCGTGACGTCAGGCCTCGTATTCCGTCAGGTCGATGCTGTGGACCTGGAGGAGGTGGCCGTGCTCCGGGTCCGTCGTGTTCAGGTGCTGTTCCATCCCGAGCTTGCGGATCACGTTCTCGGAGTCTTCGTTGCCCGCCCGGTTGATGGCGATCACCCGGTCCAGGCCACGGTCCTGGAGGGCGAACTCCAAGGTGGCGTGGGCCGCCTCGGACGCGTAGCCCTGGCCCCAGAACTGCCGGCCGAGGCGCCAGCTGATCTGTACGGCCGGCAGCACCTCCGGCAGGAACTCCGGCACGGACAGCCCGACGGCCCCGATCAGCTCCCCCGAGGCCAGCAGCTCGACGGCGAGGAGACCGAAGCCCTCCTCGTCCCACTCGTCCTCCGAGCGCTCGATCCACTCGGCGGTCTGCTCCAGGTCGAGGGTGGAGCCGTCCCCGATCCAGCGCATCACCTCCGGGTCGGCATTGATCTCCGACAGGGGGACGAGGTCGTCGTCGGTCCAGCGGCGGAGGAGGAGTCGGGGGGTACGGATCTCGGTCATGCCCCCCATCCTGCCGAACACGGCCGACCAGCGGTAATCGGGTCGGACCCCGCCCCCCGTGCCAAGGGTCACGGCGTGTGGAAGCGGACCTCCGGCGTCTCGCGGCTCGGGCCGTCGAGCAGCGGCTGCGGCAGCCCCTTGAGGTGCTGGTCGAAGAAGGCTCCGACGTAGCGCCGGGTCAGCTCGACCGAGCGGTCGCCGGGCAGCGGCGACAGCGCGGGCAGCCCCAGCTGGTCGCTCATGGTGGGCCAGTCGGTGAAGGTGAAGTGGTTCGAACCGTCGAGGGTGATCCAACGCTTCCAGCCGTCGAGCCGGGTCCAGTTCGTGTCCCAGTTCTCTTCGCCGGTCCCCGTCCCGCCGGGGCGGGTGTCCTGCGCGCCGAGCAGCATGAAGGGACGGCCGCCGAGCCCGTCCGGGGGCACCGGTGAGAACAGCCCGCCGTCCATGTCGATCCCGGCACGGACCCGCGGGTCGGTCGCCATCGTGGCGAGCGCGGCGGAGCCGCCGATGGAATGGCCGGCCATGGCGATGCGGCTCTGGTCGATCAGGCCGGCGTGCCGCCAGGCCGGGCGGCGGCCGGTGAGCCGGTCCAACAGGAAGGACACGTCACGGGCCCGGTTGTCGGTGACCTGTTTACGGCCCGCCTCGTTGTCGGCCTTCTCACAGGCCAGGCAGGTCAGGACGCGCCCGCCGGGGAAGGCCGTCCCGGAGGTCTCGTACGCGTGGTCCACGGCGGCGACCACATAGCCCCGGGAGGCCAGCTCCTCGGCGAGGGAGGTGAGGGTGGCGCGCGGGACGGTGAATCCGGGCGACAGGACGATCAGCGGGTACCGGCCGGCCACGGGGCGGGCCTCGGAGCGGGCGTACGCCTTGGTGCCGGCCAGGCTCTCGACCGCGACGGCCTCGTCCAGCTTCCGGTCGGCCAGCAGCAGCCGGGCTTCCTCGTTCGTCAGGTAGGGGCGCACGGGGCCGCCCGTGCCGGGGTGAGCCGGATAGCGCACGGTCACCATCAGCTCGCGCGGACCTGACCCCGCCCAGGGGTCGGTCCTGCTGCGGTCCACGAGGTGCAGGGTCTCCTGACCGACCGCGAAGCGGCCGGTGGGGCGCGGGAGCTGCGGCAGCACCACGCGGGTGCCCGTGGCCGCGACCGTGGATCCGGCGGCCTCGGAACCGGCAGCCACGGCCGTGCCCGCGGCGGCGAGCGGCAGCGGCAGGAGGAGGGCGAGTAAGACGGCGGATGCGGCGGTTCGGCGTCGATTCATGAGGTCGAAGCTATGCGAACCGAACGGCTTGATCGTCACCTCGCAGGAGGAGCCGCGGGTCCGTCGGAGGAGGTGGCCGCCTCCGTCTTCCGGGGGAGGCGGCCCCGTCGTCGTGGCGTCAGGAGACGCTGATCGCGTCCAGCTTCGCCCGCAGGTACGTGTGGGAGTCCACGGGGTCGTGCACCACCCGGCCGACCGGTGCGGGGAGGGACTCCACCCGGGTATGCGGGTCACATTCGTAGAAGTAGACCAGCGAGACCAGCTCCTCGGTGGGCTCGTCGGCGGGCGGGGGCAGCACCCGGTGGCGGCCCGCCCGCCAGCGGTCCCCGGTCCAGCGGGCCATCAGGTCGCCGATGTTCACGGTGAGGGCGGCCGGGTCGTACGGGGCGTCCTGCCAACCGTCGGCATCGGTGTGGATCTGGAGCCCGCCCGAGCCCGGCTGGCGGTCGAGGACCGTGACCGTGCCGAAGTCGGTGTGCGCCCCGATGCGGAACTGGCCGGGGAGGGGCTCTCCGAACACCTCCGTGCCCGGGTACCAGTTGAGGTTGAACCCCCAGGTGGGGTGTCCGGTGTGACGGGTGAAGTGGTCCTCGGCGAGGCCGAGGGCGGTGGCCAGGAGCTCCAGCAGCTCGTCGGACAGGGCCCGCATCCGGGCGATGTACTCGACCACCAGCGGCTGGAGCGACGGTACCTCGGTCGGCCAGGCGTTGGGACGGAACCACTCGGCGTCCACCGACGGGTTCCCGGTCGGTTCGTCCGCCGCGCAGGACCAGGACTCCTTCAGGTCGGGCGGCGAGGCCGCCCCCTCCGCGTAACTGTTGGCCTCGGCGCCCGGGCCGAGCCACCCGCGCTCGCCGACGGAGACCGCGTACGGCTCCTTCGCCTTCGCGGGCAACCGGAAGAACGCCTTGGCAGCAGCCCTGATCCGCTCGGGCAGCGCCGGGTCGACCCCGTGCCCGGTGATCAGCAGGAACCCGGCGGCCTGGAGGGCCTCGTCGACGCGGGCGGCGATCCGCGCACGTGCCTCGGGTTCACCGGACCGCCACGGCCCGAGATCGATGACCGGGACCTGGGAACGGGCGGAACTCTCCATCGGAACCTGCCTTCCGAGCGGTGTCGGGCGTCCGCGTCCGAGGCTATCGCCCGGCCCACCGCTCGCGTCCGAGAACGCTCCGGCCGGCTGCAACCCTGCACGGCGGCGCGTGGGCGACGGCTCGGGCCCGGGCCCGGGCTCCGGCTGACACTCCCGGGCGCCCTGGGCCCGGGAGGACATCGGGCGCGGCTCCCGCACCCTCACGCACTCGTGTCGGGGAGCGGGCCGCCGCAGCGCCAGCAGGTCCGGGCGCCCGGTTCCGTGGCGAGCCCTCCGCACTCCGGGCAGACGCGGTGGAGCAGACAGGCGGACTCACCGCCTTCGTCGCAGGCAGGGGTGGGGGTGTTCGCCGCGGCGGGGTCGGCCGGGCCGTCCGTGTCGTCCGTGTCGTGGGAGTGCGTCGTCATGCGATGTCCTTCCCGGATCCACGGTCCCTCCGCGCATCCGTATCCCTATCCCTGGTCCGCATCGCGTTCGCGTCCCCGGCCGGCACACCCCGAGGCGGCCGACGCACGCCCGACGGATAGGGTCGTGGCTGGTCTGCGTCGGCCGTACCAGGGACAGGCGCGGGGCCGGGGCCACGGTCGATCACCTGCTTCGTGCCGTCTCGACCTCATCCTCACCCGTCGTCCTGCCCCGGAAACAGCACATGAGCACCGCCCTGCAGCCCTCGTCCACCACCGCCCCCTCCACCACCACAGCGTTCGCCGCCGGGCCCGACACGGTTCGTGCCGCTGCTGTTCGGCGCGACAGTGCTACTCGTGCTGGCGGGGTACGCCGGCTCGCGCGTCCGCCGGAAGGCGCCGCGGTACCCCGCGTACTGGTGGTGACCGGGGCGGTCGCGCGCGTCCGACCGATGAATCCGCACCGCTGCGCGAGTCTGTACTTCCGAGGGGCCGGCCCGTCGGCCGTACGTCCGGAGAGGTGGAGTGATGACCAGCCTGCGCGACATCCTGGAGCCGCACGTGAGCAACGGATCGCTGCCGGGAGCGGTGGGTCTCGTGGCCCGTGGCGACCGGGTGGAGGTCGAGGCCGTCGGCTCGGCGGACATCGAGGGCACTGTTCCGGTGGTCCGGGACTCGATCTTCCGCATCGCCTCGCTCACCAAGCCCGTCACCGCCGCGGCGGTCATGATGCTGGTCGAGGAGGGCCGGTTGGCGCTGGAGGACCTGGTAGCGCCCTGGCTGCCGGAACTGGGCTCGCCCGTCGTCGTCCGCACGCCCGGGAGCCCGGTCGACGACGTCATGCCGGCGGACCGTGCGATCACCCTGGCCGACCTGCTCACCTTCCGTGCCGGGTACGGGTTCCCGTCGGACTTCTCGCTGCCCGCGGTCGGCCTGCTGGTCGACGAGCTGAAGCAGGGACCTCCGCAGCCGCAGCGGATCGCGGCGCCGGACGCTTGGATGAAGGCGCTGGCGCGGATTCCGCTGCTGTACCAGCCGGGCGAGGCCTGGCTGTACAACACCTGCTCCGACATCCTGGGTGTGTTGATCGCCCGCGTCTCGGGGCAGCCGCTGCCCGAGTTCCTGGCCGAGCGGATCTTCGAGCCGCTGGGCATGGTCGACACGGGGTTCGCGGTCCCGGCCCCCGACCTGGGCCGGTTCACGAGCTACTACCGCCCCGCCGAGGACGGCCTCGAACTGGTCGACGCCCCCGACGGGCAGTGGAGCAGCATTCCGGCCTTCCCCTCCGCCGCCGGGGGCCTCGTCTCGACCGTCGATGACTTGTACGCCTTCGGCCGGATGGTCCTCGCCGGCGGGGCGCTGGACGGGGGCCGGGGCCGGCTGCTGTCGGAGGAGTCGGTGCAGCAGATGACGACGGACTGGCTGACCCCGGTCCAACGTGCCGGCGGTGAGCTGTTCCTGGAGGGCCAGGGCTGGGGGTTCGGCGGCTCCGTGGACGTCACGCCCCGCGATCCGTGGAACGTGCCGGGGCGGTACGGCTGGATGGGCGGCACCGGGACCGCGGCCCACGTCGTCCCGTCCACCGGCGCCGTCACCGTCCTGTTGACCCAGCGGGAGATGACCGGCCCGACCCCGCCCGTCCTGATGCGGCACTTCTGGACGTACGCGGCCGGCGCATGAGCCCGTCGGGCCGCGTCGGGCCGGCATGCATCGGGCCGGGCCGGGGACCGCGCTCGTGCTGTGACCGGAAGGGTTCACCGACCGGCAAACCCGTCCGGTCACAGCACTAGACCCGTACTTCGCGGGTCGTTGTTTCAGGTCTGTGGCCAGCGGGTTTGTGTGATGTCGGTGTCGAGGAGGTCGAGGAGGTGGAGTTGGACGCCGCGGTTGATCTGGACGGTTGGCGGGTCGGTGACGTTGCCGATCCGCAGGGTGAGTTCGCCGAGGTGGTAGAGGATCATCCGGCCGGTGGGGCGGACCCGGCGGTTGTCCGGGTAGAGGCCGGCCATGGTCTCTTCGGGGCCCAGGGCGCGTCTGACCTGCCTTTCGATCAGGCAGAAGACCAGCAGGGCCAGTGAGATCACCTGGATCAGCGCGGCGACGCGCCGGTTGTGCTGGACGAAGACCGGTGCGACCGCGAGGGGGCCCTTGAAGTCGTGGTAACGCCGTTCGACCGCGCCCTGGCCCTTGTAATGGATCAGCACCTGGGCCGGGCCGGCCTTCTCGGCCGGGACGCTGGTGATGAGCGCCCACCAGCCGTCGACGGCTGCTTCGGCGTCCAGCACGTCCTGGTCGAAGTACCAGGTGAGGCCGGGGGTGCCCTTCTCGTCGGCGGTGATGTGCCAGCGCAGGCAGGAGCCGATGCGACGGCTGGCCGTGACGACGCCGATCCGGGCGGCGATCTTCTCGCGGGTCTTGTAGTGCCGTCCGCCCGCCGCGGCGGTGAGCCTGTCGAGGTCTTCGGCGGCCTTGGCCAGTCGTTTGGCACGGGCCGCCTGCTGGCCGGCCGCGACGGCAGTGGAGTGGACCAGGATCCGGCGCACCGTGAGCCGCGGGTCGCTCTTGTGGCGGCCGGTCAGCGTGTGGGTGTCCTCCAGGACCCGGTAGGTTTCCCGTTCCGTCTCCGGTTTCCTCACATCCCGTTCGGGCATCCAGTCGACGGGCCCGGCCCGCTGAAGATCCAGGGCCGCGTAGACGTCGTCCTTGATCTGAGCGGCCGGGACGGGCGCGATGAATTCCACCCCGGCCTGAAGCAGGGCGGTGATGTTGGAGTAGGACACCAGCTTGGAGTCGGCGACCATCAAGAACTCGTGGGTGCCGGCCATCGCCCGCAGATCTTTCATCGCCCCGACGACCTGGCTGACCTCGGCCGCGGCGCCGTCGAAGACCCGGGAGTGCACGGGGATACCGCCGTCGGCGGACACCGCGAGCCCAGCCTGGACCTGTTTCAAATCCACCCGCCGGTCCTTGGGATGCCCGTTGCAGCCGATGAGCGGGTACTGCTCGTCCTGGTCCCCGGCGGGGAAGGCGCCATGGACGGACATGCTGGTCATGTCCCAGTGCAGCCGGGAGACGTCGATGGCGAACTCGGTGATCGCCCGGGCACCGACGGTGCCCGCGATGGCCTCCAGCTTCGGGGCGATCGCGTCCAGCGCACGGGCCAGGCGGTCATCGTTGAGGAGGTCCGGTGTGATGCCGAAGACCTCCTCCACCGCCCAGGTGCGGGCCCAGTCCCCGACCCGCACCAACGGTGCGGGCGAGGTCAGCCGGTTGGCCACCAACGCCTCGATCACCTGCCCGTGCGTCAGATGGGCGCTCGCGCCGCCCGGACACACCTCATCGACGATCCCGGCCACATCCAGCCGGCGCAGAAACTCGGCAGCGACAGGCAGAGCGCCCAGACGCTTCTCCACCACGGACGTCACCACAACTTCAAGGCGCTGGCGCTGGGACCGTGGCCGCGGGGACCGGGAAGTCATCGACACATCCGGACCAACGCCACACGACCGGTCCGGGACACTCCCGGACCGGTCACACCATACGAATCAACGACCCGCGAAGTACGGGACTAGAGGCGGACCTTCCACTCGACCGTGGACCGCAGGGTACGGGCGACCTTCGGGTCGCGGACCGATTGCGTCCGGTCCTCGGCCGTCACCGACAGCTTGTGCGTGTGCAGGTCGAACAGCCACAGCTCGGACACCGCGACCTCGGTCCGGCCCGCGAACCGCTTCAGCTCACGGCCGTCGAGGTACCAGCGGACGTCGAGCTGCTGGCCGTCCGCACCGGCGAGCCGGGGCACCGAGACCTTCGCCGCGTGGCGCAGCCGCAGGGTGCGGTCGGTCGCCGTGAGCGGGGTGGCGGGCTTCGCGTGCTGGTAGAAGCCGGCGATCATCGCCTCGGTGCCGGGCAGGTTGAAGGGCTTGCCGAGCACGCGCATGATCGAGCTGTCGGTGGGCCGGTACAGGCCGGTGACGTAGTAGCCACCGCCCTCGTACGCGCCGACGGTGCCGCCGTCGGGCGACGGCGCGCCGAGCCAGCGGTACCACTTGGCCCGCTCGGCGGCCATCCGGTCGGCCGGCAGCGTGGAGCTGTTGGAGTCGGCGGGCTCGGGGCCCTCGTACTTCTCGTAGCCCGGGGTGTCGGGGTAGAAGTATTCGTCGGCGAGCTTGCCCAGGGAGTGGCCGGTCTCGTGGATGGCGACCTGTCCGGACTTCGCGTTGCCCGCCGAGGCAGTCGAGATGCCCTCGTAGCCGAGGGTGGCGCTGGGCTCGTTGTAGCCCGCACCACCGTACTTGGCGCTGTTGGCGAGGACGAGGACGAGGTCGGCCGCGGGCGCCTTCGCCACGTACCCGTCCACCTTCGGCTGGTCTATGCAGAGCAGCCGTTCGATGTCCTCGCACCAGAAGTACGCGCCGAGGGCGGTGTCGCGGACCGTGGCCGGCGTCGGGTCCCCGGAGACACCGGATTCGCGGGAGACCGCGTCCACCGTCCAGACGTTGAAGAGGTTGCGGTACGTGGAGTACGGCTCGACGGCGGTGATCTCGGCCCATTTGGCACGGGCGTCGGCGTGGAACCGGTCCAGCTCGGCTGCGGTGTAGCCGTCCCCCACCACCACGATGTCGAGGCGGTCGGCAGTGGAACCGTTGTCGACCAGCTTGGTGACCTCACCGTCGGCCGCCCGTTCGGCTTCGGACAGGTGCGGGGCCGCTTTCGCCCGTCCTGCGGTGGGGACTCGGGTGTGGCCGGATCCGGCGGTCGCGCCGTTCTCCGGCCCCGGTATCTCCACCTCCGTCCCGGTCTTCACGCCGGAGGCGGGTGTTGCGGGTGTCGGTGCCGGAGCAGCGGCTGCCGTGCCGACGGGGCCGGCAGCCAGCAGCACGGCCGTCGTACAGGCCGCGGCGACGGCAGCGCGCAGCGCTGAACGGAGGGACGAGTCCATGGAGTTCTCCCCGGGGTACGGAAGCCGGAAGTTAAGCAGGCTGGTAAATCTGCTGAACCAGTTGCTTAAATTAGGTGGCGCACGAGAGGTGCGCAATGGTCTGCCGCCCCTGAAAATGGGGGAGTTGGAACAACCAGGGGGTCTTCATGGACGAACCGGCCGCGATCGGCCGCAGGGTTCAGCGCATGCGCGCCGAACGCGGTTTGACACAGCGGGCGTTGGCGGAGCCCTCGTACACTCCTGCCTACATCTCGACCCTGGAGTCGGGCAAGGTCCGACCCTCCGAGAGGGCGCTGCGTTTCCTCGCCGGACGGCTCGGCACCTCGTACGAGGAACTGGCCACCGGGCGCCCGGCCCATCTGGCCACCGAGCTGCGCCTGGCCCTCACCGACGCCCAGCAGACCTTGGCCACGGGCGCCGCTGCCGAGGCCGCCGCACGCTACCGGCAACTCCTGGCGGACGCGGAA
This sequence comes from Streptomyces sp. NPDC006430, assembly GCF_040612395.1. Taxonomy (NCBI): domain Bacteria; kingdom Bacillati; phylum Actinomycetota; class Actinomycetes; order Kitasatosporales; family Streptomycetaceae; genus Streptomyces; species Streptomyces sp. NPDC006430. Next base: position 48,379 of record NZ_JBEXQA010000013.1, read on the forward strand.
CGGCTGGGCCTCGACGCCGAGCGGGCGGAGGCGCTGCTCGGTCTCGGCGACTGCGCCCTGGAGGCGGGCGAACTACGCGAAGCCATCGACCACTTCGAGGCGGCCGAGCGCGTGTTGGCCGACGAGCCGCTCCCCCGCCGCGCCCGACCGATCCGCGGCCGGGCCGTCGCACACCTGCTCGCCGGGGAGCTCCGTTACGCCTGCTACCTGCTGGAATCCACCATCGACGAGCTCAACGCCAGTGGACTGGCCGATCCCGAGGCCCTGGTGCTGCTGTACGCCGCCGTGATCGGGCCCTACATCGACATGGGCGCGCATGCCCGGGCCGCGCACGCAGCCGAACTCGCTCTGGCGCTGGCTCCGCAGGTGGACGATCCGGCGCTGGTGGCAGGCATGCACCGGCAGGTCGCACGGACGTTCCTCACCGCGGGGCGCCCGGCCGACGCCGACGCCTCCCTCGCCAAAGCCCAGGCGATCTACCGGCAACTGCGGCTGCGGACCGACCTGGCGCACTGCCACTGGATGCGCGGCTACGTACAGGCGCAGAACGGCGACCTTCCGGCCGCGGAGGCCGAGTTGCGCACGGCCCGGGACATGCTCTCCGCCCGGCGGGCCGCCCTGTACACCGCGCAGGTCGAGGTGGAACTCGCCGATGTCCTGCGCCGGCTCGGCCGGTACGAGGAAGCGGCGGAACTGCTCTCCGGGCTCCTCGATCTGGGCGACAGCCACGGCGCCGTGCACGCGGGCGGCGCGCACCGGCTCCTCGGCCTGATGGCCGAGGAGCGCGGGGAGGCCGAGTCCGCGGAGGAGCACTACGTCAAGGCGTTGACCCTGCTGGAACGCAGCGGAGCCTGCGGCGACCTCGCGGACCTGTGCCGGCTACTGGGCGACCTGCTGCGGCGTACCGGCCGGATCGAGGCTGCGCTGGACGCCTACCGCACCGGGCTGGGGCACCGTGCGGCCCCCGGCACCACCACTTTGGGCCCCGCGCCCGCCGGCCCCCCGCGGCGGTGACGCGGACCGCCCGGGTCAGTGGTCGAGGGGGGTGGGGCGAGGCGCAGGTCGCGCCGGGATCACCCAAGTGAGGCCCTCACCCCTCTCCGGCCCGGGCACGTGCTCCGGACCGGGTCCGCGCCGCCGTCTGGGCGCGCTGCGGGTGCCGGCGTACGTACTCGTGCTCCAGCTCGTTCATCCGCTGCGTGTGGGTGACCAGCGCCTCGTCCGACCCGTACAGCAGGGTCTCGTGGCGGGTCCGGTGGATGGCCTCCAACTCCTTGAGCAGCCGGCCTTCCTCAAGTTTCCGCGCCGATGGACCGCCATCGTGCTCCGTCATGGCCCGCACACCTCCTCCGACCCCTTCATTCCATTCCATGGTGCTCCTCGACCCCGGGGAGGGCACGGTGGGTGGCGAGCCGGGCGGTCGAGCCGGTCAGCGGGTACCGGGCGGCGGCCGGCGGCAAGAGGCGGTCCCGGTGGTGGCGGAGTGCCGATGCCGCCGACTCCGGAGTGCGCTGACCGGCCAGGACACTCGTGTCGAGGCCGCCGAGGTGGCCAGGAGGCTGATGACCTCCGGGCGGGAATCGGTGCCCGCGGGGCCGAGATCATCGCGAACACCGGGTACGGACCCCAGATCGACCACGCCGAGCAGGGCAACGCCCGGATGGTGCGGTTCATCGACACCGTCGACTGAGCGACCGCAGCGAGTAGACAGTGTCTACTACCGACTGGTAGACAGGGGCCATGGAAAAGGAGAGCCCGCTCCGGGAGCGGCTGGTCGATGCCGGCGTCGAACTGCTTCAGGCGGAGGGTGCGGGCGCCCTCGGCCTGCGCGAGATCGCCCGTCGGGCCGGGGTGTCGCACGGCGCGCCCCGGCGCTACTTCCCCACGCACCACTCCCTGCTGTCGGCGATCGCACGGCGCGGGTTCGCGGACCTCGCCGGCCGGTTCGCCGCCGCCACCGCACCCGCCACCTCGCCGCGCGAGCAGGTACGGGCCCTCGGCACGGCGTACGTCGACTACGCGCTGGAGCACCCCGGGATGTTCGCGCTGATGTTCCGCCACGACCTGCTGGACAGCGAGGGACAGCAGAGCGGTGGGCAACAGCAGCAGCCGCAACAGCAACAGCAACAGCAACAGCAACAGCAACCGATGCTGCGCGAATCCACCCTGCCGCTGTTCCGGCTGCTCGTCGGGCTCGTCCGTGACTGCGGGACGGGGGGGACCGGCAGGGACCCGGAGGTCACGGCAGCCGCCCTGTGGGCCAATCTGCACGGTGTGGCCCAGCTGTGGACCTGGGGCAGCCTGCCCCTGGCCCTCGGCACCGCTGACCACGAAGCCGACCACGGACCGGCCCGCGGGGCCGACGGTGCTCCAGGCCGCGCCCCCGCCCGGATTCCCGACCTCGGTCGGCTCGTCGACGCGGCCCTCGACGCCCACCTCGGCCCGGTCGCCTCGTGACCCGCCCGAGGCGGCGGATCGCGCTCCTGGTCAGCGTCGGCGGCGCGATGCTCGTCGCCCTCGACGGCACGGTACTGAGCGTGGCCCAGCCCAGTCTGCGCCACGAACTCGGCGCGAGCACGGCCCAGGTCCAGTGGACCAGCACCGGCTACCTGCTCACGGTGGCCGCCTTCCTCGTCATCGCCGGCCGCCTCGGCGACCGGTACGGGCACCCCCGGCTGCTGCTCGTCGGCGTCCTCGGCTTCGCCGCGACCTCCGCGAGCATCGCCGTCGCGCCCGGGATCGGCTGGGTCATCGCCCTGCGCGCCGCCCAGGGGTTGTTCGGGGCCCTGCTGCAACCGGCGACGCTCGCCCTGCTGCGGCTCGCGTACCCGCCGGACCGGCTCTCCACGCCCGTGGCCGTCCGGACCAGCGCCATCGGGGTGGCAGCCGCGGCCGGTCCGCTGCTCGGGGGCGTGCTGGTCGCGCAGGCGGGCTGGCGGTCCGTATTCGTGCTCAACGTGCCGATCGCCCTCGCGATCGCCGCGCTCACCCTCACCGTGCGCGTCCCCGTGCCGACCCGGACCGGCGGCGCGGGCCGGCCCGCGCTCATCGGCTCGGCACTGCTCGCAGCGGCCCTGGCCGTGCTCGTGCACGCGCTGGTCGGCGTACCGGCCCACGGCTGGGCCGGGCCTGCGACGCTGCTCGGGCTCGGCGGGGCCGCCGCCCTCGCGCTGGCGCTCGTACGGTACGAACGGCGCGCCGCGCAGCCCCTCGTACCGCCCGCCGTGGCGCGCTCGCTGCCCGTGGCGGCCTCGATGGCGCTGCTGCTGGCCGTCTCCGGCGGCATGTTCGGGGCGCTGTTCGTGATGACCTTCCTGCTTCAGGACGTGCGGGGCCTCGATCCGCTCGCCACCGGCCTGCTGGTGCTCCCGCTGACCGGATGCATGATCGCCGGCGCGCCACCAGCCGGAGCGGCACTACGCCGGTACGGACCCCGCCGGACCGCGCTGGCCGGTACGGGCCTGGTCGTCCTCGGGGTCCTCGGGCTGGGTGCCTGGTCCGGCCCGGCGGTCACGGCCGCGTTCGCGGTGCTCGGCGCCGGGTTCGCCACCGTGATGGTCACCGCCACCGGGACGGTGGTCGGCGACGCCCCGCCCGGGTACGCCGGGATCGTCGGCGGGCTCAAGCAGACCGCGATGAACGTCGGGCCGACCCTCGGCATCGCCATCGCCGCGGGCGCGGGCGCGGGGGTGGGCGCCTCGCCGACGGCCTTGGTCGCGCTGGCCGCGCTGGCCGCCGTCGGGCTGCTGCCGGCCGCACTACTGCCCGCCTCACTACTGCCGCACGGCGCGGGCGGTGCAACTGCGGGCCACGTCGTCCGCGAAGACCCGGGCGAGCGGGGCGAGGGCCGCCCAGCGGCGGACGGCCCAGCCGACGGGGAGCGGCGGCAGGTCCGGAATCGGCACGAGGCGCAGCGGTCCGTCTGATCCCGGCACCCGCCAGCCGGGGAGGGCGGGCACGACGGCGTGGCCCAGCCCCAGTTCGGCCAGCAGCAAAGCCGTGTCCCAGTCGGCCACGCTGGTGTCGGACCGTATCCGGATGCCCGCTTCCGAGAGGGCCGCATCCAGGTGCGCGCGGGATGCGGAGTTCTCCGGGAGCCGGATGTGGCGGATGCCGGCAAGGTCGGCCAGGGCGATCCGGGGTCGGGAGGCGAGGGGATCGTCGGCGCGGACCGCCAGGACCCAGGGCAGCTCCATCACCGGGCGCTGTTCGATTCCGCGAACGGGCTTGCCGATGGTGATCCAGGCGAGGTCGAGGTCGTCGGCGGCGAGCGCGTCGAAGCAACTGCGGCTGGAGTTCTCGGTCTGGAACTCCAGGCTCACCTTGGGGTGCTGGCGGCGGAAGTCGACGACCGCCTCGGACATGAAGTGTCGTACGGTCGTGGCGCCCGTGGTGATGCGCACCGAGCCAATGTCCCCGCGGACGAGTTCGTCCAGGCGGCGCAGTGCGCCGTCGAGGCCGGCGATGCCGTCGGCGGCGGCCGAGTGCAGGATGCGCCCGGCCTCGGTGGGGACGACTCCCCGGGCATGACGCTCCAACAGGCCGGTGCCGGTCTGCTTTTCGAGCCTGCGGACGTGCTGGCTGACGGCCGACTGGGTGCAGCCGAGATCGCGGGCCACGGCGCTGAGGCTACCCGCCCGGCAGACGGCCACGAAGACGCGGAGATCGTCGAGAGTCATGAGATCCAAGCTACCGCTTGGATCTTGATAGGTAATCAGAGGATTGACTTGGGTTTCAGCATCCACAACGATCGATGCAGGGCCCGGGCGGCAACCCGTCCCCGCTCGCGCCACGGTCCGGACCCCGGCGCGAGCGGGGACGGGTGTCGACCCACTCACCTATGCACCGTGCACGATGCACCGAACCGCCGACGCACCCCACGAGGAAGGGCCACCCCATGCCCGCACCGACGGATCCCGCGCGCCGCGAGGCGCACGCCCTCGCGCTGCTGCACGCGTTCGGCGCCGCGGACCTCGACCATCCCGGCGGCACCTTGCTCGCACACCTGCGGCGCGTACAAGAACAGCTGGCTGCCTGGGGAGCCAGGCCCGCGCTGCAACTCGCCGGCCTGTGCCACGCGTTCTACGGGACGGACGGCTTCGCCACCACGCTGCTGCCGGTGGGGCGGCGGGCCGAACTGGCGGCGGTGATCGGGGCCGAGGCCGAGGAGATCACCTACGTCTACGCCAGTTGCGACCGCGGCGCCTCCTATCCGTCGCTCGACGCCGAAGCGCCGGCGTTCCACGACCGGTTCACGGGGCAGGTCCACTCCCCCGACCGGCAGTGCAGGCGGGACTTCGCCGAACTGTCCTGTGCGAACGAGTTGGACCTCGCACGGATCGATCCCGCGTTCCGTACTGCGTGGGGACCCGACCTCCTCGCGCTGTTCACCCGGTCGCGGGGCTTGCTGAGCGAGCCGGCCTGGCGGGACTGCCGGGCCGTCCTCGACGGTGTCGGCTGAGTTCCGTCATCGCGATCACGGGGTGAAGGCCCAGCGTTGGGCGGCGCTGTCGTCGCAGGCGGCGCTGGTGAGTCCGGTGCCGTTGGCGGTGCCGGCGCCAACCGGTGCCAAGCACTGGCCGAGCGTACGGAGGGTGCCGTCCGGCCCCGGCTGCCAGGTCTGGCCGGCGGCTCCGTTGCACGTCTGGACGGTGACCCGGGAGGCGTTCGTAGCGTCGAGGCAGACCCCGCCCAGGCCGGTGACACTGCCGTCGCCCCGGAGGTTCCAGCGCTGGTTGGGTCCGCCGTGGCAGGTGTACAGAGTGGGTTCGGTGCCGGGCGTGGTGGCGCTGTACGGCAGGTCCACGCACCGGGCGGAGGCGGCGTTGACGAGGGTGGCGTCGGCCGGTAGCGGGGCGGCGCGCCCGGTCAGGGTGATCTCGGCGGCGCTGGTCCAGGGACCGCGGCCACCGGCTTCGGACAGGGCCTTGAGCCGGAGGTACCGGCCCGTCTTCGCAGACAGCGACACGGACTTGGCGGCGGCGGTGTCGGCGAAGGTGCCGGTGGCGACCGGAGATCCCCAGTCCGCGGTGGTGTCGCAGACGTAGACCTCGTAGCCGCCGATCCGGCCGTTCACGCCGCCGTCCTGGCGGGGCAGGTAGCCGAGGCCGTCGACCACGTAGCGGGCGCCGAGGTCGATCCGGATCTCGTGCGGGAGCGGGGCCGCCGTGCCCGAGGACCAGGCGGTGTGCCAGATCGTGGCCGGGTTGCCGTCGAAGGCGTTGGTGGCGGCGCCGTTCTCGGCGGCGGTCTCCTGACTGTCGGCGGATACCAGGGTCCAGGCCGACTGCGGGAGCGGCGCGGAAGTGGCCGGGACGGGGTCGGCCGCCGGAACGGAGGTGCCGGTGGCCGTGACGCTGAACGCGCCGGCCTTCGTCCCGGACTTGACCCACAAGATGCCGCCGCGGTCCGCGGAGTCGAAGAACCACCCCGAGACGGCCGCGTCGAACGCGGCCTTGGACGTCTGACGTGCCAGGACCGCGCCGTCCACGGTCATGGCGGCGGGCGGGGAGGCTACGTGGAGGCTGAACTCGTAGCCGCGCGCGGCCGGTTTGCCGGTGTAGCTGCCGGTGGGGGCGCCGACGGACACGGTGACCGTGCCGGAGCCGGCGGCCGGGGCGGTGACGTCCACCTGCTGGCGCGCGTACGCGCCCGACTGGTGGGCGCGGGTGAGCCCGTCGTCCTCGTACAGGCTGAAGGAGGAGTTGCCGCGGGGGTGGATGTCGTAGGTGAGGGTGGAGACGGGCTTCTCCCCCGTGTAGTTCATCTGCGGCCACATCGGCACGATCGCGCCGCCCTTGACGAAGAGCGGCAGGGTGTCGAGCGGCGCCTGGTAGCCGTTCAGCCAGCCCGGACCGGCGTACGTCTTCCCGGTCCAGTAGTCCGTCCAGCTCCCGGCGGGAAGGTAGATGCCGTCACGGACGGAACTGTCGGAGACGACCGGGGCGACGAGGAAGGAGTCGCCGGCCATGAACTGGCCACTGGTGAGGTTGCCGCGGGCCACCGGATCGTCCGGGTACTCCAGGACCAGGGCGCGGGTGCTGGGCACGCCGCTCTCGTGGGCGACCCGGCTCATCGTGTACAGGTACGGCATCAGCCGCATCTTCAGCTGGAGGTACTTGCGGTTGATGGAGAGGTACGGCTCGGTGAAGCGCCAGGGCTGCTTGTCCTGGTAGCCCGCGGACGGGTTGGTCGCCCCCCAGCCCGACATGGTCATGAAGGCCGGGGTGAAGGCCTTCCACTGGAGGTCCCGGGTGTACGTCTTGGGGCTGCCGCCGAAGATCCCGTCGATGTCGCCGGAAGCGTAGTTGAGGGCGGACAGGCCGGCACCGGTGATCGCGGGCACGTGCCACCGCATGTCGTCCCAGGTGCCGTTGGTGTCGCCGGTCCAGACGACGGCATTGCGCTGGGTGCCGGCCCAGCCGTCTACGGTCCAGACGTAGCGGCGCGCGTCGGAGTTCTTCTCGATGCCGTCCACGGCTTGCTGGACACCGGTGAAGGCGGTCTTGTAGCCGCCGCCGATCCAGGCCACGTCGGTCTTCACGCCCCGGGTGCCGGCAGTGCCGACCTCGTCGGCGATGGAGCCGAGGCCTGTGGAAGTCCACAGTCCGGTCTGGAAGCCCTTGGCCTTGAGGGCGTCGACCGTCGAGGTGAGGGGCGCGGTGTAGCCGCAGCCGTAACCGTCGTTGGGCAGGAACCAGCCCGAGGGCATGTCGGCCGCGCGGGCGTCGGCGGCGTACCCCGTCACGTCCGGGGTGGTCTGGTGGCGCAGACGGCCGTGGTCGCCCTGGTAGTCGGGATTGGAGGCGTTGAAACAGTCGGCGTTGCCGAGTTCCAGGCCCCACATCGGGGCCATGAAGGGCTTGCCGCTCACGTCGGTGTAGGCATCGAGTACGGACTTGAGGGAGCCGCCGGTGAAGTACCAGGCGTCGAAGCGCTTCTCGTCGTGGGTGAGGGTGGTGGGCGCGTTGAAGCCGTACGAGCCCGGGGCCCAGGTGTTGCGCATGACGCCGTAGCCGTTGGTGGACATGTAGAAGGGGGCCGGACTGGCGTTGTTGTTCTCGCGCCACTTGTTGTCGACGGCCACCGGAACGGTCTTGCCGCGCAGCGCCCATTCGCCGAGGCGCAGGCCGGTGCCGTAGAACTGTTCGTCGGCGCCGCGGGCCAGGTACTGGGTGGTCTGGGCGGAGGTCCAGGAGGTGGGCTGGGTCTCCTGCCAGACGAGGGTGGAGTCGTCGGCCCGGTAGACGGAGAACCGCAGCGGGTTCTTGTTGACGTGGATGTTCAGGGCTCCGGTGGTGATGCGGTAGTACGCGCCGGCGTCGGTGAAGCCGGTGTCGACGGAGCCGAAGTCGGTGGTGGGGGCGAGGTCGGAGCCGGCCGGGTCGTTGGTGAAGGAACCGTCGGGCGAGAGCCAGAGCCGGAAGATGTCGGAGCGGGCCACGACGACGCGGGCCTTGGCGCCGCTGGACGTGGTGATGGTGAAGGTGCTCCCGGACCGGGTCAGGCCGGTGGCGCTTCCTGCCGTGGCGGGGGCCGCAGCCGCGGCGGCCGGCGAGGTCATCGGCCCGACGGCGGCCAGGCCCGCCAGGGCGAGTGCGCCGGCGAGCAGCGCGGCCAGGGGGGTGCTCCGCTGCCTCGACCTCTTGCGGGTGCGGCTGGGGATACGGATGAGTCTCATGGGGCAGCTCCTCGTGCGGTCCGGATGGCGGACACACCGCTTTGGCATGCTCCTGGCAACATAGCGGCCCACGGAGATCACTTGAAGGATGCTGCTCGAAGTGGTCTTCAATCAAGCATCTTTGAGCAACTTACAGGTCAGACGGCAACGCGCGACGAGCCCTCCCCCGCAGAGGCGGTTGAAGAGGTTCGTCACTGCGACCACCAGCGTCGGGCCGGCCGACTGACGCTCGTCGTAGTGGCGTGCCGCCTCCTTACCCCACCCCATCCGGGACCGGCTCCGACACACGCGGGTGACGGTGGTGACACGGCCGGGTCGTTCACGGTCCGGACCGTGGTGCTCCCGCGGCCCGGGGTCGTTGTCAGACCCCTGCGCGAAGATCGACGCATGACGATCACCACCCCTCCTGCCGCTGCCGCCCTCACCGACCGAGACGAGTACGCCGACGCGATCGGTACGGCCATCAGGGCCTCCGCCGCCTACTACGGGTCGGGGGAATCGCCGCTCGACGACGCCTCGTTCGACCTCCTCGTCTCCCTGATCCAGGCGTACGAGGAGCAGTACCCGGAGCACGTCGACCCGGCCTCGCCGACCGGGAAGGTGGCCGGGGGCGCGGTGCCCACCGGGGAGGTGGCGCACACCGCGCCGATGCTCTCACTGGCGAACGCCTTCGGCCCGCAGGACCTGCTCGACTGGGAGGCGTCCGTGGTGCGCCGGCTGGGCGCGCCGGTCGCGGGTGGTTACGTGGTGGAGCCGAAGCTGGACGGGGCCTCGCTGGCCGCCCGCTACCGCGACGGCCGGCTGGTCCAGCTCGTCACCCGGGGCAACGGGACGAGCGGTGAGGACGTGTCCCACGCGATCGGGACCGTGGTCGGGCTGCCGGAGCGACTGGCGGCGGACGTCTCGTTCGAGGTGCGCGGCGAAGTCCTGTTGACCACTTCCCAGTTCGACCGCGCCAATGAGGTTCGGGCCGCGCACGGCGCCAGGGCGTTCTCCAATGCCCGCAACGGGGCGGCCGGCACGCTGCGGGCCAAGGACCGCCCGTACACGGTGGAGATGACGTTCTGGGCCTTCGGTGCGGTCGAGCTCGACGGCGGTGCGAGCGGCCCGGTCCTGCCGGGGACCACGCATGCGGAGGTGATGGGCTTCGTCGCGGCGACGGGCGTACAGACGGCTGCGGCCACCCCTGCCGGGTTGACGGTGGTGGCCACGGCGCCCGAAGCGCAGGAGCAGGTCGAGCGGATCGCTGCGCTGCGCGCCGGGCTGCCCTTCGGGATCGACGGAGTCGTCATCAAGCTGAACTCCCTGACCGAGCAGTCCGCGGCCGGGACCGGCTCGCGCCACCCGCACTGGGCGACGGCGTACAAGCTGGCGGCCGTGGAGCGGCGCACCCGGCTCCTCGACGTGACCTGGGCGGTGGGCCGCACCGGGGTGCTGGCACCGACCGCTGTGCTGGAGCCGGTGGAGATAGACGGCTCGGTGGTGCGGCACGCCACCCTGCACAATCCCGCCGACATCGAGCGCCGCGGCCTGCGGCTCGGCGACACCGTGACGGTCTACAAGGCGGGCGACATCATCCCGCGCATCGAGGCACCGGTGGTGGAGCTGCGTACCGGCGAGGAGCGGCCGATCGCACTCCCGGCCGTCTGCCCCGGTTGCCGGGGGGACATCGACCGGAGCCAGGAGCGGTGGCGGTGTGCACAGCCGGCCGACTGCGGGCGGATCGCCGCCATCCTGTACGCCGCAGGGCGCGACCAGCTGGACATCGACGGCCTGGGCGAGACGTACGTACGGGCGTTGGTCGAGGCCGGTCGGGTCAGGGACGTGGCCGATCTGTTCGCCCTGGACCACGCCGCGCTGGCGGAGGCCTCGGGGAGCGAGAAGCGGGCCGCGAAGCTACTGGAGCAGATCGAGGCCGCCAAGGGACGGCCGCTGGCCCGGGTGTTCTGCGCGCTCGGGGTCATCGGCACCGGGCGGGGCATGTCCCGGCGGATAGCCCGCCACTTCGGGACGATGGAGGCGATCTTGGCCGCCGGCACGGCCGCCATGACGGAGGTCGAACTGGTCGGGGAGGCCAAGGCGGCCGGGATCGTCGCCCGGCTCGCGGAACTCGGTCCGGTCATCGACAAGCTGGCCGCGGCCGGGGTCAACCTCACCGAGCCGCAGGTGCAGCGACCCGCCGACGGCGCGGAGGCGGAGGGGCCGCTGTCCGGTCAGACCGTGGTGGTCACCGGGAAGATGACCGGAGCGCTGGCGGAGTACGACACGCGCGACAAGGTGCGCGAACTGATCGAGCGGGCGGGTGGGAAGTCGGCGAGCGGCATGTCCGGGCGGACGACCCTCCTCGTGGCCGGGGCGAGAGCCGGCAGCAAGGTGGCCAAGGCCGAGGAAGCGGGCATCGAGATCCTCGACGAGGAGGCGTTCGCCGACCGGATCGCCGCTTTCCTCGCCCGCTGATCCCTCTCGGTGGCCGCCGCGGCGATGACGGGGGCGGGGCGGCGGGGTGACCGCCGGGATCGGTGGGGCGGGCAGGGCGAACCGGTGACCACGCGGCTCGGACCCGGCCCACTCGGACCGGCGCGGTGCCACGGGCCGGCCCCCGGACGCACCGGCCGATCAACCGGCGTCGGGCCCGGCCGGAACCGCGTTCCCGACGGCGGCGACCACCAGGCCCGATTCGTACGCGGCGATCACCGCCTGGGCGCGGTCGCGGACGCCCAACTTGCCGAAGATGCCGGTGATGTGGTTCTTGACCGTGGAGATGCTGATGTCCAGGTCCCGGGCGATCTCGGCATTGTCCAGGCCGGTCGCGATGAGCTGCCAGATTTCGAGCTCGCGCGGGGTGAGCTCGGCCGGGGGCACGGTCGTCGTACGCGACTGCTGCGGGGTCCGGACGTAGGTGGAGATCAGACGGGTGAGCAACCGCGGCGCCACCGCGGCCTCTCCGGTGTGGACGACGCGGACCGCCGCGATCAGCTCCTCGGGGGAGATGTCCTTGGGGAGGAAGCCGTATGCGCCGGCGCGCAGGGCCGCAACGACGTACTCGTCCATGTCGAAGGTGCTGAGCGCCAGCACCCGGGCCTCCGGCAGGGTCCGCGCCAGCTCCTCGGTGGCCTTGACCCCGTCCCACACCGGCATCCGGATGTCCATGACCACCACGTCGGGCCTCAGCTCCTGGGCGAGGGCGACCGCCCGGGCGCCGTCCTCGGCCTCGCCGACGACCTCGAACCCCGGGTCGGGGGCCATGATCAGGGCCAGGCCCCTCCGCACCAACGGCTGGTCGTCGGCTATGAGCACACGGATCATCGGTGGTGTTCCCCTCCCTCTGCCCCGGCAGCGCCCGCACCGGCGGCCAGCGGCAGGCGGGCCACGACCCTGAAGCCGCCCCCGTCGACAGTGGCGGCTTCCAGGGTTCCGCCCTGCAGGGCGACACGTTCACGCATTCCTATCAGACCGTAGCCGGAGCGCGTCCCCGACCGAGAAGGCGCCGGCGGCGGAGCTGCCTTACGGGCCCCGGCGCCGTCGTCGCACACCTCCACGGCCACCTCGTCCGGACGGTACGTCAGCCGAACCCGGGCCCGTGCCTGCCCCGCGTGCTTGCGGGTGTTGGTCAGGGCCTCCTGCACGATCCGGAACACGGTCAGGCCCACGATCGGCGGCAGTACGCGCACCGGACCGTCCACGGTGAACTCGGTTTCCGTTCCGGCCAGCCGGGACTCGGTGATGATTCGGGCGAGGTCTTCGGTCCCGGGCTGCGGCGCCGGCGGGCTCGACTCCGGCTCCTCCCCGGCCCGCAGCACGTCGAGCAGTTGCCGCATCTCGCCCAGCGCCATCCGGCCGGACCCTTCGAGGGTGATCAGGGCCTCTCGGGCCGCCGCGGGATCGTGCACAAGATTGGCCCGGGCCCCGCCCGCCATCAGCTGCATCGTCGTGATGTGGTGGGCGACGATGTCGTGCAGCTCCCGGGCGATCCTGCGGCGTTCCTCGGCGACGGCGCGATCGGCGAGCAGGGTGCGGTTGGCCTCGACCTCCCGGTGCCAGCGGCCCATCGCCACTCCGGCGCCCGCGGTGAGGAGGACCGCGATCGCGTTGGCGAGGGCGGCGGCGACCCACGCGGCGGCCGTCCCGTTCTGCCCGATCAGGGACAGCGGTACGCAAGCGGCGCCGGCCACGGCCGTGACGACCGGACGACGGACCCGCCCCACCGAGTACAGGGCGACGGCAAGGCTCGCGCTGAAGTGGTGGTCCAGAGGGACGGCCAGGTTCAGCAGCACGCTGGAGGCGACGACTGCGGCCAGCGTCGCCATCGGGTGGCGACGCCGGGTGAGCAGGCACAACGCGGCCATGACCAGGATCACCAGGGCGCCCACGGTGAGCGGACGCCCCTCGCCCGCGGTGACGATGGAGTATCCGCTGAGGTCCACGGCAGCCGTCCCGATGGAGACGAGCGCGTCGTTACGCGTCCACGTGAAGGCGTCGGCGCCAGGACGCGGGCCGCGCGCCCCGCCGCCCCTTCCTCCGCCGTTACGCATGGGCATGCGCACTGGTCCTCCCCCTCGTCGCCGGAGCCCGGGCCCGGGCCCGAGCCCGGACGGATGCTTCTCGCAGGTCGCGTACGTGATCCATTCTCCCAGCGGCGGCCACCCGCGCTGCGGGCCCGGGGGTGGACCGCGGACCAGGACCACGGTCCCGGTCCGGCGGGCGGACCGGACCGTGGTCCTGGGTCGAGGTCCTCCCGTGCCACGACGTTTCGGGGCCCGGCAAGTGGTGGGCTGGAAGGCATCCGGGAATCCCCGGACCAGTGACACGTACGGAGGCCCCTGTGATTCGCGCTCTGACCGGGTTCGCGACCCGAAATCCGTGGAAGGTGATCGCGCTCTGGGCGGTGGTCGGCATGGCGCTGACCGTTCTCGGTCAGGTACTCGTCTTCCGCGCCACGCAGCCCAGTACCGGGGAATTCCTGCCCGCCACCTACGATTCGGCCGCCGCGCTGAAGGTTGCCGAGGAGCACTTCGGCGTGCGGCCAGATGCCAATCCGTTGACCGTCCTGGTGGCCCGGACCGACGGTGCCCCGCTCACCGAGGCCGACGAACGGCGGATCGACGCCGAGGCCGCGAAGCTGGCCGGGCGGCGGATCGTCATGCCTACGACGAAGGACGACCCGCCGTTCGTCCAGGACCACTCCCAAACACCCCGGGTGAGCCCCGCCATGACGGCTCCGGACCACAGTTTCCGGCTGTTGTCCGTCGAGTTGAAGGGCAACCCGACGGACCCCGGGCTCCAGAACACCTACCGGGCCTTCCGGGACCACACCCGGACCGAGTTCAAGGAGGCCGGCCTACGGACCGGCTTCACCGGCGGGCTGGCGGACACGGTGGACTCCGATGACGCCGAGAAGACCCGGTCGACGGTGGTCGGCATCGTGATGCTCGGCGTGATCGTGCTCCTGCACGTGCTGGTGTTCCGCAGTTTCCTGGCGGCGCTGCTGCCGCTGCTCGCCGTCAGCATCATCGGCGGCGCCGCGGCCGGGGTGGTCGTCTGCGCGGCGCTCCTCACCGGGATAGAACTCTCCCCGTCCACACCCGGGTTGATCAGCGTGGTCCTGGTGGGAATCGGCATCGACTACTTCCTCTTCCTGCTGTTCCGCTTCCGCGAGCAGCTGCGGACGCGGCCCGAGCAGTCCGGCCGGGCGGCTGCCGCCGAGGTGGCCGGCCGGGTCGGTACGGCGATCACCTCGGCGGCGCTGACCATCGTCGCGGCCTTCGCCACCCTGGGCGTGGCCACCTTCGGCCAGTTCCGGGTGCTGGGCCCGGCGATCGCGATCGCCGTACTGGTCATGCTGCTCGGCAGTCTGACGCTGTTGCCGGCCCTCCTCGCCGTCTGCGGACGCAAGATGTTCTGGCCCTCGCGCGCCATGAACCGGGAACCCCGTGCGGATGCGGCGGCGCGGACGGGCGAGGGGGTGGCGCGCCGGCCGCTCGCCCGGATCCTCGCCGCCGTGGCCCTGCTCGGGGCGCTGGCCGCGGGCCTGGCGGGCATGCGGATCGACTACGGCCAGACCGGACCGGGCTCCGGGCACACCGCCGCGGCCGGCACCGCCGCCGAGATCTCCCGCGCCCTGCCCGCCGGTGTGTCGGATCCGACCAGCGTGTTCGTGACGGCCACCGACGGAGGCACGCTCACCGTCGACCGGCTCGGCGGGCTGTCCACGGCGCTGGCCGCGGTGGACGGGGTGGGCAAGGTGGCCGCGACGGTGCTGAGCGAGGACCGACGGGCGGCGCGGATAGATCTGTTCCCGACGGCCGACCCGCAGCGCCAGGAGGCCCGTGACCTGGTCTCCGGGCCGATCCGGGCAGCGGTCGCGGCGCACCGGCCGGCCGGCACCGAGGCGCACGTCGGAGGAACGGCGGCGATCTTCGCCGACATCTCGACCGCGGTCGGCAAGGATCTGAAGGTGGTCTTCCCGGTGGCGGCGGCGCTGATCGCGTTGATCCTGCTCCTCCTGCTGCGCAGCCTGCTCGCGCCGGTGGTCCTGATGATCGCGGTCGGGCTGGGCTTCGCCGCCACGCTGGGCGCCTCCACCCTCGTCTTCCAGCACGCGCTGGGGCGGCCGGGCGTGGACTTCTCGCTGCCCTTGGTGCTGTTCCTGTTCGTGGTGGCGCTGGGCACCGACTACAACATCCTGGTGACCGACCGGATCCGGGAGGAGATGGAACGCCCTGGTCCGGCGCGCGCCGCGGTGGCCCGTGCCGTCCGGCACACCGCGCCGGCCGTCGCCACGGCCGGCCTCGTACTGGCCGCCTCCTTCGGGAGCCTCGCCGTCAACCCGGCCCCGTCGACCCAGCAGATCGGCTTCGCGACGGCGCTCGGGATCCTGCTCTCCGCGTTCGTGCTGTCGATCGTGCTGGTGCCCGCGCTGGCCGCGTTGCTGGGCCGGTCCCTGTGGTGGCCGGTCCGGCCGCGCGGCAGCCGTGCGGCAACCGGGCCGGCGGGGGACGTCGGGGATGCCGGGACGGGCGGGACGGCCGGGGCCGGGACACCCGATCGGGTCCTGACCGGCTGAGTCGCGGGCCGGGTACACGTGGGCGCCGGTGCCTCAGTGGCGCGGCGCTCGCGCTCGGCGCGGGCGACGCCCTGCACCTCCAGCCCGTAGGCGGCGTTCTCCAGCACGCTGCGGTGCGGGAAGAGGGCGAAGTGCTGGAAGACCATGCTGATCTTCGTGGATCGCACGTGGCGCAGCTCACGCCGGGAGAGCGAAGTGAGGTCCTGGCCGTCGAACAGGATGCGCCCCGCAGTGGGTTCCAGCAGTCCGATGAGCATGCGCAGCAGGGTGGACTTGCCCGATCCCGACGGACCCATGACGACGAAGATCTCGCCGGGCTCGACGAGGAACGAGGCGTCGATCACAGCGGCGGTCGTGCCGTCGGCGCGGAGCTCCTCGCGGCCCGTCCCGTCTCGGAGCGCGTCGCGGACCGCGTCGCCGGGTCATCTTCCTAACACCTTGTACACGTGCTCGGCGTGGAGCGTGAACACATACACCTCGCGGGTCGTACCGGATACGGCCCGCGCCGGCCGGTGGGGCCGGGCGGGGCCGTGGAGCGGTGCGGGATCTGCCGCACCCTTCCGCCGGCCGCTCCAGGATCGACGGAAGGGGCCGCTCCGGATCCGCGACTGCCCGGACCCCTTCGAGGTAAACGCGCAGGTGACCCACCTCACGACGGCATCGACGCACAGGTGACCCACCTCACGGGCGGGGCGCGCCGGCCGGCAGCGGCCCCCTCAGGACCGGTGCGTGCCCTGCGGATCCGGTTCGGCCTGCGGGTCCTCCAGCATGGAGGCGCGCAGATGGGCGAGCAGACGGGTCAGCAGGCGCGAGACCTGCATCTGCGAGATCCCCAGGGCGGCGCCGATCTGCGCCTGGGTCAGCTCCTCGCCGAACCGCATCTGCAGCATGCGGCGCTCACGGTCGGTGAGTTGTTCGAGGAGGGGTGCGAGGGTCTGGATGTCCTCGACGCGCTCCAGGGCCGGTTCCTCCGCACCCATGACGTCGGCCAGGGTGTGACCGTCGCCCGAGCCGTCGCCGCGCTCCGCGTGCACCGTGTGCGGGGCGTCGAGGGAGCCACTGGTGTGGCCGTTGGCCGCGACGAGCCCGTCTATGACCTCCTCCTCCGTGAGGGAGAGGTGGCGCGCCAGGTCCGCGACCGTGGGCGAGCGGTCGAGCGCGGTCGTCAGCTCCTCCTTCGCCTTGGCGATGTCGATGCGCAGCTCCTGGAGCCTGCGCGGGACGCGGACGGCCCAGGAAGTGTCGCGGAAGTGCCGTTTGATCTCGCCGGTGATGTACGGCATGGCCAGGGTGGCGAATTCGTTCTCGCGGGCCGGATCGAACCGGTCGATCGCCTTGATCAGGCCGATGGTGCCGACCTGGACGATGTCCTCGATGTCGCCTCCGTCACCTCGGCCGCGGAAGCGGCGGACGGCGTACTGGACGAGCGAGGCGTTCATCTCGATGAGCGCGTTGCGGACGTACTGGTGCTCCGGCGTACCCTCGGCCAGTTGGCGCAGCCGCCGGAAGAACACCCGCGAAAGCTCCCTGGCATCCGCGGGGGCCACCTCCCTCGGCTCCTCGATCCGGGGCAGGTCCGCGATCCTGGAGGCGGCCTGGACGCCGCGGCGGGGATGGGGTACGACTGCGGCGGTTTCGGAAGTGGCGGACGGGGCAGGGGCGGGCATGGGGTTCGCTCCTTGGGCTTGTCGGCTTGCGGTGCGGGTCCTTGACTGCCGTAGATGGTGGCCTCTTTCAGGTTATACGTCAATAATTGCCGGAAATGAGGGAGTCCACTTATACGCGCGGGCGCATACGCACGCGCGCGAACCCGCCGGACGCGCTCCCCACCCTGAACACCCTTGTACGGGGCCCCTGAAGCGTCTGTTCCGAGCGGACACCCGGCAGGATCGAACCCTCGAATGTTCGCCTCGTCACACGGCGGTGCAGCCGCTGGACGCGTCCCGGGGCTGGACGCCTCCGAGGGGGCCGGCTTCAGCCGGGCCGACCAGTCGATGCGGTGCGGCACACCAGCCCGTTCGGGACGCGTTCGGTCTCGACCGCCGACGACGCGGGCGGCTGTTGCCACCGGCTGGCGCCATCACGGCGGTTGGCGTACCACGGCTCGCCCCCGACGCGGCGGAGGACGGCGAGGTGGCCGACCGAAGGCCTGCTCGTAGGTCCGGCAGCTGCTCGCGCGCCCGGGCAGACGCTGCCCTCCGCTCACGCCACTGCCCGATCAGTGCCGCGTCCGGGGCCGCCTTGCCGGGTTGGGAGTGGATCCGCGCACGATAGGCGCCGACCGCCCCGTTGACCGCCTCGATCACGGCCCCGCAGACAACCGACTCCTCGCTCGACTCGGCGTGCGGCCCGACAACCACCCGCCGGCCCGGAGGGCCCGTGGCGGGACGGGCCGGGCTCAAACCCAGGTGTAGTTCTCGTCGGTGACGGCCGCGAGGGCGGCGTCGGTGGGGGTGGCGCGCGGGTGGGCCAGGGCCGCCAGGGCAGGTCCGATCGGCGGAAACATCGGCAGCTCGTCGGTCGCACGGTAGTCGATCCACTCGATCGCGCCGACTTCGTGGCTACCGTCGGGCAGTTCGTCCAGCTCCTGTTCCGCGAGGGTGGCGCGGACTTCGGGGGTGACGTGGAAGCGGTAGATCAGGTGGAGCTTTCGCGGCGGTGGGGTGGGGCCGGGGCGGGTGACACGCTGGTCGATGACCCACAGGAGTTCACCGCCATCGGCCTGATCGATGTCCAGGTCGAGTTCCTCGGCGAGTTCGCGGCGCAGGGCGGCGAAGAGGTCTTCGCTGCCCTCGACGTTACCGCCGGGCGGGGTGTAATGCGTGGAATCGGCGCGGTCTCGGCGGATGAGTGCGACGTCGCCGCCGCAGAACACCAGCGCCCCGACCCGAATCTTGATCCGTGCGAACGGGGCGAGCGCGCCGGAGGTGCCTGTCATGACAGCCAGTATCACTGCCGGAGGACCCCCGCACTCCTCCGCGGCTGCGCGGAGGCGATTCCCATTGCCGGTCCCTCCTCGGTCAAAGGCGACGGGAGGCTCCGGGGCGGAGGGGAGCGCTCCCGTCTCAGGGGGTCAGCTGTTCGGGACGGACGGTGGCCTCGAAGGCGGTGCCGGTCGCACGGTGGGCGTTGACCCGCGCGGACACCTGGGCCGGCATCAGCACCTGGTCCTTGGCGTGAAGGACGTAGTCCATCTTCTGGTCGCACGGGCGGGCAGCCGTTCCGGTCTGTCCGTTCAGGTCGATCAGGTACGCCAGTTTCGTTGTCCCCACCGACCGGGGACATCCACGCCGGCACCTGAGCGCCCCCCAACCGGGCCCCGGCCCACTCGCGCGCCCGGCCCACCCCGGCCCGCCCGGCCGCCTGCCACCGTCCAGCCCGCCCACCGTCAGCTGACGCGGAACTCGCCCACCGCACGGTCCCGGTGGAAGGTCAGCCGGTCCCAGGTGGGGAACGAGAGGTCGGTGACGGCGAGCAGCCGGCCGGTGTCGTCGCGCAGGGTGCGGCGTACGGTCAGACCGCAGGCGGCAGCCGCAGCTGCGGCCGGCGCGGGCGTGCTGCGGGTCATGGTCAGCGTCTCGACGACCCGCCCCTGCTCACCTGCCCGGTCGAGCCACCGGTGCAGGGGGCCGAGGTCCTCGTCGCGCGCCGCCGCGCGGTCGCGGTAGCGCGCGAGTTCGGGGGCCTCGACGGTCACCCGCGGGCAGAGGTACGTGACGGCGTGCTGGAGGGTCTCCCCCGACGGGCCGCGCACGCGGCGGTGGTGAACCAGGGTCCGGTCCCCGCCCCGCATGCCGAGCAGCACGGCGAGCAAGGGCGGCACGGTGACCAGCGTGAGCCAGCTCTGGGTGGGCGCGGCGGTGGAGGCGCCCTTGGTGGCGG
Organism: Streptomyces sp. NPDC006430; assembly: GCF_040612395.1. NCBI lineage: Bacteria > Bacillati > Actinomycetota > Actinomycetes > Kitasatosporales > Streptomycetaceae > Streptomyces > Streptomyces sp. NPDC006430. The sequence goes on from NZ_JBEXQA010000013.1 coordinate 68,004, forward strand.
GTGGGGTGGGCGGTGCGGGCGGCGGCGTGGGCGAGGCAGCGGGTACGCCTGTCCGGCGGGGGGCCGCGAGGGCTTCGACGGCCGGCCGGGTGCCCCGGCGTTCGGTGACGATGAGGCCGTCCTCGCGCAGGCGTTGGAGTGCGGCCCGCACCGTCTGTCGGTTGACCTGGTAGCGGGCGGCCAGGGTGCGTTCGGAGGGCAGTCTGCCGCCGGGGGTTTGCGCGGCGCGCTCAAGGTCGCGCCGCAGCGAAGCGGCGATCCGCTGGTACTTGGGCACGGCGGTCGGGCCGCCGTCCCACGAAGGGGAGGGCATGGCTTCTCCTCTGACGGGCGATCAAGAACTGCGCGGTCTACCCAACCAACGTAGCATTGGTCTATACCTGTGGGTGGAGGGATCGGTCCGGCCCGGACCACGTTGGCCGGATCCCGTCGAGCCCGCAGCGCCCCCGACGGGCCCGGCGGCGGCCAGGTCAGGCGGCCAGGTCAGGCGGCCAGGTCAGGCGGGCGGACCCGGCCGCGGCGGACCCGCCGCACCGCGGGCCCGCCGCGGCCCGCGCGGTACGGCTGGGCCGCCACCGTCCTCAGACGACCGCCTCACCACGCAGCGGGTTCGCCAACGGCAGGTAGCGCGCATCCGCGCCGTCCGCCCGGGTCCAGCGCAGCAGCAGGTTCGTCTTGGCCGGCAGGGCGGGGGCGCGGAGCAGCTCGCCGATCTCGGGGAGGCCGCGTCGGGCGTCGTAGCGGAGGAACTCCTCGCGCACCGCCGGCCACACCAGGGCCGCCACTTCCGGGTGCTCCTCGGCGAGGGCCCCCGCGACCTCGGTCAGGTGGTTGACCACCAGGCAGTAGACCAGCCGCTGCCAGGCAACCGCACGGTCCAGTTCGGGCAGGAGTTTGACGCCCTCCGCGTCCCGGAACAGGGCCTGCACCGGCATGCCCTGCGCGTCGACGGCGACGAGGCTGTTCTGCAGGTGGGCCTCCAGTACGACGCCGTGCCGGGCGAACAGGTCCAGCACGGGCGGCACGACCTGGCGCAGGTACGCCCGCCACCAGCCGGCCGGGTCCGCGGTCGCGGCCAGCGGGCTGCCGGCGAAACCCTCGGCGAGCGCCGCCGCCGCCAGCGGCGTGGCCCCCGGCGCCACGTGCCCGTGCAGGCCGTCGCGGACGAGAACGGCGAGCTCCTCGAAGGCGAAGGAGGCGGTCCGGTACCCGCGGTCGGCGAGCCAGGCCGCGGTGGAACCGCAGCGCCGCAGCTCGGCGAAGCCGGCCTCGACGGCGGCGTCCGTGCGGCGCAGTTTCAGCAGGTCGTGCCGCCAGAGCCGGCGCACGTCGTTGGTGATCCGAACGTCCAGGCTGAACTTCGCGAAGAGGTCGGCGGTGCGTCCCGCGCCGCCGGGCACGTACAGCGTTCGGATCGAGGCGGTGGGCCAGGTCGGCCGCCGTCCCCGGCCGAGCCGCACGAGTCGCCCGTCGGCGAAGGCCGCGCAGACCGCGTCCGAGCCGGCCACCAGGTCCAACTGCCAGGGATGGGCGGGGAGCAGCTGGTAGCCGGCCGGCGGGCGCGGGCCGTCGAGCAGATCGGCCAGTGCGTCGATCGCCTCGGCGGCGGGCGCCCCGCCCTCCTCGGCGACCTGGTCCTCGCGCAGTCCGAGGAAGACGAGCGGGAAGCGGGCGTGGGCCTCCGGTGCGTACGGCAGCCAGCTCGCGGCGGGCGCGCCGCCCCGGGCCTTGGGCGCGGGGTGGTGCGGGTGCCCCATGACCAGGGACTGTTCGGAGAGGACGTACGGGTCCTGCGGGGGCGTGGCCGCGGCGCGGGTGGCGAGCAGCGCGGCGACGGCCGCACGGCTGTCGGCGATCTCGACCGGGAGTTCGTCGTTCGGCGCGCCCGTGTAACGGTGCAGTTCGTCGGCGGTCAGTTTGACGAGCTCGGTGTGGGTGAGCGGATGCCAGCCGTCCGCGGTGCGCAGTTCGGGGCGTACGGGCCGGCGTCCGCCCCGCACCCGCAGCAGTCTGCCGCTGCCGCGCAGTCGGTGGACGCCTTCGGCGAACTCCTCGGCGGGGTCCGCCGCTTCCCGTAGCAGACAGTTCAGCAGGGGGGTTGCGGCGTACGCGTCGGCTGCGGCGTTGAGGTCCACGAATTCCATTCGGTCCATCCAGTGCGCCGGAGGTTCGCGGGACGTACCGCCGGCCGTGATCTTCAGTATCCGCGATGATGAAGTGATCACCGAGTCACCCGTGAGAGGAACAGGGCCCTGGACCCCAGCATGAACCTCCCCGCCTCGCCGGCCGAAGAGGCCGCATCCGCCGAACTGGCCGAGGTGCGCCCCTGCCTCCACGCCGCGTACGGCGCCGCGCTCGGCGGCGCCAGGGCCGCCGTGCTCACCCGGCTGTGGCGGGCACTGGCCTTCGAACCTCTGCCGTGGGTGCAACGCCGCGAACGCGGGCCGGACGGCTTGAGGCTCCTGCTGCCCGGGGGGCGACGGCTGGAGGGCCCCCTGCCGGACCCGTACGCGACCGCCCCCTACGTGACCGAGGTGCTGCTCGACGGCGTCCCGTACCGGCAGGCCGGGCGGCTGGTGGCGGCGCTGGGGGTGCCGAACGGGGCCGCCTTCGCCGCCGAGCTCGACGACAGCACCGCCTCGCTGGCGCTGTCCCGGGCCGGGCAGCCGACAACGGGACAACCGGCTCCGCACACCACCCGGGAGTGGGAGCAACGGGTGGTCGACGGACATCCGTACCACCCGAACTGTCGTTCGCGGCCCGGTTTCTCGGTGGCCGAGCAACTGGCGTACGCGCCCGAGCACCGGCCGGTCGTCGAGCTCGCACTGGTCGCCGTACGGGCCGAGGAATGCCTGGTCAGGGGGGCGTGGCCGACCGAGCTGCGGGACGGTGACCGGCTCCTGCTGCCGGTGCACCCGTGGCAGGCGGAACACGTCCTGAGACAGGCGGGCCCGGGGCCGCTGGTGGCGGGCCCGGGGCTCCGCGCGCATCCTCTGATGGCCCTGCGCACCCTCGCCCCGGTGGCCGGCGGCCCCCACGTCAAGACGGCGCTGAGCACCCGACTGACCTCCTCCGTACGGGACATCTCCGGCTATTCGATCGAAACGGCGGCCGCGGTCTCCGCCTTCGCGCAGGCCCTGTCCGAGCGGCTCGACGGGCGGCTGCACATCACGCGCACCCTCGGCGCCGCCACCGCGCACGGCCCGGATCTTGCAGCGGTGCTCCGCGAGCCCCCGGAGGTGTACGCGGACGCCGCCGCCGGCGAGCGGGTCGTACCCGTGGCGTCCCTGGCCGGGGCGCCGTTCGCACGCGCGGCGTCCTGGCGGGCCGCCTTCGCCCGCCTCGCGCTCTCCGTGTGCCTGCGGGTGCTGGACCTCGGAGTCGCCCTGGAGGCACACGGTCAGAACCTCCTCGTCGTCCTGTCCGCGACCGGCGACCCGCTGCGGCTGGTCTACCGCGACCTCGCCGACATCCGCATCAGCCCGGACCGGCTCGCCCGGCACGGCCTGCCGGTGCCGCCCCTCTCGGGCCGGCTGGTCACCGATGACGTGACCCTGCTGCGGCGCAAGCTCTTCGGCTCCCTGTTGACCGGGACGCTGGGGGCCACGGCGGGCTCGGCCGCGGCCTTCGGTGAGGCGCTGTCCCAGGCGGTCCGCCTTCCGGCGAGCGCCGACACCGAGGCCCTGCTCAGCGCGCCACTGCCGACCAAGGCTCTGACGCTGATGCGACTGAGCCCCGGAATCCCGGGCGACCAATGGGCGGAACTCGACAATCCGCTGGCTGGGGGTGAGCGGCGGGGTCGGGCGGGCTAGGGTCACGGAGCATGAAGGAGACCTCGTACCTGAACTCCGTTCGGGCGTCCTACGACGCCGTCGCCGTCGACTACGCCCGGCTGCTCGGCACGACACTGGTCGAGAGGCCGCTCGACCGGGCCATGCTGGCGGCCTTCGCCGAGTGCGTGCGCGGTGGCGAGGGCGGCGCGGCGCGGGTGGTCGCGGACCTGGGCTGCGGCCCGGGGCGTGTGACGGCCCATCTGGACGGACTCGGGGTCCGGGCCTTCGGTGTCGACCTGTCCCCGGCGATGGTGGCCGTGGCCCGCAAGACCTATCCGGGTCTGCGCTTCGAGGTGGGCTCGATGGCGGCGCTGGACGTGGCGGACGCGGTGCTGGGCGGGGTCCTGGTCTGGTACTCGACGGTGCACACCCCGCCGGGGGAACTGCGACCGCTGTTCGAGGAGTTCGCCCGGGTTCTCGCGCCGGGCGGCCACCTGCTGATCGCGTTCAAGGTGGGCGACGAGCGGGTCCGGCTGGAGCACGCGTACGGCCATCCGGTCGACCTGGACGTCTACTGGACCCCACCGGAGCTGATCGCCGAACTGCTGTCCGGGGCGGGTCTGGTCGAGGTGGCCCGCCTGGTCCGGCAGCCCGCGGGCCAGGAGAAGTCCCCCCAGGGCTTCCTCCTGGCCCGTAAAACCCCCTAGCGCGTGTCCGCGTAGTCCAGGCCGGCCTGCGGGTGCGGGCCCGCGTGCGCGGACACGGCCGGGGCGGCTGTACCCTCCAACACCTCCAACCGTTGCTGGGTCAGCCGCAGGAGGCGCGGCTCGATGCTCGGCAGGGCGCGCAGCAGGTGGACGAGTTCGGGGCCGGTGTCGCGGGCCGCCGCCCGGTCCTTGAGTTGGGTCCAGCAGTAGAGGGCGCCGGCGGCGGCTGCGAGGACTTCGGGAGCGTCCGGGTGCTGGTGTTCCAGGCGGGTGCGCCCGGCATCGATCCACAGTTGGGTCGCCGACCGGTAGTTGCCGGCCATGCGGGCGAGGTCGGCGCGGATCTCGGCCCAGTGGGTGGCCTCGGGCGAGGCGTTCCCGTGGGTCTGCACGACGTGCTGCTGCCACGCCTGGGCGAGCGCGGACGCCTCCTGGTGCTGCCCACCGGCGGCGAGGGCGTGGATGTGCGGCCGCGGGTCCGGCGTCTGTTCCCGGTGCGCCTGCGGGGCCGGTGCGCCGATCTCGTGCGTCGCCGGGAGGACGAGGGTGCCGGGCGGCAGCGCGGCGGCCCCGACGGCGAAGGCGTGCAATTGCAGGTGGGTGGGACGGGTGGGGCTGCGCCGCAGCTGGTCGATCCAGTGGCGGGTGTACGAGCTCACCCGGTCCTCGCCGCCTGCGAAGGCGGGCGGGACGACCACCCCGTACACCTCGGCGGAGGGCGGGGCGGGCAGGCTCCCGTACTCCTGGAGCAGCGGCCACGCGGATTTGTCGGCGACGAGGTCGAGCACCACCGTGGTCGGCCCGGACGGCCGGGCCCCGAGTTCGGTCCCGAGCCAGTCCCAGGGAAGCGCCGTGTAGCGGACGCTGGAGGACGTGGTCCCCGCGAGCGCGAGGTGGAGGCGGTTCCCGCGGCGGTCGAGGGTGAGCCGGCCCGACAGGTAGACGAGGAGCGGTCCGGGCGTGGCCGCGGCCGTGCGCAGCCTCATCAGCACGGTGTTCGGATCGCGGGCCCCGTCGAGGTAGGTGGTGTCGCTGGGGACCTCGCTGCCCAGCAGCACCGGTACGGGCAGCACTCCGAGCGCGGCCAGATTGGCGCTGGGCGCGAGCTGAACGGTCCGCCGCCGCACGGCGGCATCGCCCGCTATGAGAAGAACATGCCCTCGTTGCTGCCTGCCGGCTCCGTCGATCTGCATGGGCAGACCGTACTCATCTCCCGGGCCCATCGCAGCCCCGGTGATCGAACCGGACCCGGACGGACCGCCTCCGGGTGGGAAACGGACCGCCGGTGCGCCGGCGCACCACGGGGGCCGGCCACCGCCGGGCACGGGCCGGCGGGCGAGAGGGGCCCGGCCCGGACGACTTGGCGCGGGCGGCCGAGGTACGACCGAGGTACGACCGTGGACGGCCGGCGACCCCTGGGCCGTTCGGGCGGCAACCGGGACTCCGTGGGCCCGCCTTCGCCCCGATCGGCCCGGGCGATGGCAGGAAGGAGGGATGAGCCTCCACCGCCGCCGGCTGCTGGGCAGCGCGCCCGCGGTCGTCCTCGCAGCCATCGGAGCGGGGGCGCCCGCCCGGGGCCCGGACTACGCCGCGCTCGCCCGTGGGATCGACGGGCGGGTGGTGGTGCCGGGCGACCACGACTACCCCGAGGCCCGGCAGCTGTTCCAACCCCGGTACGACGCCATCGCCCCGGGTGCGGTGGCCTATCCCGCGCACGCCGCCGACGTTGCCGTCTGTCTGGAGTTCGCCCGCCGCTCCGCCGTCCCCGTGGTGCCGCGCAGCGGCGGCCACAGCTACGCCGGCTGGTCCACCCGGGACGGCGGGCTCGTCGTGGACGTCGGCGCCATGGACCGGCTGACGGTCGAGGGGGCCGGTGTGCGGATCGGCGCCGGGGCGCGGCTCGGCGACGTCAACCGGACCCTCGCCGCCGGTGGCCTGGGCATCCCCACCGGGCTGTGCCCCACTGTAGGGATCGCCGGACTCACCCTCGGCGGTGGACTGGGCCTGGTGTCCCGGGCGTACGGAACCACCTCCGACCGGCTCACCGGCGCGACCGTGGTCACCCCCGACGGGGTGGTGCGCGAGGTCGACGCGACGCGGGACCCGGAGCTGTTCTGGGCGCTGCGCGGCGGTGGTGGCGGCAACTTCGGGGTGGTCACCGAGTTCCGCTTCCGCACCCACCCGGCAGACGGCTGCGCCCAGGCCGAACTGCACTGGTCCGAAGCCGACTCCGCCGCCGTGCTGCGCGGCTGGCAGCGCTGGCTCGGGGCGCTGCCGGAGCCCTTCTGGAGCCAGGTCGAGTTCGTCTTCGGGGCCGGACCGGTGCCGGCCCCCGCCGTCCGGGTGCTCTGCTTCGACGGGCGCACGGAGCTCGACCGGGAGCTGACCCGGTTGTCCGACCTGGTCGGGAAGCCCCCGCGGGACAGCTGGATCGTCGTACGGGGTTACGAGGAGACCCTGCGGGCCATGTCGGGGTGCCTGGAGGAGAGCGCCGCGCAGTGCCATCTGCCGGGCTCGCTGCCCGGCCGGACCCCCCAGGGACGCATCGGCCGGGACGGGTACGGCGGGCGCTGCGACTTCTGGACCGGGGCGGGGTTGCCGGACGCGGCGGTCGCCGCGGTGCTGTCCGCCGTCCGTCGGTACGGGCAGGGCGTGCCGGCCGGCGGGTTCGGTGTCGTGCAGTTCACGGGGGACTGCGGCGGGGCGGTGAACCGGCCGGCCGCCGCCGACACCGCGTTCGTGCACCGCGACTGTGCCTTCCTCACCCAGTACCTCGCCTACTGGCCCGAGTCCGCGACACCCGCCGAAGTGGCCCGGCACCAGGGCTGGCTGGACGGGCTGTGGCGGGACCTGCGCCCCTGGGCGAGCGGCCGTGCCTACCAGAACTACATCGATCCCCGACTGTCCACCTGGCGCGAGGCCTACTACGGGCCGAATCTCGCACGCCTCGAAGAGGTCCGGCGCACCTATGACCCGGGCCGGCTGTTCCGCTTCCCGCAGGCCATCTAGAGGAGCTCGACATGCGACGTACGTTGACCGTGGCGACGGTGGCGGCCGCCCTGCTACTGCCGGCCGGGCCACTGCCCGTAGCCGAGGCCGGAAGCGCCATGCCGCCGCCCGGCAAGTGGTCCGCCCGTGAGGCGGAGACCTTCTGGACGGCCGACCGGATGGCCTCCGCCGTCCCCGTGACGCCCACGGCGGCTGCGGCCACCGGCCCCGGCACCGGCCAGGACTTCGACGGGATTCCGGTCGTGGGCCGGATGTTCGTGATGAAGGGCGGCGGCGCCTACTTCTGCACCGCGAGCGTGGTCGCCTCCCCCGGCCACAACCTGGTGCTCAGTGCGGCGCACTGCCTGCTCGGTACGGATGCCCGGCAGGTGGCCTTCGTGCCGCTGTACACCGCGGCGAACCCGCAGCCGTACGGCATGTTCCCGGTGCTGCGCGCCGCCGACGGGCGGTCGAAGGTGTGGATCGACCCGCGCTACAAGAGCCTGGGCGCCGACAAGGGGGCCACCCTCGACGTCGCGTTCGCGCAGGTGGGGCCGGACGCCGACGGCTTCCCCGTCGAGGAGGTGGTCGGTGGGAACCGTCTGGTCACCGGCGCCGGTTACGAGCACGCGAAGGTGTCGCTGATCGGCTACCCGGCATCCGCCGCGCGCCCGCGCCTGTGCGTGAACCGCACGACCAAGTTCACCAGCAGTGATCCGGGCATCCCAGGATCGTTCCTGCGGATCGACTGCACCGGATACCCCGGCGGGACCAGCGGGGGCCCCTTCCTGAAGAACTATGACAAGGTGACCGAGACTGGGGACGTCGTGGGGGTCATCGGCGGCTGGAAGACGGGCGGGGACACCGCCGACACCTCGTACAGCTCCTACTTCGGCGCGGACATCAGGAAGTTGTACGCGCAGGCGGTTGCCGGGGCAGGCGCGGTGTGAGCACCCGCGCCCAGCGGGTCCGCCGCGGGTTGCCCACCGTGCGCGGGGTCGCCGAGAGCCCTTCGACGGTCAGCTGCTCGGCGCGCGGGAGTCCGAGTTGGCGGCGCAGGTCGGCGAGGGCGGCGTGCACCGGGGCCAGGATGACCTCGGCCCGCGGATGGGCGTACGCCAGCGCGTGCGCGGTCGTCTCGATGGTCTCGGCGGCGTCCTCGGCCGCCGTACGGCTCCACCCGCCGGGCTCGGCGGAGCTCCAGGGGGCGACGGCGTCGTAGAGGTGGCAGGCGGCATCGGCCGCGGCGTCGGCCCGTTCACCGACGCCCGGCGCCGCGATGGTCGGCAACAGCTCCATGCAGGGTCAACGACCGAAGTCCCCGGGAGGAACGAAAGCGGACGTCACCGGATCCGCCGGGCCACGGCGCGCGCCCCGACGGTGGCTGCGGCGGCCAGGGCCAGCCCCTGGACCGCGTCCCGCGCCCGCGCCGGCCGCAGCACTCCGGCGCGCCGCAGCCGGCTGCGGGCCCACAGGGTGAAGGGGACGACGGCCACAGGCGAGGTGGCCACGCCCGGGGTGTAGCCGCGGGTGGCGACGGACTGCGCGAGGTGGACGAGGCCGTGCAGGCCGAAGGCGTTCAGGCTGGCCTGGTAGAAGGCGGACCGGCCGCCGCTGCGGTACCCGTCGACGGCCGCCGCGGCCACCACCAGCCCCATGACCCCGACGGCGGTCGCGAACTCCCGGCCGTCGACGGTTCCCAGGCGGTCCCAGAGCCGGTCGGGGACCCTGCGGTGACGCTCGCGCAGCACGGGGACCCGGGTGCGGGACCAGCGCGCCATCGTCGCCACCTCTTCCAGGTCGTGCACGGTCCAGGCGACCAGGAGTCCGAGGGTGACGGCGGCGGTGGCTCGGGGCGGCGCGCTCATGGGGCCACCGCCTGCCACCAGACGGGGAGCAGGAGCAGGGAGACCACCGAACTCTTGATCACGAGCGAGGCGGAGAGGTCCACGCCGACATCGTAGCGCTGGGCGAAGACGAACAGGTTCTGCGGAGTGGGCATCGCGGCGATCAGAACGAGGTACGTCAGCCACTGCCCCCGTACGCCGAACAGCAGCCCGCACACCGCCCAGGCCAGCAGCGGGAAGGCGAGGCACTTGAAGGCGATGAGGGCGAGCTCCTCGCGGCTGGTGCCCCGGACGTCCAGCCCCAGTCCGCCGAGGTGGAGGCCGAGGGCGAAGAGGGCGATCGGCGAGGCGCTGTCCCCGACGAACGCGGCCCCGCCGAGCACCGCCTTCGGGACGTGCACGGCGAGCAGGTTGAGCAGGATCCCGGCGTTGCAGGCGAGGACGAGCGGGGTGGCGAGGGAGGCTGCGACGGCCCGTGCGAGCCGCTGCCCGGGACCGCCGGCGGCCGGGCCGGCACGGCCCAGTTCCATGATGGAGATGATGACGAGGGAGAGCACGCAGACCTGGAACAGCAGCACGGGGAAGATGGGCGCGGCCGTCCCGAAGAAGGTGATGAACACGGGGACGGCGAAGTAGGCCGTGTTCACCTGGACTCCGGCCATCACGCGCAGCGCCACGGCGCGGGGCTCCCGCATGCCGTAGGCGCCCGCGGTGAGGGAGACGGCGAGCACCGCGAGGCCGGCAGCTGCGGCGTAGGCTCCGATGGCCCGCCAGTTGAACAGGGCTCCGAGGTCGCTCGCGTAGATGTTGCCGAAGAGGTAGCAGGGGACGGCGAAGAGGAAGGCGTAGTCGGCGAAGGCCTTGGAGGCCTCGGCCGGGACGGTCTTGCGGCGGGCGAGTAGCACCCCGCCGCCGAAGGCCAGGAGCACCGGCACGAGCTTCTCGACTGCGGCTGCCCCGCCCATGCGTACCGCTCCCCCGTGATCGACCGCGAGCAGCGTACTCGTACCCGACTCGCGGGCCGCTGGCGCATAGGCTGGACCGATCATGAGCGATCGCGCCGAGACCCGCACCCGTACGTCCGCTGCCGCGCGGGGGTCCCGTGCACCGATCCGGTTCACCGTGGTGTTGCGCACGCCCGCCCGGGCGGCGCAGCCGCTGTTCGCACGGGCGCCGAAGCGATGGCAGCGCGTGCTGCCCTACGCCGTGGTCACCGCCTTCGTGCTGGCGCTGCTGCCGTCGACCATCACCGTGTTGACCAACGGTTACAAGGCGGGCGGCGGCTGGGCGGGAGCGCTGGGGGTGGCGCAGACCGTTCCGCTGCTGCTGGCCGTGACACGGCCGCTGCCCGCGTGGGGCCTGGTCCTGATCGCGGACACGGTTGGTGCGGTCGTGCTGACCCAAGCCGACCAGGTGGCCGGGCACACCTGGCCGTGGACCCCGATGAGCATCGTCGGCTACCTGCTGCTGATGGTCTGCCTGGGGCTGCGCGAGTCCATCCGGACGCTGGTCGGCGTCTGGCTGGTGACCGGTGCGGTCGGGGTGGTGTTGGGCTTCTACGAGCCCGACGGCGTGACCACCACGATCGCCCTGCTCTTCGTGCTCAGCGGGGCCTTCCTCGCCCTGACCGGGGCGGTGCGCGGACTCGGCGACGCCCAGCAGCGGATCGCCGAGCAGGAGAGCATCAGCGAGGCCGAACGGGCCCGGCGCACCCTGCTGGAGGAGCGGGCGCGGATCGCCCGGGAACTGCACGATGTGGTGGCCCACCACATGTCGGTGATCACCGTGCAGGCGGATTCCGCGCCGTACCGGCTGCCGGGCATGCCGGAGCCGGTCCAGGAGGAGTTCGCGGCGATCGCGGCCAGTGCACGCGAGTCGCTGGGCGAGATGCGGCGGCTGCTGACCGTGCTGCGCGGTGACCGGTCGAACAGCGGGTACGGGACGGACGGCGAGTACGGGACGGGCGGGGCGGGCGGCGAGCGGGCCCCGCAGCCCGGTATCGGCAGGCTCCAGCAGTTGGTGGAGGCGACCGTACGGGCCGGGCAGCCGGTCGAGTTGTCCCTCGCCGCCGGGGCGGCTCAGGCGGCTCCGCCGGCCGTGGACCTTTCGGCGTACCGGATCGTGCAGGAGGCCCTCGCGAACGTGGTGCGGCATGCGCCGGGTGCCCGGACGCAGGTCTCGGTGACGCACGACGCCCGGGAGGTCCTCGTCCTCGTGGTCAACGGCCCGGCCCGGGACGCCGTCGTGCCGCTGGAGAGTTCGGGCACCGGGCACGGCCTGGTGGGGATGCGGGAGCGCGTACGGTTGACCGGCGGAACGCTGGACACCGGCCCGCTGCCCGACGGCGGCTTCCGGGTCGCCGCCCGTCTTCCCCTGAACGCACTCACAGAGGACCCCAGTTGACCATCCGCGTGATCATCGTCGACGACCAGGCCATGGTGCGGGCGGGGTTCGCCGCCCTGCTGTCCGCGCAGGCGGACATAGACGTGGTGGGCGAGGCACCGGACGGGCGTCAGGGGGTGCAGGTGTCCCGCACCGTGCACCCGGACGTGGTGCTGATGGACGTACGGATGCCGGAGATGGACGGGCTCACGGCGGCCCGGGAGATCCTCAGCCCGCCGCCGGGAGTCGTCCACCGGCCGAGGGTGCTGATGCTGACCACCTTCGACATCGACGACTACGTGTACGAGGCGCTGCGCGCCGGCGCGTCCGGATTCCTCCTCAAGGACGCGCCGCCGGCCGACCTGATCGCGGCGGTCCGGGTGGTCGCGTCGGGCGAGGCGCTGCTGGCGCCCTCGGTGACCCGGCGGTTGATCGCGGACTTCGTCCAGCAGCGGCCGGCCCCGCGCAAGGACCCGTCGTTGCGGCTGAACGGGCTGACCCCACGGGAAACCGAGGTGTTGGAGCTCATCGCGCGCGGGATGTCGAACCAGGAGATCGCCGGGCACCTGGTGCTGGCGGAGCAGACGGTCAAGACGCACATCGGACGGGTGCTGGCCAAACTCGACCTGCGGGACCGGGCCCAGGCCGTGATCTTCGCGTACGAGGCCGGGCTGGTGCGGCCGGGCGACAGCGGCTGACGCCCGGCAGATCTCCTCCACCCCCTACTGGGGTATGAACTACGACTTGGCTCCAGGGTTCGACGTACGGCCCGGGACCTCCTTCCTACCTTCCTCCTCGACACGAGGAGAGGAGAAGGGGCATGCGCCGCTTCGGAAGGACGCTGGTCACGGCCGCACTGACGGTGACCGTGACCGCCGGGACCGCCGGATGGGCCTCCGGCGACAGCCAGCAGGCGGTGACCGGGCCGCCGCCGGGTACTGCGGCCTGGCGGGCCGACGCCGCGTCCGGCCGGCCGCTTCCCGACCCGGCGAGCGCGTCGCCGTACGACGTGGCCCGATTCTTCGCCGGGCTCGACGACCGGGGGCGTCGGGAACTCGTGCACAGCCACCCGCTGGTGGTGGGAAATCTCGACGGAGCACCGGTCGCCCTGCGGTACGAAGCCAACCGGCTGGCCGTCCTCGCCACCGGTGAGGCGCGCTACGCCTCGCTCGCCTCGCCGCACCGGCAGGTCCTCGCGTTCGATCCGCGCGGTCGCGGCCAGGTGGCCGAGGTGTTCGGGGACCTGGAGGGCGCCTCGCACGTCTCGGTGATCGTGCCCGGTTCGGACAGCGACGCCACCACGTACGACGCGAAGCGCGCGCCGCACACCGGGCCGGCCGGTATGGCCCGTTCGCTGCGCGCCGCGGCCGGCGAGGACATCGCGGTCGTGGCGTGGGCCGGCTACACCACCCCCGTCGGCGTCGGTCTGGACGCGGCCGCCGGGCGGCTCGCCGCAGCGGGGGCGGACCGGCTGGCCCGGCTGACCGCAGGCCTCGACGCGATCGGCGCACCCGACCCGGTGCTGTTCTGCCACAGCTACGGGTCGGTGGTCGGCGGCCTGGCGGCCCGCCGCACGGACGCCACCGACCTCGTCGTGTTCGGCTCCCCCGGCATGCGCGCCGACACGGCCGCCGACCTGCACACCCGGGCCCGTGTCTGGGCCGCCCGCGGCCCCTCCGACTGGATCGCCGACGTACCGAACGTGCGGTTCGCCGGGATCGGCCACGGCACCGATCCGGCCTCCGCCGCCTTCGGTGCCCGCCCGGTGCCCGCCGCCGACGTGCAGGGCCACACCGGTTATCTCGTACCGGGCACCCGGTCCCTGGCCGCTTTCGCCGCGATCGCCAAGGGGGAAGTCCGATGAGCACACCGACCCTGTTGAAGGACGCGGCGGACCGGATCGAGCGGCGGACCCCCGCGCACCGCGACCGGGCCGTCGACGGGCTGCGCGCCCTCGCGCTGCTGGCCGTGCCGACCGGGCACTGGCTGCTCGGCGGGTTCACCCTGGACGCGGAGGGGGGCCTGCACAACGCCAGCCCGCTCTCCGCTTTCGGCGCACTCGCCCCGGCCAGTTGGGTGCTCCAGATGCTCGGTATCTTCTTCCTGGTCGGCGGGTACGCCTCGGTGCTCTCCTACCGACGCCGCACGGGATCGGTCGCGGCTTGGCTGAAGGGCAGGGTCGCCCGGCTGGGGCGGCCGGTGCTCGGGGTCACCGCGGTGTGGGCTCTGGCCGCGCCGGTGTTGTACGCGGCGGGGGTGCCGGAGGCCACGCTGCGGACCGGGGCCACGCTGGTGATCCAGCCGCTGTGGTTCGTCGGGGTGTACGTGGTGGTCACCGCTCTGACCCCGTACTGCGTGCGGGCGGCGCACCGGCTGGGCGGATGGGCGGCGGCCCCGCTGCTCGTCTCGGTCGCGGTGGTGGACTTCCTGCGCTACGGGCCGCTCGCGGACTCGGTGCCCGCCTGGCTGGCCCTGTTGAACATCCTGCCGGGCTGGCTGTTCGCGTACCAGCTGGGCGTGTCCTGGGGCGAGCGGCGGATCGGGCGACGCGGGGCCCGGCTCCTGCTGGTGGGCGGAACGGTCCTGTTCGCCGCGCTGTTGGTCCTCTTCCACTACCCGGCGTCGATGGTCGGCGTGCCGGGCGGGACGCGGACCAACTCGCACCCGCCCTCGCTGCTGGTGCTGGCCCTGGCCGCGGTCCAGTCGGGGGCGGCGATGCTGCTGCGGGACCGGCTGGCGAAACTGCTGTCCCGGCCGGTGCTGTGGGCGCCGGTGGTCGTGATCAACCTGTGCGCGATGACGATCCTTTGCTGGCACCAGACGGCCATGCTGGCGGCGGCCGTGCCCGCTTCGTTCGCGGGAGGGCTCGCGGGTCTGACGACGCCGCCGGACACCCTCGGCTGGATCGCGGCCCGGCTGGCGTGGATGCCGTTGTTCGCGGCGCTGCTCGTGGGCATCGCCCGGTACGCGCGCCGGTTCGAGGAGCCGTGGGTCCGAGCCACGGGGCTGCGGCGGGCGGTCGCGGGGCTACTGGCGGCCGGATTCGCGCTGTTCGCACTGGGTCTGGCGTAGCAGCGGCACAACGCCAGGGGCCGAGGGCGCCGCTCCCTGTGGGAACGGCGCCCTCGGCGTGCCCGGGGAACGGCTCAGGCGATGGAGGCCGCGACGATCGCGGCCACCGCCAGGTTGCAGGAGGCCGTCACCCAGACCGCCGGGTGCGGCACCGGGTCGACCACGATGGCGCCGAGCTTGCCCGGGGTCACCCAGTCCAGCACCAGGAAGGCCACGCCCATCAGGATCAGGCCGAGCAGCCCGAAGGCAGCGGTGGAGAGCAGGCCTTTGCCGAAGTCGTCGTACGTGGTCCAGATCGAGGTGAAGACGATCCCGCCGACGCCGAGGAGCGCCGAGCTCAGCATGACGGCCGCGTTCCTGTTGCGCTCCTCCCAGATCTGCTTCGGGAGCTTCCCGGGAGTCAGCACGTCCACCAGGACGATGCCGAGGATCAGCAGCACCAGGCCGAGGGCGCCGAAGGCGCTGGTGCGGCCAAGTCCGTTGACGATGTCGCTCATTGAGAAGCCGTTCTCCGCGGGGGTAGGAAGGACCTGCCGTACCTGACACAGCTGCCGTCAGGGTGGCCGAATCTATCGCACGGTCTTGCGACAGGCCATGGGGAGGTCAGGGAATGGTAAAGCTCAGGGCGGCGCGGGCCGACGGTGCGGAGGCGGAGGCGCTGACCGCTCTGGTGCTGCGCTCCAAAGCGTACTGGGGGTACGACGTGCAGTTCCTGGCCTCGTGTGCGGAGGAACTCGGCATCCGCGCCGAGGAGGTGGCGGGTCGACGCATCGTGGTGGCCGAAGAGTCCCCGGGTGGCCGGATTCTGGGGCTCGCCTCCCTGGAGGGCGCGCCGCCGGTGGCGCGGCTGGGGTTGCTGTTCGTGGAGCCGGAGGCCATCGGGCGGGGCGTGGGGCGGCGGCTGTACCGCGATGTGTTGGTCCGGGCAGCCGCACTGGGGTTCCGCCGGCTGCTGATCGACTCCGATCCGCATGCGGCGGGGTTCTACCGGGCGATGGGCGCACTGACGCCGGCGCCGTCCGGACGGGCCGACGCCCCTGGTGGCCGCGTCCCCGTCCCCGCGGGTCTGGTGCGGTTCGAGGCAGCTCCCGCGCGGCTCGCCGACTGGGCGGTTGCGTGGACCGGTGGCGGACCGGCCGTGCATGTGGGCAACGTCGCCGAGTACAACGTGCAGTTCGCCGACGCGACGCTCGACCGCGAGCAGCGGGCCGCGCACCACTACGCCTGCCTGGCCGCCTTCTACAGCCCGTGGCCGGGCGCGCTGGTGCTGCCGCGGCCGGTGCCGCGGAGCTGGATCGAGCGGGTCTGCCGCACCGTGGAGTGGGCGGGCGTGGAGGTGTACGACGGTCTGGCGGGACCGGGTCCCGGCCTGTCGGACGCCGTCCGGGCCAGACCGGTACTGGCCGGTCGGCTGGCCGCAGCCGAGCTGCCCCTCGTGCCGTGGGGGCGGACGGAGCCCTTCGCGCGGCTCGCCGGGCAGCCGTGGCGGCCCCGCGCGTTGCGCTACGAGTCGAAGTCCGCGGCGCACGGCCTGTTCGAACGGATCCTGGCGGGTGGCGGGCATCCCCGGATCGTGCTCCCCGCCCAGTGGCCGGCGGCCACCCGGCGGGCGGCGGCCCGACTGCTCGCTTCCAGGGCCCGGGCGGGTCAGAGCAGCGTTCTCAAATCGGAGCACGGCGTGGGGGGTTCGGGCACCACGGTGGTGACCGCCGCCCGGGTCCGGGCGGAGGGCGGGGCCCGCGCGGTGTTGCGCGGGCTCCCGCGCGGGCCGCTGCTGGTGGAGGAGTACGTGTCCGGTCCGACGGCACCCGGCGATCCGCGGGACCTGACGTACGACGGGTTCGTGGACGAGGAGGGCCGGCTGCACGAGGTCGGCGGAGCGGTGATGGACGTGGCGGACTCCGGGTACCGCGGCGCGACGGTGGGCCCCGGGGTGGTGCCGGCCTGGGCGGAGGAACCGCTGCTCGCCTTCGGGACGTCGGTGGGCCGGGAACTGGCCGCCGCCGGCTACCGGGGCTGGTTCGACGTGGACTTCGTCTGCGACGGTGCGGGGCGTCTGGCACCGACCGAGACCAACCTGCGCCTCACGGGGCCGTCCATCGCCTTCATGGTGGCGGCCCGGCTCGACGCACTGCGCGGCGCGGGCCATCTCGTACGGATCGTGGACCGGGTGGAGTTGGGGGCCCGGTTGCCCGAGGCCGCCCTCGACGGACTGTGCGAGACGCTGTCGCGGGGGTGCGCGGAACTCGGGGCGGTGTTCCTGCCGGCGATCCCGACCGGCGCCTTCGATCCGGCACCCTGGCTGGGTGTGCTGGTGGCCGCGCACGACAGAGCGACGCTGGACGCGGCCGAGGCGCTGGTTCGGGAAGAGGCGCTCGCCGTGGGGACGGCGTTCGTCTGGGGTCAGTCGTCGAAGTCGAAGGGCGAGGCCGGCTTCCGGGTGACGTAGCGCACCACCAGGGCGGCCGCGATCATCAGGGGGATGTTGAACGTGTAGACGAGGGCGGCCTGCAGGGGCCAGTCCTGCTTGGCCGCCAGCCGGTACGCATTGTCCTGCGGCCACCAGGCGACGAGCAGGTAGACCACCGCCAGGTGCGCGGCCGTCGTGAGGCCGCGACCGCGGCCCTGGCGCAGCATCGGGGGACGGCCGAACACGAGGAACAGCAGGCCGCCCGCGAAGGCCGCTCCCTCGAAGAGGTAGAGGACGAAGAAGAGGTACGACCACGGATCGGGGACACCGGTGAGGTCGGTCGAGCCCGGCCAGAGGGCTTTCGAGAGGACGAGGAAGAACAGGCCGGCGACGGCCAGCAGTAGGGCGCCGCAGCCGTAGCCGCACGAGGTGCGGTACGTGCCGTCCCGCGCGGCCGTGTACTTGCCGGCGCCGCGGGCGGCCTCCTGCCGGTCCGGCGGTGCCAGGAGCACCGGCTGCGGCAGGGCGTCCCGGTCCTCCTGACCCGCACGGTTGCGGGGCAGGGCGCGCAACCGGACCACGGCGTGCGGGGTCTGGTCCCGGAGCACCTTGCCCGCGAGGTGGTCACGGAGCTGCTCGATGCCCGGCAGGTCGGCGCTCGGCGGCCAGGACGCCGCGTCGGCGGGCGGGGCCAGGTACGCCACCAGTCGCCTCGTGCCCCTACGGCTGCCGCTCCTGCCGGTGCCGCCGCCGTCCGGGACCTCGGCCACGATCGCGGCGCCTATGTCCCGGTGGCCCCGGACGGCAGCTTCGACGGAGTGCGGGTCCAGCACGCCGCCGTCCACCGTGATCCGATCGCGGATCCGGCCCGCGAACTCCAGCAGCCCGTCCGGGCGGAGCTCCCCGAGGTCGCCGGTGGGGAGCGCGTCGCCGCCGTCGGGCGGGGTGAGGTGCAGCTGCCCTTCGCGCAGGTCCACGTGACAGCCGGGGAAGGGGGCACCGATCAGGCAGTGCTGCTCAAGGTCGTCCAACGGGCCCGGCAGGTGGGACAGTTCGAACCAGGTGCCGACTCCTGCCGTCTCGGTGAGTCCGTAGACGTTGAGCAGCCGGGTGCCGGTCCGTAGCCTGCCCTGCAGTGCGGCCTGTTCGTCGAGGAAGAGCCGGTCTCCGGTGACCGTGACGAGCCGCAACGACCTCGCGGCCAGCTCGGGTCCGGTGCGGCCGGGCCTGCTGGCGCCGCCCGCCCCGCCCGCCCCGCCCGTGAGCAGTCGGGTCGCGCCGGCCGGGTCGGTGTGGAGCACATCGACCCGCTCGGCCCCGACCGCCCGACGGATCCCTTCCGGGGTCCAGGGCAAGCATTCGGGCAGGACCAGGGAGCCGCCCGAGCACAGGGCCCGGGTCCACCCGGCGGCGAATGCCGTGACGTCCTGCCCGGAGGTGATCAGGTGACGGTCCTCGGGGGTCGGTCGGGTGACCTCGGCCCAGGCGTCATGGGCGGCGAGCAGCCGGGCGTGGTCGACGGGAACCGCGCGCGGGACCGAGGCTCCTGTGAACAGCACGGCGGCCACCGCACCGGGGGCGGGTCGTTCCGGGGGCTCGGTGGGCCGGTCGGTGATCGCAGCCGCCTCCGTGTCGAGGCGGATCACCCGCAGGCTGCCGCCGCCGTCCAGCCGGGCGTGCTGCGCGGCGTCGGTGAGCAGGACGTGGGGGGTGAGGGCGGAGAGCTGCCGCTGCCCGGTGCGCGGGGTCGCGACGTCGAGGAGGGAGTAGGCCCCGCCGGCCTTGAGGACGGCGAGGAGGGCGATGACGAGTTCGGCCGGCCGGGCGGTCCCGATGGCCACGACGCCGCCGGGTGGCAGCCCGTCGGCGAGCAGATGGTGCGCCCATCGGTCGGCGCGCGCGTCGAGTTGGCCGTAGCTGAGGAGGTCCGGGCCGGCATGGACGGCGGGTGCCTGCGGAGTCTCCCGCGCCCACTGCTCGAAGAGGTGCAGGACGGAGTCGGTGGCCCCGCGTCCCGAGCGGTCGGAACCCGGCCCGTGCTGTGGCTTCGGCTGCGATCCTGATGTCCGTTCCGGCGTCATCTTCCGATGATGGCACCGCCCACTGACAGCCCACGAGGGGTGCGAATGTCCCTCGTACGGGCGGGAGTTCGGTACCGATCCGGCCAAGACATTGACCTCAACTTTAGTTGAGGTCGTACGGTTCCTGCCATGGACATGGAAGTCACCGCTTGGACATCGCTGCACAGCGCGATGAACGCCCAGCAGGACCGGCGCCCGCTCTCGCGGGCCGGCGTCCGCCGGGTCGCCGCCTTCGCCCGACCGCACCGCCGCGGGCTCGTACTGTTCCTGCTGCTCAGCGTGGTGACCGCGCTGCTCGCGGTGGCCACCCCGGTGCTCGCGAGCCGGATCGTCACCGCCATCGTGGACGGCCGGGACAGCGCTGCGGTCACCCGACTGGCCCTCCTCATCGCACTGATCGCGATCACGGAAGCGGGGCTCGGGCTGCTCACCCGCAAGTTGTCGGCCACCCTCGGGGAGGGGCTGATCCTGGACTTGCGGACGGCCGTCTTCGACCACGTGCAGCGGATGCCGGTGGCCTTCTTCACCCGGACCCGGACCGGCGCCCTGGTCAGCCGGCTCAACAACGACGTCATCGGCGCCCAGCGGGCGTTCAGCAACACCCTGTCGGGTGTCGTCGCCAATACGGTGACCCTGCTGCTGACGCTGGCCGTGATGCTGAGCATCTCCTGGCAGATCACCCTGCTGGCCCTGGTCCTCCTCCCGGTGTTCGTGCTGCCGGCGCGCCGGATGGGAGCCCGGATGGCCGCCATGCAGCGCGAGGCCTCGGCACTGAACGCGGCCATGGGCACGCAGATGACGGAGCGTTTCTCCGCCCCGGGTGCCACCCTCGTCAAACTCTTCGGGCGGCCCGCCGACGAGTCCGCCGAGTTCGCGGCCCGCGCGGCGCGCGTACGGGACATCGGAATCCGTACGGCAATGGCCCAGTCGGCCTTCATCACCGCGCTCACCCTGGTCTCGGCCCTCGCCCTCGCGCTCGTCTACGGACTCGGCGGCTACTACGCCCTGCGCGGGACCCTGGACGCCGGGAACGTCGTCGCCCTCGCCCTGCTCCTGACCCGGCTCTACGCCCCGCTGACCGCCCTCGCCGGCGCCCGCGTCGAGGTGATGAGCGCCATGGTCAGCTTCGAGCGGGTCTTCGAGATCCTCGACCTGAAGCCGCTCATCGCACAGAAGCCGGACGCCCGCCGGGTTCCGGACGGGCCGGTGGCGGTGGAGTTCGACCGGGTCTCCTTCGGCTACCCCTCCCCCGACAAGGTCTCGCTGGCCTCGCTGGAGGAAGTGGCGACCCTCGATGCCCGGGGCGGCACGCAGGTCCTGCACGAGGTCTCGTTCCGCGCCGAGCCCGGGCAGATGATCGCCCTGGTCGGCTCCTCCGGCGCCGGCAAGTCGACCATCGCGCAGTTGCTCCCGCGGCTGTACGACGCCGATGCGGGCGCCGTCCGCCTCGGCGGGGTCGACGTACGGGACCTCACGGCCGACTCGATCCGCGAGACGCTCGGCATGGTCACCCAGGACGGGCACCTCTTCCACGAGTCGGTGCGGTCGAACCTGCTGCTGGCCCGGCCGGAGGCGGGCGAGGAGGAGATCTGGGAGGCCCTGCGCCGCTCCCGGCTGGACGGGCTGGTCGCCTCCCTGCCGGACGGCCTGGACACGGTCGTCGGCGAGCGCGGCTACCGCCTCTCGGGCGGCGAGCGGCAGCGGCTGACCATCGCGCGGCTGCTGCTGGCCCGGCAGCGGGTGGTGATCCTGGACGAGGCGACGGCGCACCTGGACTCCACCTCGGAGGCGGCGGTGCAGGAGGCCCTGGGCGAGGCCCTGGCGGGCCGGACCGCCGTGGTGATCGCGCACCGGCTGTCGACCGTACAGGCGGCCGACCTGATCCTGGTGGTCGAGGACGGCCGGATCGTGGAGCGCGGTACGCACACCGAGCTGCTGGCGGCGGGCGGACGGTACGAGGAGTTGTACCGGACCCAGTTCGCAGCGCACGACGGCTCGGCCGGGACCCCGGCCGACGCCTCGGGCGGCGCGGTACCGGCCGTGGGCGCATGATGCCGGAAGGCCCCCGTGCGTCGGGGCCGCTGCCGACCGTGGAGCACGTGGAGCAATCGATGGACATCAAGCTGGAGCTGGTCGCCGTCCCCGTCACCGACGTCGACCGGGCCAAGGCCTTCTACGAGCGGATCGGCTTCCATGCCGACCACGACGTCACGGTGAGCGAGGACATCCGCTTCGTTCAGCTGACGCCGCCGGGGTCCGCGTGCTCGATCGCGCTGGGCAAGGGCCTCACCCGGATGGCCCCGGGGTCGCTCGACAACATGCAGGTCGTCGTCGCCGACATCGAGGAGGCGTACGAAGACCTGCGCGGCCGCGGCATCGAGGTGACGGAGGTCCAGGACATGCCCTGGGGCTCGTTCGTCTACTTCTCCGACCCCGACGGCAACGGCTGGGCGGTCCAGCAGACGACGCCGCGCACGCCGACCAC
Organism: Streptomyces sp. NPDC006430; assembly: GCF_040612395.1. NCBI lineage: Bacteria > Bacillati > Actinomycetota > Actinomycetes > Kitasatosporales > Streptomycetaceae > Streptomyces > Streptomyces sp. NPDC006430. Next base: position 89,749 of record NZ_JBEXQA010000013.1, read on the forward strand.
CGGAAACTGACCGGACCGTCGGACGGACGGTCGGACGGACGGACGGACGGGCTGGACGTTTCCGGAAGGGGAGTGACGCCGTGGGCACCGTCGCACTGTTGGGCACCGGGATCATGGGCTCGGGGATGGCCCGGAACCTCCTGCGGGCCGGCCTCGGACTGCGGGTGTGGAACCGTACCCGGGAGAAGGCCGAGCCGCTGGCCGCCGAGGGTGCGCTCGTCGCGGACAGCCCGGCCGAGGCGGTCGCCGGGGCCGATGTGGTCCTGACCGTGTTGACGGACGGCGCTGCCGTGGCGCAGGCGATGGCCGCTGCCGCACCGGGGCTGCGCGCGGGCCAGGTGTGGGCGCAGATGAGCACGGTCGGCGTGGTCGCGCTCCAGGAGCTGGCCGGTTTCGCGCGGGACCACGGGCTGGTCTTCGTTGACGCCCCGGTGCAGGGGACCCGGCAGCCCGCGGAGGCCGGGACGCTGGTGGTACTGGCCGCCGGACCGGCCGATCCGCGGCTGGACCCGGTGTTCGCGGCGGTGGGCGCCAAGACGCTCCGGGCCGGGGAGGAGGCGGGGGCGGCAACCCGCCTGAAGCTGACCACGGTCGGATACGCGATCACCATGACGGCGGCGGTCGGCGAGGCCCTCGCCCTGGCGGAGGGCCTCGGGGTGGACCCGGAGCTGTTCGCGCAGGCGTTGACCGGCGGGCCGATGGACAACCCGTACCTCCAGGCGAAGATGAAGGCCGTGCTGGAACGGGACTTCGCCCCCAGCTTCACGGTGCACAGCGCCGAGAAGGACACCGCCCTGATTGCCGAGGCGGCGGACCGGGCGGGCGTGGCGGTCGACCTGGCCCGGGCCACCGCAGCCCGGCTCCACCGCGCCGCGGCGCGGGGCCACGGCGCGCAGGACATGGCCGCCGCCTACTTCGCCGGCCTTCCGGATGGCTCTTAGAGAGGGTCAGCCGAGGTACGGACTGTCCACGGGCTATGCCCCCTGCTCGACCGACGCCCAGGACCTCACTGACCAGCGGGAGATCCTGATCGGCCTCGGCGTCCCCGAAGGCCGGATCTACCTCGACCGCGGACTGACCGGTACCTATTGCAACCACCCCGGACTGGACCAGGCTCCGGCCTCCGGCGCGCTGGCGACACGCTCGTGGTGCCCAAGCTCGACCGCCTCGCCCGCTCTGTGCCCGACGCCCGCGACATCAGCGACTCCCAAACCTGGGCCCGGCTCGTCATCACCCCAGCGCGAAGAGTTGTTTCAGGCGGGCCTGGAGCAGCGGCTGGCTGACGACGGGGACGTCATAGTGGCCTGCCCCTTGCAGGACCGAGAGGTTGATGTCGTTTCCGTTGGTCAGCATCTTGTTGACGACGTTGTAGGTGACGTTGTTGGGGCTGGTGATGTCATCCGTCCCATACAGCCACAGGACCGAGCCCGGAAGGGTCGAGCTTTCGAGCTTGCCCTGGTTCTGTCCGAAGAATCGTCTGATCTCCGGAAGCGAGTTGGGGCTGTCTCCGCGAACCCCCGGATAGGTGTTCAGGCGGTGGGACGCAGAGGCGCTGAGATAGCTTTGGATGTCTTTCCTGACGGCGGCATTCAGGTCGTCGATGCAGGCCTGCCAGTCCTGACGGTAGAACCGGAGCATGTTTGGGCCGTAGACCTGTCTCGGGTCGACGTCGTAGCCCGCGTAGCGTTCGGTCTTCGTGAAGTAGATGGTTTCCGCGTTGGCGAAGACCAGCTGGCTGATCTGGTGATCCGTCGGGGGGAGCCCGGACTGAGAGGCGTTGTTGATGTCCTGCCACAGGATCTTGTTCATGGCGGGAACGTCCGGCACGGGGGCGAGGGTAATGGTGCCCCGGTACTCCAGGGCGGGGTCCGCCTTGGTGGCCGAGGCGGAGTAGTAGGCGGCGGCAAGCGCTGCAAAGCCGCCTTCCGACCATCCCGCCGGGGCCCACTGCCCGGACAGTCTGGCGCCGAGGTATCGCTGTGCGGCGACCGCGGCATAGATCATGGAGTAGCCCTCGCTGGGCAGGTCGTAGTAGCCGTGCCCCGTTCTGACGCCCGCGGACGGCGGCCCCAGCCCCTCGTAGTCCGGCGCGACCACGGCGATGCCCATCTCCAGGACGGACGCCAGCAGTGCGGAGTTCGGGCCGTCAGCCCACTTGCCGTGTTCCTGGAGTTGCACGCTGGGGGCGCAGTGCCGTGCCCATCCGGTGGTTCCGTGTCCCCACACGAGAAGCGGCCAGCCCTTAGCCGGAGGTGCCTTCTTGGGAGTGAACAGCATGGCCGTCGCATTGATCTGCTTCCCATGCATCCCTGGCATGCGGTAGACGATCAATTCGCCGTTGGCCACGGTGGAGATGTCCCGGGGCACGTTACGCAGAGAGGTGGGAGTACCCACCACGTCGCCGTTTCCTGCGCCACCGGACGGGACGCCTGGGCCTTCCGAGGGAGCGACGAACCCACTGATGAGGAGCGCGGTCAGCAGCGCAGCCGCGCACGCTCTACCCCCGTGGAAGAGCGACCTCCGGCGAAATCCCCGCCCTTCCGGCCCCTTCGAGCGACCGGCGCGGGGGGACCTCCCTGGCGGAGAAATGCGTCTGGCTGCGTCGGTCATACCTGCTACTCCGCTTTCCGTATTCTCTCCACACGATGCCTGCTGCAACGCGCCGAAGCGTTCCAGTCCGCAAGCTCAAAACGGCGAGGCCACGTGCCCATCAGTTAGTGAACGTATACGGCAAGAGGGGCCCGCGCTTGCCGAGGGCCGGTTCGGTGCGGCATTCGGGTTGCTGTGCCGGATCTGGTGTCGGCGTCGCCGAGGAATCGCCTGTCGGTTCCTCCGTTGGTGCTGTCCTATGCCACCCGGGTGAGTTCGTGCCTGCCGAATGGCCTACTTGAGTGGCTTTAGGCCGACGCAGAGGCCCCTTGCTGCTTTACCGTCACCCGAGGGACAACTCCCGATCTTCGCCATTCCGGGTCGGAGGGGTGAACCGGACAGAGGGTTCGAAGGCTTTACACCGTCACCGGAGAAGGGGGTGCCCGGATGTCCAGGAGATCGGTAATGGCGACGCGAGAGCTGCGGGTTCGCCGGACACAAAGCAGGACCCGCCGTACTGCCGGGGCCTGCCTGCTCGTCGCGGGGTGTGTCATCGCAAGCTGCGTGCCCTCGGCCTCAGCGAGCCCGCAAGGGGGTGCCCGCCTGTGCGCGACGGAGCCCTTCCCCCCATCGGAAAGTACTCCGCCCCCGATCCTGTCGGGCAGCGATGTGTGGAGTTTCGTCTCCGATCCGGCCCTTCACCCCATGCGGGTGAAGGTGACCGCGAACAAACCGGGGACGGCTCGCGGAGACATCTTCGTCGCCCCGTTCAGCGCGGACCAGATGGTCGGCCAGACCGGAGCACTGATCAACGACAACTCCGGCGATCCGGTCTGGTTCCGCCCACTGCCCTCCACGAACCTCCAGAACGCCGACTTCAAGGTCCAGACCTATTACGACGGCCGCAGCGACCGGGGACAACCGGTGCTGACCTGGTGGCAGGGCACCCTCGCGCTTCCCCCGGCTTATACGAACCTGCCGGCCGGTGCGCCCGAACAGGGCGGGTGCTACTACATCTACGACAGGCACTACCGCCTGCTCAAGACTGTCTTCGCGCATCACGGCTACTACCCGGACGAGCACGAATTCACCCTGACCCGCAGGGGCACCGCGCTGTTCATCGCATCCAAGCCCGTGCCCATGGATCTCACCCCCTACGGAGGCCCGAAGAACGGGGCCATCGAGAACAGCGAAATCCAGGAGGTCGACCTCGCCACGGGCAGACTCCTCTTCTCATGGAACGCACTGGATCACCTCGACCTCGCGGATTCCGAGGAGCCGGTCTCCAGTGCGTCGTCGTCCGACGGGGTCTGGGATGCCTTTCACATCAACTCCATCGACGAGGGCCCTGACGGCCGACTGCTGATCTCGGCCCGGAACATGTGGGCGATCTACGACGTCACCAAGAGAACCGGGAGGATCCGCTATCAGATCGGAGGAAAGAAGAGCGACTTCACCTTCGGCCCGAACGCGGACTTCTACTGGCAGCACGATGCCCGATTTCGGCCGGGAAACCGGATCAGTATGTTCGACGACGGCTGCTGCGACCTGCCCGACGGCGCTCCCGAACAGGTGTCGCACGGCCTGATCCTCAACCTCGACTTCCGTAGCCGGAAGGCGACCGTGGACAGGACCTACTACCACGAGCCGCCGCTGGAGTCACCGACCCAGGGAAACACTCAGGCCCTTTCCAACGGCAACAAATTCATCGGATGGGGCCAGAGCCCGTACTACTCGGAGTACGCGGGTGCGGGGAACACCCAGGGCAACGGCTTGCAGAACCTGCTCTACGACGCGAAGCTGCCGGGCTCCAACATCTCGTACCGAGCGTTCCGGAACGAATGGATCGGCACGCCGTACTACCCACCGAATGCCGCGGCACGGTCCGACGACGGACACAGCGTCGTCTACGCCTCCTGGAACGGCTCGACGCAGACCAGAGCATGGCGGGTTCTCGCCGGAACCGACCCCCACTCCCTGTCGGTCGTTGTCAGACGCGCCCCACGCTCCGGATTCGAGACAGCCATCACCACGAACAACCCCGGACCGTACTTCCAGGTAAAGGCGCTCAATGCGCAGGGCCAGGTCCTTGGGACCTCCCACGTCGTGACCCTATCCAGCCGACAGTCGACGAGGGACACCAGGCCAGCAACGCGATGAGTTTGCCCGCCTCGTAGTCCCGCAGCTCCGCCGCGCCCAAAGCGCCAGCCTCGGCCGCGAAATCGACAATCTTCCCCGGGACGGTCCCTTCCAGCCACGCGTCGGTGTCCCCGAGACCGTCGACCCACTGGAAGTGCTTCTGCGCGTCTCGGTGACGGAGCACCAGGTCCCGCGGGTGCTCGCGCCGTCGGGTCGTGAGGGGCGGGCAGAGGGGCGTAGGAGGTGGCGGTCCCTGACCCGGAGGACTTCACCGCCCGGCCGGCCCTAAGGAACCCGCGGGTCCGGACCGACGGCAGGCCCGTCGGTCAAGGGGAGGCGGGCTGCGTCGTGTTTTCGGTCGGCGCGAGGACGGCGAGCTCCTCCAGGGCGCCCACCGCGATCTGTCGGGTCAGTGCCTCTGCACGGGCCGCATCGCCTTCCCGTACGGCTTCGGCGACCTGGACGTGGAGGGTGACCGCGGCCGGGTCGGGGTCGTGGAACATCACCGCGTGCTGGGTTCGGCCGGTGAGCACCTCGGCGACGACGTCGCCGAGGCGCGCGAACATCTCGTTGCCGGAGGCGTTCAGCACGATCCGGTGGAACGCGACGTCGTGGTGCAAGTAGCCGTCGAGCTGGTGGCCGCGCGAGGTGCGGACCATGCCGAGGGCGGCCTCCGTGAGCGCGGCGCACTGGTCGGGGGTGGCCCGGGCGGCGGCGAGACCGGCCGCGACCGGTTCGATCGCGGAGCGCAGCACGGTCAGGGAACGCAACTGGCGGGGGCGGTCGGTGCCGGCGAGGCGCCAGCGGATCACCCGTGGGTCGTAGACGTTCCACTCTTCGGTGGGGCGCACGGTGACCCCGACCCGGCGGCGTGACTCGACCAGTTGCATGGATTCCAGGACGCGGACGACCTCCCGGACCACGGTGCGCGAGGCGTCGAAGCGCTCGGCGATCTCATCGGTGCGCAGGACGCTCCCCGGAGGGTGCTCCCCCGCGGTGATCGCCAGGCCGAGGGTGTCCAGCACGTGGGAGTGGAGCCCCTGGCCTTCAGTCGTCATGCCGTAAGCGTACGGCGGCCCCTCAACAAGCAAAAGATGTGATGTTTCACGCCGCACCCCTTGAATAAGTATTACTTAATGCGCTTCAGTGAGGGCGCACGAACCGACGTCAGAACAGGACAGCGAGGTACGAGGTGAGCGGCACCCAGCGCGTGTTGGTGGTGATGGGCGTGGCCGGCACGGGCAAGACGACCGTGGGCAGGCTGCTCGCGGACGCACTCGGCCTTCCGTACGTGGAGGGCGACGCGTTCCACCCGCCGGCCAACGTCGCCAAGATGTCCGCCGGCATTCCGCTGGACGACGCCGACCGCAGGCCCTGGCTGGACGCCATCGGCGCGTGGCTCGGTGCCCGGCCCGCGGACCGGGGCTCGGTGGTGGCCTCCTCGGCACTCAAACGCGCCTACCGCGACCGGCTGCGAACGTCCGCACCCGATGCCGTGTTCGTGCACCTGACCGGCGAACGCCCGCTGATCGAGCGGCGGATGGCGGCCCGCACGGGCCACTTCATGCCCACCACCCTGCTGGATTCCCAGTTCGCCACCCTGGAGCCGCTCCAGGAGGACGAACTCGGCGTCGCCGTCGACGTGTCCGGATCGCCCGAGGAGATCACCGAACGGGCCCTGGCCGCGCTGACGACGCTGCCGGCGGACCACCGGCCCACTCCCCCTCACGAAAGCTAAGGAACTTCCCACCGTGACAGATCTCAGCGTCGAGATGCTGGCAGCGGCCGTCCCCGCTCCGATCACCTCGGCCGGGAACGCCCAGCTGGGCGTGGCCGTCCTCGCGGGCATCGCCGTCATCGTCCTGCTCATCACCCGCCTCAAGCTGCATGCCTTCCTGGCACTGACGGTCGGCTCGCTCGCCCTCGGCGCCTGCGCGGGCGCCCCGTTGGACAAGACCGTGGCCAGCTTCACCACCGGGCTGGGCGCCACGGTCGCCGGGGTCGGCGTCCTCATCGCGCTCGGCGCGGTCCTCGGCCGGCTCCTGGCGGACTCGGGCGGCGCGGACGAGATCGTGGACACCATCCTCGCCAAGGCCCAGGGCCGGGCCATGCCCTGGGCCATGGTGCTGATCGCCTCGGTGATCGGGCTGCCGCTCTTCTTCGAAGTCGGCATCGTGCTGCTGATACCCGTGGTGCTGCTCGTGGCCAAGCGCGGCAGCTACTCGCTCATGCGGATCGGCGTCCCTGCACTCGCCGGCCTGTCCGTGATGCACGGACTGATACCGCCGCACCCCGGTCCGCTCGTCGCGATCGATGCACTGCACGCGAACCTGGGGATCACCCTCGCCCTCGGCGTGCTGGTCGCGATCCCGACCGTGGTCATCGCCGGGCCGCTGTTCTCCCGGTACGCGGCCCGGTGGGTGGACATCCCGGCGCCCGAACACGCGGTCCCGCAGCGGCCGACGACGGACTCCGGGCACCGCCCCCGGTTCGGGGCAACGGTGTTCACCGTCCTGCTGCCCGTGGCGCTGATGCTGATGAAGGCCCTGGTCGACATCGTGGTCGACGACCGGGAGAACGAGGTGCAGCGGGTCACCGACATCGCCGGCTCCCCGCTGATCGCACTGCTCGCGGCCGTGCTGGTGGGCATGTTCACCCTCGGCCGGGCGGCCGGGTTCACCCGGGCACGGCTCGCGACCACGGTGGAGAAGTCGCTGGCCCCGATCGCGGGCATCCTGCTGATCGTGGGGGCGGGCGGGGGCTTCAAGCAGACGCTGATCGACGCGGGCGTCGGCCAGATGATCCTGGAGCTGTCGACGGACTGGTCCGTTCCGACGCTGCTGCTGGCCTGGCTGATCGCCGTGGCGATCCGCCTCGCCACGGGCTCGGCAACGGTCGCAACGATCTCGGCGGCGGGTCTGGTGGCCCCGCTCGCCGCCGGCATGACGTCCACGGAGACGGCGCTGCTGGTGCTGGCGATCGGCGCCGGCTCGCTGTTCTTCAGCCACGTCAACGACGCCGGGTTCTGGCTGGTCAAGGAGTACTTCGGAATGACGGTCGGACAGACCCTCAAGACCTGGTCGGTGATGGAGACCATCATCTCGGTGTGCGGCCTGGGCTTCGTCCTGCTGCTCTCACTCCTGCTGTAGCTGCGCCGCGACCGCGGCGAGGCCGTCCGCGGCGGTGGCACAGCGGTCGGCCAGCGCGGCGACCTCGGCGCGGAAGGCGTCGGCCTGCGGCTCCCGCCCGTCCAGCAACTGGGCCGCCGCGCGCAGCCGGACCGCATGGGTGCGCAGGACGGCTGCGTGGCCGCACAGCCCGTCGGCCGGGTCCGACCGTTGCGGACGCAGCCACGGCCGGGGGGCGGGGTTCACCGGCTGCGCCAGGGCTGTACGAGGAGGAGACCCCCGGTGCCGACGAGGCCGATCGTGTGGGTGCAGCCCTTGTACGGGGTGGGCGGGGCGGCAGCCGGACTTCGGCCGCCCCCGTTGCGGTCCCGCTTTCGCTTCCCGGCCCGGTTGCGTTCCCCGTTCCGGTCCCGGCCGCAGAGGACCCGGACGGCGGCGCCGAGCCCCAGGAGCGGTGCGGGGGGCACGGCCCGACCGGTGGCCACCTGCCAGCCGGCATGGTCGTTGAAGGGGTTCACGTCGGTCAGGGCGTTCCACGCCAACAGGTCGGCGAAGGAGGGGGTCAGCAGGCCGAACGCCCGCTCGGCACCCTGGTCCCGCACGAGCCGGCGGAAGTCGCGGACGGCCGCGGCCTGCCGGTCCTCGTCCACGGCCCGCAGGATCGCCGCGCAGTCGGGGTCGTCCCTCAGCTCGGGACGGTCCGCACTCGCCGCCCGGATACGGGCCTTGAGGCCGCAGACGGCCAGGCTGACCGCGAGGCTCTCCCGGCCGGTGAGGACCCCGACGAACCAGCCGGCCCGGGCGACACCCCGACCACGGGGCGCCCAGCCCAGACCCGCGGGGTCGGTGAGGGTGCGCAGCAGGGTCCGCCAGGCGAGCCGCCGGCGGCCCAGGGCGGCGGCCGGGAGGCGGGCGCCGAGGGCCAGTTCGGAGGCGTGGCGGGCCGCTTCGCCGACTGCCTCGGCGGCCTCGGCGAGCTCGCGGCACAGGATGCCCAGCAGGTCGTCGTCCGGGTCGGTGGACGCGGAGGTCGCGGCGTCGGACATGGAATCCTCGCGGGATGTCGGTGGGGAGGGGTGGCGGGACGTCAGCGGCGGCTGAGGGTGAGCCGGATGCCGCGCGGGTCGAGCGCCACGGGGAGCGGGCCCGGCGGGTCGAGCACCGGCCGGGTGCCCGTGATGCGGCGGCGGCGCAGGACTTCGGCGCAGAGCGCGGTGGTGATCAGCAGGCTCAGCCCGTCGCCCGGGCAGCGGCCGGGGCCGTGGCCGAACGGGGCCATCCGGACGTCCTCGTCCGCGCCCGGGGTCTTCCAGCGCCCCGGTACGAAGACGTGGGCGGCCGGCACGTGGTCCGGGTCGCGCTGGTGAAAGTGGGCGGGCAACAGGACGGACGTGCCGGCCGGGTGGCGCACGCCCTGCCACTCGGTCTCGGTGCGGGTGACCCGGACCAGGTCGGGCACGACCGGATACAGCCGTAGGCACTCCCGTACGCACGCACGCAGCCGGGGCAGTTCCCCCGGGGGGCCGCCCCCGGCGGCCTCGGCGGCCACCGCGTCCTGCTCGGCAGGGTGGGCGCCGAGCAGGAGCAGGGTGCGCAGCAGGGTCGCGGGGATGGTGTCCACGGCCCGCAGCCAGTGCCGGGCCCGGGCCCGGGCGGCGGGGTCGGCGCACGCCGCGGCCGGGTCGCCGCGGTCCTTGCCGCGCCGGCGCAACCGGCGGAGCAGTCCGGTGAGTTCCTCGTCCCCCGCAGCCGCAGCCTCGCCCAGCACGATCTGCCGGGCGGCGCGGGCCACGGAGTGGCGGGCGCGGGCCAGGTCAAGGGTGGTGGCGGCGGTGAGGTGCCGGGCCTCCTCGGCCATGACGCTGCGGACCGTGGCGCAGGAGTGGTGCACCCGGTGGGTCTCGCCGGGCTCCGGCTGCGCGGGGGCGAGGACGTCGGCGGGTTCGGCGTAGAACTGCTGCAGGTCCTCACGGTCCAGCAGGACGAGGACGGCCCCGGACAGCCCGCGTACGAGGACGGGCGCTCCGCCGTGGCGTGCCCGCAGGACGCGCAGGGCCTCGGGGGAGAAGGCGGGTCGGGCTCCGCCGGGGCCGCGGGCGAGCAGGGGGAAGGGGAAGGAGGAAGGGAAGGGGAACGGAAGGGCCCGGGCGGCGACCGACCGGATGGACTCGGTCCGCCCGGCTCTCGCCGGCTGCCCGCGGGAGACGGCGGGCTGGGTCGTACCGGGGTCGGTCATGCCCGCACCGCCTCCCCGGGACCGCACCGTCGGGGTCCGCGCCGGAGCGCCGGCCCGACGGCCCGCGCCGTCTTCCGCCGGGGGCCGACGCCGTACGCGCCGGTGGCCGTGCCAGCCCGGGCGCCTGAGCGCGTCGAGGGCGGCCTCGTGAAGCGTGCGCATCCGTGTACCTCCGCGCGCAGCCGGAAACCAACGGTCGGTGACATCGAGCTCACCGTACGTCGGCCTCGGAACGAGCGCGCTCCGAGCGCCGCCCGGCACGTCCGGCCGCGGGCTCCGGGCCCGCCGTCGAGCGCGCGAACGGCCGAAGGGCGAGCCGGTCCCGGTCCGCGGAACACCACACGGGTGCGCCTGCGGTCAGCGGTGCGTCCGGGGACCTTCCGGCGCGAGGGGCGTCGGCGCGAAGGCCGCGTCGCGGAAGGTCGTGCGGAGGTGGCCCGGGGGGCGGGTCGGCAGGAGGACCGCCCAGCGGTGGAGACGGGGCGAGACCCAGACCGCCGCGGTTTCGCCATGGACCCAGGTGCCGTGGGGGGCTGGGTGCCAGAGCAGGCCGCGGGCGGGGGTCAGCTCTCCGGTGCGGATGCGGAGGGACTCGGTGATCCAGGCACGGGTGATTGGGTGCTCCGCCGGGGAGAGCAAATGGCTCAGGAAGCGGACGAGGTCGGCCGTGGGTGCGTACAGGGCGCCGTCGGTGAAGCCGGTGCCCGTCATGCCGAGGGGGCGCCAGATCCGGGTGGCGGCCAACTCGGCGAGGGTGCTGCCGGTGAGGTGTTCGGCGAGGCTGGCAAGTGCGGAGTGGGCCGTGGGACCGGCGCAGTGGGTGAGCAGGTGGTGCGTCGTGGTGCCGATCGGGGTGCCGGCCGCCGCCTCGGCCCCGTACGTCGTGAGCGGGGTGTGCAGGTGCAGGGCTTCCTCGGCGACGAGGCTTCCGATCACCGGCCAGAGCGCGAGCACCGCCGTCACGTCACCGACGTCGAGGGCGGGGCCGTCGCCCGATCCGGCGTGGGCCCCGTCGGGTCCCCCGACCGCCCAGACCGCGTCCGGGTCCGCGGACCGCAGCACGGCCCGGATCCGGTCGGTCAGGTCGTACCGGTCGCTCTGCAGCGTCATGGTCCCCCACGCTATCCGTCAACGGACCGCCCTCCCGGGTGCGCCGCCCTCGATCCGGCGCCGGCCACCCGAATGGCACGGGCCGGGGCAGGGCGCCCGACGGGCACCCTGCCCCGAACCAATGGACTCGCTGGACCCAGTGGATCCGCTAGTTCTTGTCGGGCCGGTCCGTGACACGCAGGCTGTTCAGCAAGGGCTTGCCGAAGCCGCTGTGCGTGACGAAGCGGACGTTGAGCACTCCGTCGGTGACCGTGACCGTGTAGGTCCGCGTCAGGGCCTCGTAGGTGCCCGCCTCCAGCGAGATGTCCAGCGAGGGCAGGACCTGAGTGCCCTCGGCCAGGACGTCGAAGACGCGCTTGTTCGGTTTCGTCGAGGACAGCTCCGCGAAGCCGAGCTCCACCGTGTACGTACCGTTCGGAACGTTGTCGAAGCGGTACTCGTACATGCCCTCACGCGCGTTGCGGAACAGCTTCTGGTCAGCCGTGCCGGCGATCGTGCGGCCGGTGGACCGTACCGAGGAGCTTCCCCGGTAGCCGTACGAGCCGGCCGCATACGCGCGGTCCGGGGACCAGCTGTCCCCCAGGGCGTCCGTGGCGGCGTAGTCGGAGCCCGCGTCCAGGGCCACCTGGTAGCGCGGCACCACGACCTTGACCGCAACGCTCAGCACCGGCGCGCGGCCACTGGCCGAGGTGATCTTCAGATCGGCCGTCAGGACCGTCCCGGCGGCCAGGCCCGTGGTGTCCACGGCCAGGGTCACCGCGGTCCTGCCTCCCGTCGGGAGGTTCCCCGTGCCCGGCGTGGCCGTCAGCCATCCCGCGTCCTCGGACACCGTGAAGTCCGTGCCGAGGCCCGGGTTGGTGAGGTCGAGGATGCGGGTCCGCTTCTGGTCCGCGGGGACGACGACCTCCACCGCCGGCTTGGAGGCGGTGACCCGGCCCGTGCGCAGGGCCTGCGTCACCGTCGTGACCTCTGCCGCCTTGACGTCCACGGTCACCGCCGCGGATTCGTACGCCGGGGCGGCGAGGGACACCGCCCGCGCACCGGCCGGACTCTGGACGACGTACCCGCCGTCCGCCGCGGTGATCGCCGACACCGCCGTGTCGCCGGTGCCGACGGTCACCGTGGCTCCCGCCACGCCGTTGCCGTCGTTCGCGTCGAGTACCCGGCCCGCGACGACACCGCTCTTGGTGGTCCGGAAGGAGAGCGACAGGCCGTCCGTGATGACCGCGGTGTTGAAGGAGTACGCGAAGGCGTCCGTACCCGTCGCGTTCTCCACGCCCACCGTGGCCGTGGAGCCGCCCTTGATGCCGGTGCCTCCCGTGCCCTTGTACGTGTAGGCCACGGTGCCGTCCTCGCCGATCGCCGCCGAGAACGAGAACGTGTCGCTCTGCGCCGACCAGTGGGAGACCTCGCGCCACTCGATCACGTACTGCCGGTGCGGGGCGTTGCCGGTCACCGCGGTGAAGACTCCCGAGCCACTGCCGGCCGCGCCGACGACCAGGTCGTCCCAGAACGGGTACAGCGCCGCATTGGGCGTGCCCGTGCTCGGGATGTCCCCGTTGACGTCACCGGTGTGGTTGCCGCCGAAGCTGACCGTGCCGTTCGTCCCGATCCAGGCCTGGCCGTACGTCCTGCCGTACAGCGGGACCGGGAAGGGGAGCTCGACGCGTTCGGTGGTGTTGTCCCCGGTCAGGGCGAGTTTCCGGTCCCCCGCCGCGTACGGGCGGCCGCCCGTGGTGGAGCAGGCGTAGCCGTAGCCGTCCGTGCGTTCGGGCAGGGTGATCGCCACCGTGGTGTCACCGGCGACGGTGGCCCGGGCGCTGCCTGCGGTGACGCAGCGGGAGGAGTGGGTGGCCCGTACCTCGTAGCTGCCGTGCGGCAGGGTGACCTCGAAGTGGCCCTGGGCGTCGGCGGTCGCGGTCACCGGGGTGTCCGTGACGGTGACGGTGGCGCCCGCGGCGGGGCCGGCGGCCGAGGCGACGGTGCCGGTGAGCGTGCCGGAGGGAGCCTGGGTGAGGGTGAAGTCGCCCGTGCCGGTGGTGTTCTCGGCCACCGTCGCCGTCGCGGTCTCCCGGCCGTAGCCGAACTTCGAGGCCGTCAGGGTGTAGGCGCCCACCGACAGGGACCGGAAGGCGTAGGTGCCGTCGGCCGCGGTGGTCGTCGTACGTGCGATCGGTCCGGCGGCGGTGACCTTGGCGCCCGCGACCGGTGCGCCGCCGGAGCGAACGGTGCCGGCGAGTGCGCCGATCGCACCGCGCGGGGCGCCGGAGACGGCGGCGAAGGCGTCGAGCTTGCCCTCGCCGAAGACGTTGTTGTCGGCGGCGCTGCCACCGCACTGTCCGTTGTCGGTGTCCTGGGCGGTGCCGTTCAGGAGCTGCTCGGTCTGCGTGACGTCGCCTTCGAGGGCGGGTGCGGCGGACCAGAGGAGGGCGACGGTGGCCGCGGTGTGCGGTGAGGCCATGGAGGTGCCGGAGAAGGCTTCGTATCCGCCGCCGGGGACCGAGGAGCGGACGTTCACTCCGGGGGCCGCGATGTTCGGTTTGACGATGCCGCCGGGACCCGCACCGCGCGAGGAGAACGGTGCGATGGCGCCGTTGATGTCGAAGGCGCCGGAACTGTAGGAGCTCGCGTAGTCGCCGGGCGAGCCGCTGGTGGCGCAGCCGGGGCCGGCGTTCCCGTTGGAGAAGGCGGGGAAGATGCCGGCGGCCCGCCAGGCGTCGACGATCTGCTGGTACCAGTCGTCGTGGGTCGCGCTGCCCCAGGAGTTGTTCACGACGTGCGGGGCGAGGTCAGGGCGCGGGTTCTGGCCGTTCAGGTCGGTGGGGGCGACGATCCACTGGCCGGCAGCCAGGAGGGAGGCCTCGGAGCAGGAGTTGGTCTCGCACCCCTTGGCGGCGATCCACTTGGCTCCGGGGGCCACACCGATCTTGTTGGCGCCGCCGTCGTCGCCGACCATGGTGCCCATCGTGTGGGTGCCGTGGTCGTTGTTGTCGCAGGGGGCCGCGGTGGGGCAGACGCCGGCCGGGTCGAACCAGTTGTAGGCGTGGTCGTACGACCCGTTGGCGTTCTTGCCGCGGTACTGGTCGTTCACGGCCGGGTGCGTGTAGTCGACGCCGCTGTCGATGTTGGCGACGACGATCCCCTCACCGCGCACGCCGAGCCGGTCCCACACCTGAGGAGCCTTGATCTGGTCGACGTTCCACTCGACGGCAGCGGCAGCGGTCTTCTCCCGGTGGCCCTCGGCGGGTTCGGGGAGGGTGACCTTGTCGTCGGCGTCGATCCGAGAGACCTCGGGGCGCTGCGCGAGGGTGCCGGCGAGCTTCGCGCTGCCGACGACGCGGACGGCATTGACGATCCAGTACGAGGTGTACTCGGCCTTGGCTCCGTCCAGTGCCTTGATCAGCTCGGCCTGGCTGCGCGCTGCGTTCTCCTTCTTGGCCCGCAGAACCGTTTCTGCTTTGGCGGCGCGGGTCGGCTGCCCGCCCGCGGCGGTGAGGTCGGCAGCGCTGTCCAGGTACACCCAGAAGACGGCCTTGGCCGAGTCGTCGAGCTGGGCGCGGAGCTTCGGCTCGATCTTGCGCTCGGCCGCGCCGGGGGTGGGGCCGGGTTCCGGCGCAGCCGCCGCGACGCCCGCGCCGATGGGCAGCAGCAGGGCGGTGGTGAGGGCGGCGAGCGCCGCGCGTAAGGATCGTCGTCCGTTGCGTTGGGCCACGTGTGGTCTCCTCGTACGCCGTGTGCAGGTTGGGCGGGAAGGGCGTGCGTGACGTGCGCGGTCATGGTGAAGGAGGCGTCATGCCCATTACAAGAGGGCCTAATGAGCCGTATCCTGCGCGCCCGGTGGCCCTCCCCGGCCGGACGGGCCAGCCTGAAGGCATGACCGATCCAGCGCCCGGGGCACCGGCGAACGGTCCGGCCGCGCCCGACGTCGCGCTCGCGTCCGCCCGGGGCCGGTGGATCCTGCTCGCCACCGTGCTCGGGTCGACCATGGCCCTGCTCGACTCCACCGTCGTCAACGTCGCGCTCCCCCACATCGGGGAGGACCTCGACACCGATCTGGCCGCGCTCCAGTGGACCGTCAACGCGTACCTGCTGACCCTCGCCGGTCTGATCCTGGTCGGCGGCGCGCTCGGCGACCGGTACGGGCGGCGGCGGATCTTCGTACTCGGCGTGATGTGGTTCGCGGTCGGCTCGCTGCTGTGCGGCATCGCCCCGAACGCCGGGGTCCTGGTGGCCGCACGGGCCCTTCAGGGCGTCGGCGGGGCACTGCTGACGCCCGGTTCACTCGCGCTGATCCAGGGCTCGATCGCCGCCGAGGACCGGGGTCGGGCCATCGGACTGTGGTCGGGGTTCGGCGGAGTGGGCGCGGCCGTGGGACCGTTCCTGGGCGGCTGGCTGGTGGACGGACCCGGCTGGCGCTGGATCTTCCTGCTGAACGTGCCGGTGGCCGCGCTGTGCGTACCCGTCGCGCTGCGCCACGTACCGGAATCGCGCGACCCGCAGGCGCACGGGCGGTTCGACGTGCTCGGCGCCGCACTGGGGGCGGTGGCCCTCGCCCTGCTGACGTTCGCCCTGATCGAGGCCCGGTCCGGGTCCCCGCTGGTGATCGCTGCGGCGGTCGGCGGCCTCCTGCTGTCCGCCCTCTTCGTGTACGTCGAACGACGCCGGGCCGATCCGATGGTGCCGCCCGACATCTTCGCCTCCCGACAGTTCACCGCCGTCAACCTGGTCACCCTGTGCGTGTACGCGGCGTTCGGCGGGTTCTTCTTCCTCGTCGTGCTCCAGCTCCAGGTGGTCTGCGGATACTCGGCGCTGGCGGCCGGGGCCGCGCTGCTGCCCACCACCACGCTGATGCTGCTGCTGTCGGCCCGGTCGGGGGCCCTCGGCGAGCGGATCGGGCCGCGCATCCCGCTCACGGTGGGGCCGCTGCTGTGCGCGGCCGGGGTGCTGCTGATGCTGCGCGTGGGCCCGCAGGCCTCGTACGTACGGGACGTCCTGCCGGCGCTGATCGTGATGGGCATGGGCATGGTGACCCTGGTGGCCCCGCTCACAGCGACCGTACTGTCCTCGGTGGACCCGGGCCGGGCGGGCCTCGCCAGCGGCATCAACAACGCGGCCGCACGGGCGGCCGGACTGCTGGCGGTGGCGGCGCTGCCGCTGCTCTCCGGGATGGGACCGGAGGCGTACCGCTCGGCGTCCGAGTTCGACTCCGCCTTCGGGCGGGCCATGCTGTGGTGTGCAGCGGTGCTGGTACTCGGCGCCGTCGTGGCCTGGGCAACCGTACGCACCCCCGTGGCGGGGGCGTGCCACCCACAGTGCCGTACGTACTGCGCGACGACCTCCCCGCCGCTCGAACCGCCGACGACGACGGCACAACAGTGAGCGGTGCGGGCGGGCCGGCGGGCTGCGCCGCGCGCTCGCGCGCCCGGTGCTGTGACCGGAAGGTTCACCGGCCCGCGGCGCCCGGCACGGCACGGCACGGCACGGCACCAGCCTGGTAGCCGCAGCCCCAGCCGCGCCCCCGGAGTCCACAGGCCCGCCGGTCCGGCGATGCCGATGCCGGTGCCGTTCTGCCTCCGCGGTCGCCGCGCGGAGGTACGGATTCCGCCCGTACGGTGGGAGGGGGCCGTCCGCGGAGCGACCCGTCCGACGTCCCGGCCCCTACGCCGCATGCGAGGCCGGGCAGGCACCGGCCCCCACATGCCCGGGTAGGCGACACGGAACCATGCGCTGGAACGCCACGGCCGATCTGACGGCGGGTGCAGTCATTACCACCGTCGGGGTCGTGTGCGTGGCGCGCGTGCGCCGACCCCGCGATCTGCCCGTCGCCGCGGTGCCGTTGCTGCTGGGCGCCCACCAGCTGGTGGAGGCCGCCGTCTGGAACGCGGGCGGCGGCAGCGGCCCGGCCACCACGGCGTGGGCGGTGATCGCCCTGCCGGTGCTCCCGGTCGCGACCCGCCCGGTGACCGCCGAGATCCGGGGGCACACCCTCGGTTACGGCGTGAATGTTCCGTGGATGCCGCTGGTGCTCGCCGGTTATCTGTTCGCCACGCTCGGCGCCCTGCTGCTCGCCGGAGACCGGCGGCTGCGGCTGCGGCTGCGGCTGCTCGGCGTGGTGCTCGGCGCCGGGGCATTGGCCTGCTCAGCGCCGTGGCGGCTGGAATTCGCTTCGACCCGGTGCACCTTCGCCGCGGTTGCGTGCCTGCTGGTCCCGGGTTGGGTCCGACGCCGCGGCGCGGGCGTCGCTGCGGTGTGACCGGCCGAAAGTTTTCTGGACGTATGTAGTGACTTCGTATGCGCATGGCAGTAGAACTCGTTCCCATTCCATTGAGAGTGAGGAACATCACATGGGCGACAAAGCCCTGAACGGAAACGGATCCAAGGGGATCTCCCGCCGTGGATTCATAGCAGGAACAAGTTCTATTCTGGGAGCTGCTGCCCTCGCAGGCCAGATCACTCCGGACCAGGCTCTGGCCCAGGCGCAGGCGGCCAGCCCGACCCTGTCGGCCGCGGGCCCGATCGACAACGGTGCACACGTGCCCGCCCTGGTCGTCGGCACCGGCTACGGAGGGTCCGTCGCCGCCTTGCGCCTCGCCCAGGCCGGCGTGGACGTCCACATGATCGAGATGGGCATGGCCTGGGACACTCCGGGCCCGGACGGCAAGATCTTCTGCCACACGACCAGTCCGGACCAGCGCTCCTACTGGCTGCGCACCAGGACCAAGCAGCCCCTGAGCAACTTCCTCGGCTTCCCGCTCGACAAGGACATCCCCCGCTACACCGGGATCCTGGATGCCGAGGAGATGGGCGGCATCCTCGTGTACCAGGGCCGCGGTGTCGGCGGCGGCTCGCTGGTGAACGGCGGCATGGCGGTCACCCCGAAGCGCGCGAACTTCGGCGCCGTCCTCCCCTCGGTGAACGCTGACGAGATGTACGACACCTACTACCCGCGTGCCAATGCGGGGCTGGGCGTCGGCCTGGTCGACCCGGCCTGGTTCGACGCGGTCGACTGCTACCAGTTCGCCCGCGTCGGCCGCAAGCACGCCCAGCGCTCCGGCTTCCCCTTCGTCTTCGTCCCCGACGTGTACGACTGGGACTACATGAAGCAGGAGGCTGCCGGAACCGTCCCCAAGTCCGCGGTCGCCGGGGAGATCCTCTACGGCAACAACTACGGCAAGAAGTCACTGCAGAAGACCTACCTCGCCCAGGCCGGGGCCACCGGCAGGGTCACCATCTCCCCGCTACACAAGGTCACTTCCGTCTCCCCCGCGCCGGGCGGCGGCTACACCGTCGTCATCGACCAGATCAGCACCACCGGCGAGACCACCGCCACCAAGACCGTGGTCGCTGACAGGGTGTTCTTCGCGGCCGGCAGCGTGGGCACCAGCAAGCTGCTCGTGAAGTTGAAGGCCACCGGCGCGCTGCCCGCCCTGAACAACGAGATCGGCAAGGGTTGGGGCGAGAACGGCAACGTCATGTGCGGCCGGGCCAACCACATGTGGGACCCGACGGGCAAGATCCAGGCGGCGATCCCCTGCGGGGGCATCGACAACTGGGACGCGGGCGGCGCGTTCGCCGAGGTGGCGCCACTACCGACCGGGATCGAGACGTACGCCTCCTTCTACCTGTCGATCACCAAGAACCCGAACCGCGCCGAGTTCACGTACAACGCCGCCTCGGGCGCGGTCGAGCTGAACTGGCAGACGGCGTGGAAGCAGCCGTCCATCGACATGGCCAGGACCATCTTCGACAAGATCAACTCAAAGGAGGGGACGATCTACCGGACCGACCTCTTCGGCACCAACAAGATCTGGGGCGACCACCTCACGTACCACCCGCTCGGCGGTGCGGTCCTGAACAGGGCCACCGACAACTACGGGCGCCTGCACGGCTACACCGGTCTGTACGTGATCGACGGCGCGCTGATCCCCGGCAACACCAGCGTCAACCCGTTCGTCACGATCACGGCGCTCGCGGAGCGCAACATCGAGAAGATCATCGCCACCGACCTGTAGGTGACAGGCACCGAGACCGGGGCCGCCCGTCGGAACGTACCGACCGGCCCCGGCCCCCTTGGCGCGCCTGACGCCCGACCCGCCCGACCCGCTTGACGCCCCTGCCGCGTCCGCCGTGCCCACCGCCCTCAGTGCCCCGGCAGTACGCACACGCTGTCGAGCCCTAGCACGTGGTTGAGCCGGCCGAACGCCAGCCAGGAACCGATGCTCATCGTCAGCTCCACGATCTCGACCTGGCTGTAGTGCGCGGTCATCCGGTTCCAGAACGCGTCGTCGAGGTGGTGGTGGTCGAGGGTGTACCGTTCCGCGTACTCCGCGGCCAGCCGGGTGCGTTCGTCGAATCGGTCCGTGGTGCGCCACTCGGCAACGGCGTCGGAGAACTCCTCCTCGACCTTCTCCCCGTCCCGCTCGGTGCGCCAGTCGAGGCAGAACACACAGCCGTTGATCTGCGCGACGCGCAGCCGCGCGGCCTCGAACTCGCGTAGCCCCAGGGTGGTGTGGGCGTACACCGACAACGAGAAGTTCGCGGCGGCCATCCCGATCCCGGGGACCAGGTCCCCCCACACGTATTCGATCGGGTGCTGACCTTCGGGAACGTCGATCCTCATGACTGTTTCCTTCCGAGCTTGCCGATGGCGGGACGCAGGGGGACGTCGAGGGCGTCGTAGAGGCCCGGTTCGGCTTCCACCAGCCAGTCGATGGCGCCGACCAGGCGGCCGACGGCGGTGGCGTTGCCGCCCGCCGAGCGGTTCTCGCCCTCGTCGGTGGCCTCTACGGTGACCTCGATGCGCGGGCGCCCCTCGATGACCACCCGGTGGGCGCCGTCGCCACCGTCGGGCGGCGACGGCCAGTCGGGGGCGCAGGACGGGTGGATGCGGGTGACGTGCTCGATGACGATGCGGGGTTCGCCTTCGACGATGCCCTGCACCTCGAAGCGGACGGCGCCCTGGGTGCCGGCTCCGAACTCCCCCATGGTGCGGGTGTGGACGGTGGCGTCGAGGGCGCGGCGGTCGACCGTCTCGCGGATCTCGTCGAGCTGGACGCCGAGTGCCCGGGCCATCATCCGTACCTGCCCGCCCCACACCATGGTGGGGACGGAGGGTAGGAGCATCATCGGCTCGTAGTCCATGGGCTGGCCCATGCCGACGAGGTAGCGGACGGAGTCCGGCTGGTCGTAGGTGGAGTAGTCGAATATCTCCTGGCAGCGGATGGCGTCGATGGTGGTGCCGAGTCCGCTGAGCAGGAGCGGGAGTACGTCGTTGCCCCATCCGGGGTCCACACCGGAGGCGAACAGCGAGCCGCCGCCCTCCGCGACCGCGGCCACCACCGGATCGCGGAACTCCGGCGGTGCGTTGCGGTGGTCGTAGAGCGGGTACAGGGCGGGGCTGACGACGACCGCCCCGGCACGGACGGCCCGCGTGATGTCGGCGAGGGCCTCGTCGGGTCGGGTGTCGCCGGAGGCCGCGTAGACGACGGCCTGCGGGCCGGCGGCGAGGACCGCTTCGATGTCGTCGGTGGCCGCGACGCCGGTGTCGTGGTCGAGTTCGCCGAGTAGGCCGGCGTCGCGGCCGACCTTCTCGGGATGGTGGACGATGACGGCGGCCAGTTTCAGCGCCGGGTGGGCCTCTACGGCACGGATGGCCAATCGGCCGACGTTGCCGGTACCCCAGACAACCGTGGAAATCATGCGCGGAGGGTAGCGACAGGACCTGCAGGTTCCTAGAGCCGCGAGGGGAAATCTCCCCCGGCCGCTCCAGGGGCCGTCATTGGTTCTGACCGCCCAGGACGAAGAGGAGGTAGACGAAGAAGGCGAAGAGGTGACCGACGAACAAGTAGGCGATCAGCCGAACGATCAGGCCGCGCGGGAACTTGGACTGCATGCGCACGAGGGGACTCCTGGGTTATCGGTGGTGGGTGGTCGCGCTGCCGCCTGCGCCGCCGCCGCTGCTGCCGAGGCACAGTCCGGCGAGGCTGCTCTGCAGCAGCGTGTGGACGAACAGCAGGTCGGCGCCGCCCGAGGTGGCCGCGCCGATCCGGTGCGGGGTGAGCGAGTCGAAGTGCGCGCTGTCGCCCGGTTCGAGCAGGTACTCGGCCTCTGCGAGGTGCAGCCGGAGCCGCCCCTTGAGGACGTAGAGCCACTCCTCACCGGGATGTACGCGGACCAGCTCGGCCTGGCTGCGGCCGTGCGGGACGTGCACGCGCAGCGCCTGCATCCCCCGGCCGGAGCCGCCGGCCTGCCAGTACGTCCACCCGTCGGCCTCGCGGGCCCCGGGTCCGCCCGCCCGTACGATGGGATCGGCGACGGCGGGGGTCTCGCCGAGCAGCTCGGAGACCGTCGTACCGTAGGTGCGGGCGAGCCCGAGCAGCAGGGGCAGGGAGGGTTGGCGCCTCCCGGTCTCCAGCCGCGACAGGTGCGCGGGCGAGAGCCGGGCCCGCGCGGCGGCGGCCTCCAGGGTGAGCCCGGCGCGTCGCCGCAGCTCACGCAGCTGCGGGGCGACGGTGGGCAGCTCGTCCGCTTCGGCGTCGGTATCGGCGCCGAGGGCTGGATCGACCGTTTCGTCCAGGCCGTCGGGGCCGGGGGCAGGACCGGATGTCATACCCCGATTGACTCAGAATCCTGCCTTTCTGGCAATTTGCCTTGCCTCTGAGGCAAACCCTCCTCCACCGGGGCCGTCGAAGGAGTCAGCCGCGGCCTTGGCCGAGCACCGTTTCCACCGTGTCCGCCTGGTCCGCGCTCTTGTCCGGGCGGTGCCTCAGGACCCGCGCGAAGCGCAGCGCGACCCCGGCCGGGTAGCGCGGGGAGCGCTGTAGGCCGTCGTAAGCGATCTCCACGACGAGTTCGGGCCGGACCCGGACGGTGAAGCCGTCGTCCTCCACGGCCAGCGCCCGCAGGCGGTCGGTCTGCCAGCGCAGCATCTCGTCGGTGAGCCCCTTGAAGGTCTTGCCGAGCATGGCGTACGTGCCGTCGGCGGCCCGCGCGCCCAGGTGCAGGTTCGACAGCATGCCGGTGCGCCGGCCGTGGCCCCGTTCGACGGCGAGCACGACCAGGTCCAGGGTGTGCACGGGCTTGACCTTGAGCCAGTGCTTGCCGCGCCGCCCGGCGGCGTACCCGGAGTCCAGGGCCTTGGCCATCACACCCTCGTGGCCGCGCCGTAGGGCCTCGGCCCAGAACTCCTCGGCCTCCGCGGCCTGGGCTTGCGGGTCCTCGATCACGAGCCGGCGGACCCGGGAGGCTTCCGGCACCAGGGCCACCAGCGCGGCGTACCGCGTGCGGACCGGGAGGTCGAGCAGTACCTCGTCCCCCGCCGCCAGGACGTCGAAGAAGTACGGGACGACGGGTAGCGTCCGCCGGGCGGCCTGCACGTCGACCCGCGAGCCGACCCTGCTCGCGACCTCCTGGAAGGGCACCGGACGGCCGTCCGCCGTTTCCCCGATCACCTCGCCGTCGAGGATGAACCGCTGGCCCGGCAATGCCCGCGCCAGGTCCGTCACTTCCGGCAGCCGGTCGGTGATCTCGTCCAAGGAGCGCGTGTACACCCGTACGTCGTCACCGTCGCGGTGCACCTGGACCCGGATCCCGTCGAGTTTCTCCTCCACCGCACAGGGCCCGAGAGCGGCCAGGGCCGCGGCCACCGACGTGGCGGTGTTCGCCAGCATCGGCTGGACGGGCTGCCCGACGCGGAGGGTGACGGCGCGCAGCGCCGCCGCGCCCTCGGTCAGTAAGGCCGCGGCGACCCGGGGCAGCGAGCCGTCCAGCATCACGGCCCGGCGCAGTTCGGCGGCCGGTACCCCGGCCGCCGCGGCGACCCCTTCCAGCGCCACCGCGTCCAGCGCGCCCTGGCGCACCTCGCCGGAGAGCAGGCTGCGCAGGAACCGCTGCTCCAGCTCGGTGGCCGCGCCGAGCAGCGCGTCGATGATCCGGCGGCGTTCGGCCTGCGCGCCCGTGCCGGCCACGGCGGCGAGCTCGGTCACCGCCGCGTCGACGGCGCCGACGGTCAGAACGGGCTGCTGGGCGGGCTCGACCTGCTGGCCGAGGGTGCGCCAGCCGATGCCCGGCCGGCCCTGCGGGAGCCGTCCCGAGAGGTACGCGATCACCAGGCCGACCTCGTCGGCGGGCGCGGCGGCGAACAGCTCCGCGAGCAGGGCGGTCTTCCGGGAGCGGGCGGAGGTTTCGGCGACCTCCCGGGAGACGCGCGCGACGTCGGCCAGCAGCATGCCGTCATCCTCCCGCCACTCGACGTACGGCGCAGGTCGGGTCCGTGTACCGCAAGTGCGGTATGCCGGGCCGGCCGGGTAGTCCTTGAGGAGGTGGGCGGTTCCCCCTTGGGGCGCTCGGGGTGCGGGGCCCCGCCGTCTAGGGTTCCCGTATGAAGCTCCGATCACCGAAGCTCCCGCTGCCGCGGCGCCGCCCGAGCCGTCTGCTCGCGGGCGTCGCCGCGCTCGCCGTCGTCGCGGGAGCCGGTACGTGGACGGCAGCCGCGTCCGGTGACGCGCCCACCGTGCACCGCCTGGACCGCGTGGTGCAGATGCCCGGCGCCGGGATCGACACCTCGTACTTCACTTCTGCGGGCAGCTCGGGGAAGCGGCCCGCCGTGCTCCTCGGACACGGTTTCGGCGGCAGCAAGGACGACGTCCGTGCGCAGGCGGAGCGGTTGGCCCGGGACGGGTACGCCGTCTTGACCTGGTCGGCCCGCGGTTTCGGCCGCTCGGGCGGGCAGATCGGGCTGAACGATCCCGAGCACGAGGTCAAGGACGTGTCCCGGCTCGTCGACTGGCTCGCGCAGCAGCCCGAGGTGCAGCTCGACGGGGATGGCGATCCGCGTGTCGGCGTGGCGGGAGCCTCGTACGGCGGGGCGGTCGCGCTGCTCGCCGCCGGCTACGACCGGCGGGTCGACGCGATCGCCCCCCAGATCACGTACTGGAACTTGGCGGACTCCCTCTTCCCTCAGGGAGTGTTCAAGAAGCTGTGGGCGGGGCTGTTCTTCACCACCGGTTCGGCCGGTGGGATGCAGCCGCAGGCCTTGCCCGCCGACCGCGCGAGCGCCCCCGGCAGCGCTGCCGGAGCTGCCCCCGGCAGCACGACCGGCACGGCCTGCGGACGGTTCCAGCCGGAACTGTGCGCGATGTACGAGCGGGTCGCGGTCGCCGGGAAGCCCGACGCCGAGGCCCGTGCCCTGCTGGAGGCGCGCAGCCCGTCGGCGGTCGGGGGCCGGATCAAGGTGCCGACCCTCATCGTGCAGGGTCAGGACGACTCCCTCTTCCCGCTGGACCAGGCGGATGCGATGGCCGAGGCCGTCGCGGCCAACGGCGCACCCGTCTCCGTGGACTGGGCGGCCGGCGGACACGACGGCGGAATGCGCGAGTCCGGCCGGGTCGAGGCCCGGGTCACCGCCTGGTTCGACCGCTACCTGAAGGGCGACGGGGGGACGGACACCGGCCCGGCCTTCCGCGTCTCGCGCTCCGGCGGCATCGACTCCACCGACGGGGCGGTACAGCTGCGCGGCGCGAGCGGCGAGAAGTACCCCGGGCTCCGTGCGGGCCCCCGGCAGTTCGCCCTGACCGGCCGGGAACAGGGCTTCGCCAATCCGGCGGGCGGCGCGCCGCCCGCCCTGTCCTCACTGCCGGGGATCGGCGGGCAGCTCGCCGCTTTCGGGGCCGGGCTCTCGCTGGACTTCCCCGGTCAGTACGCCCGGTTCGAATCGGAGCCGCTGGCCGAGGCGGTACGGATCACCGGGACGCCGACCGTCACCCTGAAGGTGAGGTCGACGGCTGCGGACGGTTCGGCCGTCCTGTTCGGCAAGGTGTACGACGTCGGGCCCGACGGACGGCAGGCGGTGCTGCCGAGTCAGCTGGTCGCCCCGCTGCGGGTGGAGAACGCGCAGCAGGGGGCGGTGGTGGAGCTGCGGCTCCCCGCCGTCGACCACGCCGTGGAGGCTGGACACCGGCTGCGGCTCGTGGTCGCGGCCACCGACCTCGGCTACGCCTCCCCGTCCGCACCGGCCACCTACTCGGTCGCGGTGCAAGGCGGCCTGGCCGTCCCGGTGGCGAACGGGGTGCGGACGGCTTCGGCAGGCCTGCCCGCGTGGACCTGGGGTCTGCCGCTGGGCGCGGCGCTGCTGGCCGCGGCACTGCTGGGGCTGCGCAGGACGGGCCGGGAGAGCGCGGGGGTGCGGGGCGGCGCACCGCACCCCGACCCCGCACTGGCCGACGTACCCCTGGAGATCACCGGTCTGACGAAGCGGTACGCGAAGGCACAGGACCGGTACGCAGTGCGGGACCTGTCGTTCCGGGTGGAGAAGGGACAGGTCCTGGGGCTGCTCGGGCCCAACGGCGCCGGGAAGACCACGACGCTGCGGATGTTGATGGGGCTGATCTCGCCCGACGCCGGGGAGGTCCGGGTGTTCGGGCACGCAGTACGGGCCGGTGCGCCGGTGCTGTCGCGGGTGGGGGCCTTCGTCGAGGGGGCCGGTTTCCTGCCGCACCTGTCGGGGCGGACCAACCTGGAGCTGTACTGGCAGGCCACCGGACGTCCGGCCGAGGACGCGCACATGACGGAGGCTCTGGAGATCGCCGGGCTGGGCGACGCGCTGGAGCGCGCGGTGCGCACGTACTCGCAGGGAATGCGGCAGCGGCTCGCGATCGCGCAGGCCATGCTCGGCATGCCGGACCTGCTGATCCTCGACGAGCCGACGAACGGTCTGGACCCGCCGCAGATCCGGGAGATGAGGGACGTGATGATCCGGTACGCGGCGGGCGGACGGACGGTCATCGTCTCCAGCCACCTGCTGTCGGAGGTGGAGCAGTCGTGCACCCACCTGGTGGTCATGGACCGCGGGCGGCTGGTGCAGGCGGGCGAGGTCGCGGAGATCACGGGCGGCGGAGACGTGCTGATGGTGACGCTGGCCGGACCGGTGGGCGAAGGGACGGTGGGGAAGGTGGCCGCGCTGGAGGGAGTGGGCAGCGTGACGGCGGCCGACGACGGACTGCTGGTGCGACTGGAGGGGGCGACGGCCGCGGAACTGGTCGCCGACCTCGTACGGCTGGAAGTGCCGGTGTCCGGGGTGGGGCCGCACCGCCGCCTGGAAGACGCGTTCCTCACCCTGATCGGAGGTTCGGCGTGAGCGCCGTGACAGGAGTGGCCGTCGGCTACCGGGCGAGCCGAACGCTACCGCTGCGCGTCGAGGCGCTGCGGCAGTGGCGCCGGCGGCGGACCCTGGTGATGGGCGGGGTGCTGGCCGCGCTGCCCCTCATCATGATCGTCGCGTTCGCGGTGGGCGGCGGCCCGGAGGGCCGCCGGGGCGGGGCGAACAGCCGCATCACGCTGATCGACACGGCGACGGCCTCGGCTGCGAACTTCGCGGCCACCTGCTTGTTCGTCTCGGCGGGCTTCCTGCTGGTGGTCCCGGTGGCGCTGTTCTGCGGGGACACGGTGGCGTCCGAGGCGAGCTGGTCCTCGCTGCGCTACCTGCTTGCCTCGCCGGTACCGAGGTCCCGGCTGCTGTGGAGCAAGCTGGTGGTGGCGCTGGGGTTCAGCCTGGCGGCGATGGTACTGCTGCCGGTGGTGGCGCTGGCGGCGGGCACGGCCGCTTACGGGTGGGGTCCGCTGAAACTGCCCACGGGCGGCTCGCTGGCCGCGGCCGACACCGTGCCCCGCCTCGCCCTGGTGGTGGCGTTCGTCTTCGTGTCGCAGCTGGTCACGGCCGGGTTGGCGTTCTGGCTGTCGACGCGGACGGACGCGCCGTTGGGTGCGGTGGGCGGGGCGGTCGGCCTGACGATCGTCGGCAACGTGCTGGACGCGGTGACGGCACTCGGATCCTGGCGGGAGTTCCTGCCCGCGCACTGGCAGTTCGCCTGGGCGGACGCACTCCAGCCGCAGCTGGAGTGGGGCGGGATGATCAAGGGGGCGGCGGTGTCGGTGTCGTACGCGCTGGTGTTGTTCGCGCTCGCGTTCCGCGGGTTCTCCCGCAAGGACATCGTGTCCTGAGCAGGCCGTTACGGCAGGACCCTCACGGGCGAACCGTCGAGGAACGCACGGATGTCCTCGACCGCTTCGCCGTAGTACGTGGCGTAGTTGGCCCGCGTCGCGTAGCCCAGGTGGGGCGTGGCCAGCAGCCTCGGGGCGGAACGCACCGGATGGTCGCCCGGCAGCGGCTCGGTGTCGAACACGTCGAGGCCCGCACCCGCGATGCGCCCCTCGCGCAGGGCGTCGAGGAGCGCGTCCTGGTCCACGATGGCCGCCCGCGCGGTGTTGACGAGATAGGCGGTGGGGCGCATCAGCGCGAGTTCAGGGGCGCCGATCAGGCCGCGGGTGCGTTCGCCGAGCGCGAGGTGGACGGAGACGAAGTCGCTGCTCGCCAGCAGTTCCTCCTTGGACGCGGCAAGGCCGACGCCCACCTCCGCGCACCGCTCCTTCGTGAGGTTCCGGCTCCAGGCGACGACGTCCATCCCGAAGGCGAGACCGACCGCGGCCACCCGGCTGCCGATCTTGCCCAGGCCCAGCAGGCCCAGCCGCCGGCCGTGCAGGTCGGCGCCGAGGGTGCTCTGCCAGGGGCCGTACGCGCGCAGGGCGGTGTTCTCCTGGACGACGGACCGGGCCAGGCCCAGCAGCAGCGCCCAGGTCAGCTCGACGGGCGGAGTGGCGGAGCTGGCGGTGCCGCACACGGTCACGCCGTTGCGTTCGGCGGCGGCGTAGTCGATGACCGAATTGCGCATACCGCTCGCGACGAGCAGCTTGAGGCGGGGCAGCCGGTCGAGCAGGGTCGCCCGGAAGGGCACCCGCTCGCGCAGGCTGACGACGATGTCGAAGTCGGCCAGGCGCGCGGCCAGCCAGTCCTCGTGGGAGAGGTGGTCGGTGTACGTCACCACCTCCACCCGGTCCGCCACGCTCGACCAGTCCGCAATGCTCGTGGACACCTCCTGGTAGTCGTCCAGGACGGCGCAGCGCAGCATGTCCTTCACGCCGACGCCCCCGCCGCCGCGATCGTGTCGATCTCCGCGAGCAGTTCGGGCTCCAGCAGGCGTTCGGCGACGGCCGCGTTGGCCCTCACCTGCTCGGCGGAGGTGGCACCCGCGATGACGGAGGAGCAGCCGGGCTGGGCGGAGAGCCAGCCGATGGCGAGTTCGAGGACACTGCGACCGTGCTGGTCGGCGAGGGCGGCGAGCGCCTCCACGGTGTCGAGCCGCGCCTCGGTGAGGTAGGCGTCGCGCCCCTCCAGACGGGAGCCGGCCGGAACGGGCGCACCCCGGCGGATCTTGCCGGTCAGCAGGCCGTTGGCGAGCGGGAAGTACGGGAGCACCCCGACGCCGTAGTGCACGGCCGCCGGGACCAGCTCCGACTCCGCGCTGCGCTGGAGCAGGGACCATTCGTTCTGGGCCGATACGAAGGGGACCGCGCCCGTCTCGCGGGCGACGTGGGCGGCTTCGGCGAGCTGCCAGCCGCTGAAGTTGGAGTGGCCGATGTAGCGCACCTTGCCCTCGGTGACGAGCTCGGTGAGCGCGGCCAGCGTCTCGGCCACGGGGGTGGCGGGGTCGGGGCTGTGCAGCTGGTAGAGGTCGATGTGGTCGGTGTCGAGGCGGCGCAGGGACTCCTCGACGGCCCGCCGGATATAGGCACGACCGCCACGGGATCCGGCGGCGGGCCCGTACTCCATGTCCATGCCCGCGTAGCCGAACTTGGTGGCGAGGACGACCTGGTCGCGGCGCCCCTTCAGGGCCTGGCCGAGGTGGTTCTCGGAGCCGCCCCGGCCGCCGTAGATGTCGGCGGTGTCGAGGAGGGTGATCCCCGCGTCGAGGGCGGCGTCGACCACGGCGCGGGTGGCCTGGGCATCGAGGCGCCCGCCGAAGTTGTTGCAGCCGAGTCCGACGGCGGACACCTGAAGTCCCGAACTGCCCAGGGGGATGTAACGCATGCGGTGGGTTCCTCCACGCTCGTCGGGCTCGTGATCGACCGAGTGGCAGTCTAGGCAGTACGTTCGCCGGCGGTCTCCACCCGCAGCCGCCCGGCGCTCAGCAACTCCGCGACCCGTGCGACCGGTTCGTTCTCCAGGCGGCGATGTGCCGGACGCGTCGGCGTCCGCGTCGGCGTCCGCGTCGGCGTCGGCGTCGGCGTCGGCGTCGGCGTCGGCGTCGGCCCGGTCGTCGAGGCGGGCCGGGGCCCGGTCCGCCTCCCGGTAAGGGCGGGGTCACTGGAGGGCGACGACGGTGGCGCGGCCGAGGTCGGGCCGGTCGCCCAGCGGCAGCTCGGTACCGGGGTTGGATGCACTGGGCGGCCGCGTTCTTGGGGTCGTCTCCGTTCGCGCGCGCATCGTGTGCAGGGCGTCGCGGGGCGGCGCCGTCCGTCGCCGGATCGGGTGCCCGAGGGCGCATCGCCCGATCGCGATACCGGTGGCATCGTGACGGGACGTCTTGCGCCCCTTCGGGATGTACCTGGCCCGGGTGTTCACGCAGGGCTACGTCCCCGACGAGGTGCTCGGCGCGGCCCGCGTGGACGGCGCGGGTGAACTGCGGGTCTTCGCGCACGTGTCGTTCCCGATGCTGTGGCCCGGGTTTGTGACCATCTTCCTGTTCACCTTCACGGCGATCTGGAACAACTTCTACGGCGCGCTGACCATGCTGAACGACGAGCGGCTCTACCCCGTGAGTCTGGGCCTGTTCATGTGGAACCGCAGCGTCTACCAGCAACCCGAGTTCTATCCCCTGGTGATCACCGGTTCACTCGTCGCCGTCGTCCCGCTCGTGCTGGCCTTCCTCCGGCTCCAGCGGTTCTGGCGCTCGGGTCTCACCGCAGGAGCCGTCAAGTGACCCATCGTTTCCCCGCCCGCCGTCGCCCCGCCACCGTGCTCGCCATGAGCCCCGGTACCCGATCCGCAGTGCTCAGCGGCCGGGTGCTGCCCGAACTCGTCCGCGTCGCAGATGTGGATGCCGACCTGCTGGTGACCGACTTCGCCCATGCCGAGCCCGAACTCCGCCGGCGCCTGGCACGGGCCGAGGTGCTGTTCACGGGCTGGGGCTGCCCACCCCTCGATGCCGAGGCGCTGCGCCGGATGCCGCGGCTACGCGCCGTGGTCCACGCCGCGGGCAGTGTCAAACACCATGTCACGGACGCCTGCTGGGAGCGCGGACTGCTCGTCTCCAGCGCCGCTGCCGCCAACGCCGTACCGGTCGCCGAGTACACGCTCGCCGCGATCCTGTTCGCCAACAAACGGGTGCTGGAATCCGCCCACGCCTACCGTGCCACGCGCGGCCCCATCGACCTGCTGCGTCGCTACCCGGCCGTGGGCAACTACCAGCGCACCGTCGGGATCGTCGGTGCCTCGCTCATCGGCCGGCGCGTCATGGAGCTACTGCGCCCCTTCGACCTGCGGGTGCTCGTCCACGACCCGTACGCCGATCCCGCCGAACTCGATGCGCTGGGCGGCGAGGCCTGCGGGCTCGACGAACTCCTGCGCCGCAGCGACGTGGTGAGCCTGCACGCTCCCGCACTCCCCCAGACCCGGCACCTGCTGGACGCGTCCCGGCTGGCCCTGATGCCGGACGGGGCCACGCTCGTCAACACCGCACGGGGCTCGCTCGTCGACACCGCGGCGCTGACGGAGGAGCTGGTCGCCGGACGGCTGCACGCCGTGCTCGATCACACCGAGCCCGAGGCGCTGCCCGCCGGATCTCCGCTGTACAACCTCCCGAACGTGCTGCTCACCCCGCACGTCGCGGGGTCGCTGGGCACGGAGCTGGACCGGCTGGCGGCGACGGCGGTCGAGGAGCTGGAGCGGTACGCCCTCGGTCTGGACTTCCGCTACGCCGTCGACCGCGGGCGGCTGGCCTACTCGGCGTGAGGCGTCGCCACCACGAGTCGCTCCAGGTATTCCCTACCCCGTGCGAGCTGCCCCGGCAGCTCGACGGCACCGGGGTACCAGCGCTTCTCGTACTCCCAGCAGAGCCAGCCGTCCCGTGGTACGGCGGCCACCGCGTCGGCGAGCGGAACCACTCCGGCGCCGAGCCCGACGGGGGTGAGCTCCTGTGCGGACGCCACGTCCTTCACCTGTACGTAGCCCAAGTGCCGGGCCAGGGCCCGTCGCGACTCGGCAGGCGACTCGCCCCCGAGCCAGGTGTGCAGTACGTCCCACAGCGCGCCCGCGCCGGGATGCCCGACGCGGTCCAGTACCCGCGCGGCGGCGGCTCCAGTCCGGTGCGAGTCGTGGGTTTCGAGCAGGATGCGCACGCCGTGCCGCGTGGCGAACGGCGCGGCGGCGGCCAGCCGGCGCACGGCGCGGGCGTCGGCGCGGGCCTCGGACTGCCCGGCGCCCCCGGGAAACACCCGCACGTAGGGGGCTTCGAGGTCTGCGGCGAGCCGTACCAGTCCCCGCAGTTCGGCGAGGACCTGTTCGTCCGCTTCCGGAGCGGCCACCTGGGCGTAGCCCGCGACCCCGAGGACCGTGATACCGGCGGCGGCGAGGGTACGCAGGCCCGCGGCACGGTCGGCTACCGGGCTGGCGGGGTGCAGGGGTTCCTCGGGGTGGGCGCGCAGTTCGAGGCCGTCGAAACCGTGGGCGGCCGCGAGGGCCGCGCTCCGGTCGAGCGGGGCGCCGGGCAGGCCGAGGGTGGAGAAGGCGTATCTCACGGACGGCTCCCCTCGGACGGGGGCGGTGCGGTGGAATCACGCACCATCAGCTCGGTGGGCAGGGTGGTGATGCCGCCCGGAGGCAGCGGCTTGCGGCCGGTGACCAGCTGGGCGGCGAGCGCGCCCGCCTCGCGCAGGGGTATCCGTACGGTGGTGAGCGCGGGCGCGGTGTCAAGGGAGAAGGGGAGGTCGTCGAAGCCGGCGACGGAGACGTCCTCGGGAATGCGCAGGCCCCCCTCGCGCAAGGCCGCGGCCACTCCGGTGGCGACGGTGTCGTTGGCGGCGGCGACCGCGGTGAAGGACGCGCCGCGGCGCAGCAGTTCTCGGGTGGCGTCGTAACCGGCGGAGCGCTCGAAGCCGGCGTGCACGGTGAGCGCGTCGCAGGCTTCGAGGAGACGCGGATCGTGCCGGCGCAGGGCTTCGTGGTGTCCGCCGAGCCGTTCCCGGGTGGTGCTCAGTCCCGGAGGGCCGGCCACGTAGGCGATGCGCCGGTGGCCGAGGGTCAGCAGGTGTTCGGCGAGGCGGAACGCGCCGCCGCGGTCGTCGAACATGACGGTCGCGACGGGCAGTGCGGCGGGCACGGGCAGCGGAGGGCGCCCGCACAGGACGACCGGCGCACCGGCGCCGGCCATCCGGGTGATGCGGGCCGTGAGCGCGGCGGTGTGCTCGGGCTCCTCCACGGCGCCGCCGGTGAGTACGACGCCGCCGGCCCGCTGGCCCTCCAGCAGGGCGAGGTAGGCCAGTTCGGCCGCGGGGGCGCCCTCGGTGTTGCAGACGACGGCGAGTCGCCGGGCGTCTCCTCGCCCGGTGGGCGCGAGGGCGCTCTGCAGGGATCCGGCGAGGATCCCGAAGAAGCTGTCCGCGACGTCGTGGACGAGGACGCCGATCAGGTCGGAGGTGGCGGCGGCGAGGGCGCGGGCGGGGCCGTTGGCCACGTAGCCGAGCTCTTCGACGGCTTGTTCCACCCGGGTACGGGTGCCGCCAGCCACCGGGTATCCGCCGTTGAGCACGCGCGAGACCGTCGCCGGCGACACGCCCGCGTGCGCCGCGACCTCGGCAAGGGTCACCGCCATCCTGCACCCCTCCTGTCCGTCCCGGATCACCGTCTCATCCGGGGTGTGGATCTCCATGATGCCCGAAAGAGAAAGCGCTTTCTATCACTCGAACGAGTCTTGCATGGGAGTGATTCCCGACCCTAGCCTGAATGGAGTGAAAGCGCTTTCTATCGGGCTTTCATCGAACTTCCCGCTGGACCGCGAAGGACACGAGGGCACGAAGAACACGAAGAGCACGCGATACATGGAGGAAGACACCGTGGAGCGCAGGACGATCAAGATCGCCATGAACGGCGTGACCGGCCGGATGGGATACCGCCAGCATCTGGTCCGTTCCTTGCTGGCCCTGCGCGAGCAGGGCGGGTTGGACCTGGGTGACGGCAGGCTGCTGTGGCCCGAACCGGTGCTGGTCGGACGCCGGGAGCCGGCGCTGCGGGCCATCGCGGAGAAGCACGGACTGGAGCACTTCGACACGGACCTGGCGGCCGTACTGGCCGACCCGGAGGTCGAGATCTACTTCGACGCGCAGATCACCGGTGCCCGCGAGGCCGCGGTCCGGCAGGCCGTGGCAGCGGGCAAGCACGTGTACTGCGAGAAACCGACGGCCCTGACCTTCGCCTCTTCGCTCGCACTGGCCCGCCTGGCCGCCGCGGCCGGGGTCAAACACGGCGTGGTCCAGGACAAACTGTTCCTCCCGGGCCTACTGAAACTGAGACGGCTCGTCGAAGGCGGCTTCTTCGGCGAGGTCCTCTCCGTGCGCGGGGAGTTCGGGTACTGGGTGTTCGAGGGCGACTGGCAGCCGGCGCAGCGACCGTCGTGGAACTACCGGGTCCAGGACGGCGGGGGCATCGTCGCCGACATGTTCCCGCACTGGGAATACCTGCTGCACGAGCTGTTCGGTCGGGTGCGGACGGTGCAGGCACTTGCCCGCACCCACATCGGCCGCCGCTGGGACGAGGAGCGCAAGCCATACGAGGCGACGGCGGACGACGCCGCTTATGGCATCTTCGAACTGGAGGGCGGCGCCGTCGCCCAGGTCAACTCCTCCTGGGCGGTCCGGGTCCACCGGGACGAACTGGTGGAGTTCCAGGTGGACGGGACGCACGGATCGGCGGTCGCCGGGCTGCGCGGCTGCCGCGTCCAGCACCGTGCGGCCACGCCCAAGCCGGTGTGGAATCCGGATCTGCCGCAGACCGAGGCGTTCCGCGACCAGTGGCAGGAGGTGCCGGACAACGGACCATTCGACAACGGTTTCAAGGCCCAGTGGGAGCTGTTCCTGCGCCATGTCGTGCTCGACGAGCCCTGGCAGTGGGACCTGCTGGCCGGGGCGCGCGGGGTGCAGCTCGCCGAGCTGGGGTTGCGCTCCTCGGTGGAGGGCCGTCGGCTGCGAGTGCCGGAGGTGGTCCTGTGAGCATCCGGCTGCCTTCGGCGGACGGCGGATACCGCGTGCACCGCCCCTGTACCGAACCGCTCGCACCGTCGATCGGCGCTCCGGCCCGCAGCCGCAGGTTCTATGCGGCAGCCCATGTGGTCGCCGATCCGCTCACCACCTCGGCGCAGGCCGGTCCACGGCTGGACTGGGAGGCCACGCTGGCCTTCCGGCACCGGCTGTGGGCACAGGGCCTCGGGGTCGCGGAGGCCATGGACACCGCGCAGCGCGGGATGGGCCTGGACTGGCCCGCCGCGGCGGAGCTGATGCGCCGGTCGGCCGCCGAAGCCCGGGCGGTGGGCGGCCGGATCGTCTGCGGAGCGGGCACCGATCAACTCGCTGCGGGCGGTGTGCACTCCCTGGCCGCGATCACCGCCGCGTACGAGGAACAGCTCGCTCACACCGAGGCGTGCGGGGCGGGGGCCGTACTCATGGCCTCGCGAGCCCTGGCGGCCTCGGCGCGCGGCCCGGAGGACTATCTGGAGGTGTACGGAAGGCTGCTGCGGCAGAGCGCCCGACCGGTCGTGCTCCACTGGCTGGGCCCGATGTTCGACCCGGAGTTGGCCGGGTACTGGGGCCACATCGATCTCGACGCCGCCACGGACGTCTTCCTGAAGATCGTCACCGAGTGCCCGGACAAGGTGGACGGGATCAAGGTCTCGCTGCTGGACGCGGAGCGCGAGGTGGACATCCGGCGCAGACTCCCGCCGGGCACCCGGTGCTACACGGGCGACGACCACCACTATCCGGAGCTGATCGCCGGAGACGGAGAGCTGGCCAGCGACGCGCTGCTGGGCATCTTCGATCCGATCGCACCACTGGCCGCCCGAGCGGCGCTCGCCCTCGACCGGGACGACCTCGCCGGCTTCCGGGGGCTGTTGGATCCGACGGTGGCGCTGTCCCGGCACCTGTTCGCCCCGCCGACCCGCTACTACAAGACGGGGGTGGTGCTGCTGGCCTGGCTGGCGGGTTACCAGGATCATTTCACGATGGTGGCCGGACTCCAGTCTGCGCGGTCCCTCCTCCATCTGGTCACCGCGTACGAACTAGCCGACCGGCTGGGCCTGTTACCCGATCCGGAGCGGGCAGAGACACGGATGCGGCAGCTCCTCGCCGTACACGGGGTGGCGTCGTGAGTGAGGTGCCCGCCCCGATCCGGTTCAGCCTCAACCAGGAGACGATCCGCCAGTGGTCGATGCCCGAGCTGGTCGCCGGGTGCACGGCGGCCGGAGTGGACACGGTCGGGCTGTGGCGGGATCCGGTCCGGGAGTTCGGGCTGCGCAAGACGGCGGAGCTGGTCGCCGGGGCCGGGCTGCGGGTGAGCTCGCTGTGCCGCGGCGGGTTCTTCACCGCCGCCGATCCGGCGGGGCGGTCGGCGGCCATCGAAGACAACCGTCGGGCCGTGGAGGAGGCCGCCGAGCTGGGTGCCGACGTACTCGTCCTGGTTTCGGGCGGCCTACCGGCCGGCGACCGGGACCTGGCGGGGGCGCGCCGGCGGATCGTGGACATCCTGGGCGAGCTCGTGCCCTGGGCTGCCGCGTACGGCGTGCGCCTCGGGATCGAGCCGCTGCATCCCATGTTCGCCGCTGACCGGTGCGTGGTCTCCACCCTCGGCCAGGCCCTGGACATCGCCGAGCAGTTCCCGGCGGGGCGGGTGGGTGTGGTCGCCGACGCGTACCACCTGTGGTGGGACGACCGGCTGCCGGCCGACCTGCGCCGGGCCGGCGACTCCGGGCGGATCGTGTCGGTGCAGGTCGCCGACTGGGTGACCCCGCTTCCCGAAGGGGCACTGTGCGGCCGGGGGCAGTTGGGTGACGGCTGCATCGACCTGCGGGCCTTCCGGGAGCTGGCCGATGGTGTCGGCTACCGGGGTCCGGTGGAGGTGGAGGTCTTCCATCCGGGGCTATGGGCGCGGGATGGCGGCGAAGTGTTGCGGGAGGTGATCGAGCGCTACCGGGAGCACGTGGCGTGAGGCGGGCCATACGGGCGGGCGGTGACCTGCCGGCGGAAATCGGATCGGGAACGGGAACGGGAACGGACAAGGAGCAAGCGATGACAAAGGTGTGGAGTCGGCGTGCCTTCCTCTCCGCCGCGGGCGGGGGTGCGTTCTTGCCGGGGGCGTCGACTCGCGCGGGCGCCGGGCCGGTGAGCGAGGTCCACGACGCCATGCGCGCGGTGTGGCGCGGGCTCGTCCTGGGTGGTGACGTCGCGACCACGGTCGAGCCGTTCCGTTCGAGACTCGCGGAGCTCGGCGGACTCGCCGGTGGTTGGCGGTCCGTCATGGCGCCGGCGGCTGGCTCCCTGTGGCCCGACCTGGCCTACGGCGGCGATCCCGAGTTGATGATGCAGAGCTACTACCGGCTGCGGACCATGGCGGAGGCGTACGTCCGGCCCGGGACCGGGCTCACGGGGGACGGCGGGCTGCGATCGGCCCTGCTGATGGGGCTGGACCACTTGCACACGGACGTCTACCACTGCGGTCAGGTGCGCTACGGCAACTGGTACTGCTGGCAGATCGGCGCCCCGCAGGCCCTGCTGGACCTGTGCGTGCTGCTGTACGAGGAGTTGTCGGCCGCCCGCCTCGCCGATTTCTGCGCGGCCGTGGACCACTTCGTGCCGGACTCGGTCGTCGGCTCGTACACCGGCACCAGTACGGGTGCGAACCGCGTGGACCTGTGTCGGGTTCTGGCGCTGCGCGGGGTGGTCGGCGCGGACTCGGCGAAGATCGCCCTGGCTCGGGACGCGCTCGCGCCGGTGTTCCCGTACGCCACCGCGGGCGACGGGCTCTACCGGGACGGATCCTTCGTCCAGCACACGTGGGTGCCGTACACCGGGACGTACGGTGCGGTGTTGCTCGGCGGACTGGGGCTGCTGCTCGGGCTACTGAAGGGCACTCCGTGGCAGCTCACGGACCCCGGGACACAGATCGTGTTCGATGCGGTGGAGCAGGCGTGGGCACCGTTCCTGTTCAACGGGCTGGTCATGGACGCGGTGTCGGGGCGGGCGGTGAGCCGCGGCCTGATGGTCGCCGACCCGCGACGGGTCCCGCAGGACGACCACGCCCGGGGGCATGCGGTGCTCGCCGCGATCCTGCTCCTCGCGGAGGGCGCGAGCAGTGCCGAGCGGGCCCGTTGGCGGGGACTGGTGAAGGGCTCGATGGCCAGGGACTACTACAGCCGCCCGCTCGCGGACGCGACGCTCGCCCTGTCCTCGCTCACCCGGCTGGCGGAGGTCGAGTCCGACCCCTCGGTCACGGCCCTGCCCGAGCCGGTCGAGCACCGGCTGTTCACGTCCATGGACCGGGCCACGCACCGCCGGCCCGGCTGGGCGGCCGGACTGTCCATGGCCTCGAAGCGGATCGCCCACTACGAGACGGGTAACGGGGAGAACCTGCGCGGCTGGCACACCGGGAGCGGAATGCTGTCCTGGTGGGGGTCCACGTTCGGAAACGGGCAGTACGCAGATGCCTTCTGGCCCACCGTGGATCCGTACCGGCTACCGGGAACCACCGTGTCACGGAAGCTGCTGGCGGACGGAGCTGGCGGTGACTGGGGGGCCGCACGGCCCGAGGCGGCCTGGGTGGGCGGTACGAGCGACGGGGAGTTCGCCTCGATCGGCCAGCATCTGCGGGGTCTGGGCAGCACGCTCACGGCCCGCAAGTCCTGGTTCTTCCTCACCGACACGATCGTCTGCCTGGGGGCAGGGATCGCCTGCACGGACGGGGCAGCCGTCGAGACGGTGGTCGACAACCGTAATCTGGGCGCCGCCGGCGTTCATGCCCTGGTCGTCAGTGGCACCGCCCAGCCCACCGCCCTCGGCTGGTCGGCGGCCTTCCCCTCCCCTGGTTGGGCTCACCTCGCGGGCGTCGGCGGGTACGTGATGTCGGGCGCGGGCCCGTTCAGGGCCCTGCGCGCGGCCCGCACCGGCCGGTGGAGCGACATCAACCGGGGCGGGTCCACCACGGCCCTGACACGGCGCTACCTCACCCTCTGGTACGACCACGGCACGGATCCGGTGAGCGCCGGATACGTCCACCAGATACTGCCGGGGGCCACGGCGGCCCAGACCGCCGTGCGGGCCGCCGCTGCGGGCTGGCTTAGATTGCTCGCCAACTCGGAGACGGCCCAGGGCGTCTCGGTGTCCTCCTTGGGATTCACCGGGGTCAATTTCTGGCAGGCAGGGACGGCCGGCCCGCTGCAGGCGACCGCACCCTGTTCGGTGACGGTCCGAGAGCGACCCGACGGTACGGCCGCGGTCTGCGTCTCCGATCCGGCCCGGGTGCTGACCGGGCTGACCCTGGTGTGGAACCGGTCCGTCGCCGCGGTGCTGTCCCGGCCCCCGAGCGTCGTCTCGGAGGCCACCGGTGCGCAGTTGCGCCTCGGGTTCGGGGATCTCACCGCGGCGGCGGGGACCACGCAGCAGGTGGTGGTGCGGCTGGGGTGACGTCGTGGTGGGCAAGGGGCCGAGTGTCAGCTCCTGTAGTCGTACGTCATGCCGATCCCGAGGGGCTCGGGGACGGGAGGAGGCCGGCGGAACGGTACGGTGCGAGCTGGTCCGATTCCTCGCGATCGCCTTACGCAAGGCCTTGTGCTGCCGGCCGAGTGCATACCGTTCGTCGTTTCCACCGCTCACGCGGACACAGCCACACGGGCTTGCTCACGAGTTCGGTCGGCTGGTCACGAGGCGGGTCGCCGGGCCGATATCAGAGGGATGCCAACGGTGCCATAACGTGCCCGTATGGAACAGGAGCACATAGCCGGGGACGGCGCGGTCGCGGGCAGGCGCCGGTTTCTCGCAATCGCGACGGGGGCGGCCACGGCCGCCGGTCTCGGGGCCGTGGCCGGTTGCGCGGACGGGGAGTCCGCCAGCGGGGCGCACGGGCCGGGACCGCGCAAGGAGCCGGTGTCGAGCAGTTCGGCGGGGAAGGCCGGACCGGGCGGTTTCGACGTCGAGGCCGAGAACGCCAAGCCGGGTCACGCCGACTGGCGCGTGACCAAGGCCGGTCCGGCGCGGTCCATGGAGGGCTTCGCCGACAGGGTCAGCGTCCTGCCGGGTGAGTCCTTCGGACTGCACGTGTCCACCACGGCGCCCCGGTTCACCGTCTCCGCCTACCGGATGGGCTGGTACGGCGGCGCCCGGGCCCGGCTGGTGTGGCGGTCCGAGGCCCTGCCCGGCGTCCGCCAGCCCGAGCACGCGGTGGATCCCGCGACCCGGACGGTCCGCACGCGGTGGCCCCGTACCACCACCGTCGACACCGGGGGCTGGCCTGAGGGCTGCTACCTGCTGCGGCTCGACGCCCAGGGCGGCGAGGGCCAGCGCTTCGTGCCGATCACCGTGCGCTCTGCCACGGCCACCGGTCGTACGGTCGTGGTGAACGCGGTGGCGACCTGGCAGGCGTACAACCGGTGGGGCGGCTACGGGAGCTACGACGGACCCACCGGCGGCTACGCCTCGCGCTCCCTCGCCGTCACCTTCGACCGGCCGTACGAGTACGACGACGGCGCCGGCCTGTTCCTCGTGTACGAGGCCCCGCTGCTGGCGCTCGCCGAACGGCTCGGCATACCCCTGGCCTATGCGACCACCACCGACGTGGCGCGGGAGAAGCGGCTGCTGGAGGGGGCCTCGGCGATGCTCTCCCTCGGCCACGACGAGTACTGGTCGCCCGAGCAACGGGCCCACGTCACGGCGGCCCGGGACGCCGGAACCAACATCGCGATCCTGGGCGCGAACTGCTGCTTCCGCCGGATCCGACTGGAGCCCTCGGACCTCGGACCGGATCGTACGGTGGTCTGCTACAAGTCCGCCTACGACCAGGACCCGGGGTTCAAGCGGGGCCACCCGGCCACCGCCGACTTCCGCTCCGCCCCGGGCGCGGACCCGGAGAGCTCCTTGCTCGGCGTGATCTACGACGGCTACCCGGTGGACGCCCCGTACGTGGTGACCAACCCGGGCCACTGGCTGTTCGAGGGCACCGGCGTGCGGGCGGGCGACGGCTTCGCACACCTGGTGGGGGTGGAGTACGACAAGGTCAACACCGGTTTTCCGACGCCCCGGCCGATCGAGGTCCTGGCCCACTCCCCCGTGGTCTGCGAGGGCCGGCCCAGCCACCACGACACGGCGTACTACACGGTACCGAGCGGTGCGGGGGTGTTCGCGACCGGGACCATGCGGTGGGTGGAGGCCCTCGACGCGACGGGCGACGGCCGGAGCGGGGCCAACCACGGCCTGGATGCGAAGTCGGGGGCGTTGACCACCCGGGTGACGGAGAACCTGCTGCGGGTGTTCGCGGCCGGCCCGGCCGGGCGCACGCATCCCGCACGGGACAACCTCGGTGCGGTGTACGGAGGTCCACGGTGAACGAAATGTAGGATCGGGATCACGGCATCGCGTGTCGGTCACCGGCTGGGTGAGGCATGGAGGTGCCGTGATGTGCCTTGCGGAGGCATTCATCCATGGCAGTAGAGCTGAACCACACGATCATCCACTCCCGGAACAACCGGGAATCCGCCGAGTTCCTGGCGAACATCCTCGGCCTGCGGGTCGGGACGCAGTGGGGCCCGTTCGTCCCCGTCGACACGGGTAACGGCGTCACCCTGGACTTCGCGACCGTCCCGTCCGGGACCATCACCGCGCAGCACTACGCGTTCCTCCTCTCCGAGGAGGAGTTCGACGTGTCGTTCGAGAAGATCCGGGCGGGCGGGGTCCCGTACTTCGCCGACCCGCACATGAAGCGGCCCGGCGAGATCAACCACAACGACGGCGGCCGGGGCGTCTACTTCCTGGACCCGTCCGGTCACGGGATGGAGATCATCACCCGCCCGTACGGCTACCAGGAGCCCACGGCCGAGTAGCCCCTGCTCCGGGCGGTCATGCATCGCATGACCGCCCATCAGGCACCCGTCAGGCGTAGACGGCGAGTTCCACGGGCCGCTGTCCGGTCATCCCGCAACCCATCGATCCGGGTGGATCGACGCAGCATCCACAGGAAGAACGGTCCGCCGACGAGCGCGGTGAGCACGCCTACCGGGATTTCCGCGCCGCCCAGGCCACCCAGGGTCCAGAAGGGGACGGACCGAACGGACCGGCGGGGACGGGTGGGAGGGAACGGCGTCGGGCCCGCCCCCTGGAGAGGGACGGGCCCGACGCCGCGCACTGCTTGCAGGGACGGCAGGATTCGAACCTGCGACATCTGGTTTTGGAGACCAGCGCTCTGACCAGCTGAGCTACACCCCTTCGGTGAGGCCAACTCTGGCATGGAGCGGGCCGAAGGTCCAACTGATTTCGTGTGTCGAGTGAGAGGAAGTTCGTCCCGCACGGGTGTTGCGGAGGATTCTTGCTCGCCACAACAGACACTGCGCAGTACAACGCTCGCCGGGCCGCGGAGAATTGACCCCGCTCGGCGGCGTCCCACCCCGTACGCTCCCCGCCATGACGAACACGACGGTACGGGCGGTCAACCGACTCACCATGCGCTGGGCCGAGCAGGCGGCGACCGGCGAGGAGGGAACCGTCGTGATGGCGACCGGGGTCTGGCCCCTGCTCGCCTTCCTGGCGGGCGGCGCCGACGGACCCGCCCGCGCCGAACTCGCGGAAGCGCTGGGCACATCCGCCGATTCCGCGGTCGAGACCGCCCGGGACCTGCTCGACGCACTGGCCGACGTACGGGGCCTGCGGGCGGCCACCGGCCTGTGGACCAGGGCGGACCTCCCCCTGGCGGACCCGTGGCTCGCCTCGCTCCCGCACGGGGCCCGGGGCACCCTGACCGGCGACGAGGACACCGACCGCAAGACCCTGGACGGGTGGGCGCAGCAGCGGACCGACGGCCTCGTCGAGGAGATGCCCGTCTCGCTCCAGCAGGACACCCGGCTGGTCCTCGCCTCCGCGCTCGCGCTGCGGTTGCGGTGGGCGGAGCCGTTCGCGGAGCGGTCCCTGCGGCCCGATCACGGACCGTGGCACGGGCGGATCCTGCGCGGCTTGTCCCGCACCACGTCGGAGCTGGACCCGGTCCGCGTGACGCACGGCCCGGCCGGTCCGGTCACCGCCCTGGAAGTCCGTGGAGCGGACGGGTTGGACGTGCACCTGCTCCTCGGTGAGCCGCAGGTGTCGGCGGGCGAGGTTCTGGCCGCAGGGCTGGCCGTAGTCACGGGAGCGGCCCCGGCCGTGGGCGCCGGGTCCCTCCCCGAGGGGCGCCCCGCTCCCGGTCTGACCGTCCGTACGGTCGACGCGTACGCCCCGGAACCCGTGCTCCACGTCGACACCGTGGCCTTCTCGGTCCGGGCCGAGCACGACCTGCTGGAGCACGCCAGCCTGTTCGGGTTGGAGAGCGCCAGCGATCCCACCTCCGGGCACTTCCCGGGGATCAGCCCCGAACCCCTGGCCGTCGGTTCTGCCCGGCAGTCCGCCATGGCCGCTTTCGACGCGACCGGGTTCGAAGCCGCGGCCGTCACCGCGATCGCGGCCCAGCCCGGCGGGGGGCCGCCGCCCCGGCCCGGTCACCGCGTCCGCCGGGTCGAGGTCTCCTTCCACCGTCCCTTCGGTTTCCTCGCCGTCCACCGCACCTCCCGGCTGGTTCTCGCCGCGGGCTGGGTCGCCGACCCGGTTACCCTCACCGCATGACTCCCGAAACGATCACCGCGGCAGCGTCCGGCACCTGGCAACTCGGCGACCTCACCGTCCGCCGCATCGGCTTCGGCGCCATGCGCCTGACGCACCTCGCCGACGGCTCCCCCAGCGACCGCGACCGGGTGATCGCCGTGCTGCGGCGGGCGGTCGAACTCGGGGTGAACCACATCGACACCGCGTCCTTCTACTTCTCTCCACTGCGCTCGGCCAACGAGCTGATCAACCGGGCCCTTGCCCCGTACGGCGACGAGCTGGTGATCACCAGCAAGGTCGGTCCGGGCCGGGACTCCGCCGGGGAGTGGTGGTGGGCCACGCCCGAGCAGCTGCGCGGGCAGGTCGAGGAGAACCTGCGCCAGCTGGGGCGCGACCACCTCGACGTGGTCAACCTGCGCATACCGCGCCGTGAGACCACCGGTTCGATCGCGGAGCACTTCGGCGCGCTCGCCGAGCTGCGCACGGCTGGGCTCGTCCGGCACCTCGGCGTGTCCAACGTACGTCCCGACCAGCTCGCGGAGGCCCGCGCCATCGCCCCCGTCGTCTGCGTGCAGAACCCGTACGGGATCGACTCGCCGGCCGAGGACCACGCCTTCCTCGACGCGTGCGGGCAACAGGGCGTCGCCTTCGTGCCGTTCTTCGCGATCGCCGGCGCGGGCAAGGAGGCCGGGGTGATCACGGAGGACGGCCGGCAGGTGCGGGACATCGCCGCGACACACGGGGTGTCGACGGCGCAACTGCGGCTCGCCTGGACCTTGAACCGCGGCCCGCACGTGCTCGCGATCCCGGGCACCGGGAACCCGGACCACCTCGTCGAGAACATCGCCGCCGGGGCGCTACGCCTGTCCCCCGAGGAGATCGCGCTACTCGAAGGGCGCTAGTAGTGCTCGGTCCGGTTCGGGCTGGTGTGGGTATGCCGCGGTGGCAGGTGGCGGTTCCGCCCGGCCGTGCGGTGTGCGGCGGCCAGGGCCGCCGTCTCGGCGAACGCGGGAACGCGTCCGGTGCCGCCGCGCCCCGACACCGAGAGGGAGGCCGCTGCCGCGCCGTACGCGACGGCGTCGACGAGGTGGTCACCGAGGACGAGCCGGGCGGTGGTGGTGCCGGTGAAGCAGTCCCCGGCACCGGTCGCGTCGACCGGATCGGGGTTGACGGGCACGGGGTGGTACGCGGGCCGGCTGCCGTCGTCGAGCAGCAACCGGTCCGCGCCCGCGGTGATGACGACCGTACGGGCTCCGAGCGCACGGTAGCGGGCGGCGGCGGTGCGCGGGTCGCTGGTGCCGAGCAGGGCCTGCGCGTCGGAGGGGCAGGAGGACTTGAGCAGCCCGGTGAGCGGGGCGACCCGGGCGAGTAGCTCCCGGGCCTTGGCCCGCCCGGTGAGCCGGGAACGGAAGTTGGGGTCGTAGGCGACGTGCCCGCCGGCGCCGTGCACGGTCTCGGCGGCGGCCACCACCGCATCGCGGCTGGTCGGGGAGAGCGCGCCGGTGATCCCGCTGGTGACGAGGGCCTTCGCGCCGGTCAGCAGCTCCCGCCAGGAATCGACGTGCCGGGTGGAGAGGGTGGAACCGGCGCTGTGGGTCCGCCAGTAGACGAACGCACGGTCGCCCTCGGTGTCGGCGGCGAGCAGGTAGGCGCCGTTGGGGCGCGGGGCGCGGCGCACGTGGGAGACGTCGATGCCGAGCTCGGTCGCGCGGTGCAGCAGCGGTGTGCTGAGCTCGTCGTCTCCGATGACGGCGAGCAGGGCGGTCCGAGCCCCGGCGGCCACCGCGGCGGCGGCCGTGTTGAGGGCGTCGCCGGAGTAGGAGAT
Source organism: Streptomyces sp. NPDC006430 (assembly GCF_040612395.1). NCBI lineage: Bacteria > Bacillati > Actinomycetota > Actinomycetes > Kitasatosporales > Streptomycetaceae > Streptomyces > Streptomyces sp. NPDC006430. Next base: position 134,483 of record NZ_JBEXQA010000013.1, read on the forward strand.
GCGGGCCGGGGTGCCGTCCGCGGCTTCCGATAGCGCGGTGTCGGCGTGGACCTCCACGAGGACCTCGCCGAGGACGAGTACGTCGTATGCGGTTCGGGGAGGCACCTCAGCGCTCCGGACGGGCGCAGTGGGCGCAGCAGGGCCGTGCCAACTCGGCGAACAGTGCGGCGAGTTCGCCGAGGTCCTCCGGCAGGCCGGTGCCGATCCCGACGGCGGTCGCCCCAGCGTCGAGCCATTGTCGGGTCTCGTCGGGGCGAATGCCTCCGGTCGTGATGAACAGGGCCTCGGGCAGCACCGCTTTGAGGGAGCGGATGAACTGCGGGCCGCCGACGTGCGCCGGGAAGACCTTGGCGGCGCCGGCGGCCCGGACGGCGGAGGCGATCTCGCCCGGGGTGAAGCCACCCTCCACGAAGACCGCCCCGCGCCGTGTGGCGACGGCGCGGACTTCGGGGGCCGGGTAGGGGGAGATCAGGAAGGCCGCGCCCGCGGCCAGGGCGGACTCGGCCTCGGCTGTGGTGGTGACGGTGCCGACGCCGATCAGGGCGGGACGGTCGTGGGCGTCGGTGAGCGGTGCGGTACGGGCGACGGCCTCGGCCCAGCCGGGGGTGGAGGTGGTCAGTTCGATCGCGCGGCAGCCGGCGGCCAGCAGGGCGGTGGTCCGGCGGACGGCCTCGTCCGCGTCGGCGTTGCGCAGCACTGGCAGCAGGCCTTGGGCGGCCAGCGCCGCGTACGGGTGACAGGACAACGGAAGACCCCCTCGTGTGCCACGTAGTGGCACGCGGTACCGTGTATTGGAACTCCTTGCCGAGACCCTACCCACAACCCGGCCCGCCTTGGGAGAGCGCATGCCCGATGAGAAGGGCCAGAGGAACGAGAGGGATATGAGTGACACGAGGGACTCGGAAGCCGAGGCCGCCGGCGGAGCCGGCGTCGGCGCCACCTCCCGCGGCGGCCGGACCTCGGCGGCCGGGACCGCCCTGGAGAAGGCGATGCGGATCCTGGAGGCGGTGGCCGCGCCCGGCGGGCCGCACCGGCTCACCGATGTGACGGTGGCGGCAGCCGTCCCGAAGTCGAGCACCTTCCGAATCCTCGCCTCACTGATCGAGCAGGGCTTCGTACGCCTCGAAGGCGAATCCCGGTACGCGGTGGGCCCTCGACTGCGTGCGCTGTCCGCCCTGATCAGCGGCAGTGAGCAGCAGAGCATCGGGCGGATCCTCGGCGAGTTGCGGGAGGCCACCGGCCAGACCGTCCACCTCGCCCTGCACAGCGGGGAGACGCTCACCTACATCCGGAAGCTGGAGGGCGACCAGCCGTTCCTGACGGCATCCCGGGTCGGGATGCGGATGCCGCTGCACAGCACCGCGATCGGCAAGAGCATCCTGGCGCACCTGCCCGACGAGGAGGTGAGCGCCCTGGTCACCGGCGCGGGGCTGCCGCGCCGCACGCCGAGGACACTGACCACCCCGGATGCCCTGCGGGCGGAGCTGCAGGCGGTCCACGCCCGGGGGTTCGCCGTGGACGACGAGGAGAACGAGCCGACCATCCGCTGCATCGGCGCCGCGGTCCTGGGCCCAACGGGCCGACCGATCGGCGGGGTCAGCGTCACCACCGTCACCTTCCTCGTCTCCCGCGAGGAGATCGAGACGTACGCTCCCGCCCTACGCGCGGCCACGGAGGCACTCGCTCCGCTGCTCTGAGCACGACGGGACGGGACGGGCGGAACGCCGCGCCACGGAAACGCACTCAGGACTTGCGGTGTCTTCTGGGTCTTCTTGAAGCGGAAGCTGTCGGTGCCGGTCTCGGTCCACGATCGCCGCGCAGAGCCGCGGGTCGGTGAACGTCTGCTTCCACTCCGAGAACGGGGCGTTCGAAGCGATTGCGATCAGCAGGTGTGACTTGCCGGTGCCGGAGTCCCCAATCAGACAGAGCGGCAGGCCGGCTTTCACCCCGGCTGGGTCGGCCAGGGTGCTGACCTGGTCGGGGGGCACGTTCGAACTTTTCTCGAACTCGAAGTCCTCCAGCCGCTTGGGGCGGGCGAAGTCGCCTCCCTGACCAGCCGGGTCTTCCGCTCCTCGTGCTGGAGACACTCGGCTTCCAACAGGTCGGCCAGGAAGTCCTTGTAGCTGGTTCGCTCCTGCAGCGCCGTGGACGCGATCTCCTCCCAGCGTGAGCGGATCGTGGGCAGGTGCAGGGTCCGGCAGGCTTCGTCGATCACGGTCTCGACGGCGCCGGCGGCGGAGGCGTCCTTGCGGGGCCCGGGACCCGATCACCGACGTTCGACATCACCGTCGCCATCAAATGGCAGCGAGCCGCCGCCGGGGACTGGGCCGCCTACGCAGCCGAGGTAAGCCGCCGCCACCATGATGTCTGAATCCATAGACAAGGGAGCAACATAGATGCTGCTACGTGATGTTGAGTACGGTGACGTCGACGCCTACGTCCGGATGCGATGCGACCCGGTCATGATGGCCGAGCTGGGCGGCCCGCTGCCTCGCGAAGGCATGGAGGCGAAGGTCCAACGTGATGTTCAACGAGTCGCAGCGGACACCGACTGGACAAAGATGATCGTGCCCGATGAGGCCGAGCTGAACGTGGTTGCGGGTACCGTGGCCTTGTGGCCTCACGACGCAGACGGCGAGCGCATCTCCGAGATCGGCTGGATGGTGCTGCCGGAGTACCAGGGACAGGGACTCGGGAAGCTGGGCGTCCGCAAGCTTCTTGAGCTGGCCCGCGACAACGGCCGGTGGGGGTTGATACACGCATTCCCCGCAACAACCAACGCCCCGTCCAACGGCATCTGCCGCACGCTCGGCTTCCGGTTCCTGGGCAAGCGAGACGTGCCCTTCGCCGGTCGAGTCCTGCGAACCAACCACTGGGCTATCGACCCTCGCACCGACCTGACCTGACCTGATACAGGACCGCAGCACGCCGGCGACCCGAGCGAAACTGCGGGGGCAGGAGGCATTCAGAGAGTTCCAATACCCGAGCACACCACTAGCGATCTACCCCGCCGAGACGATCGAGGCCCATCGCGCCTTCATCGCCCGCCGCAGGGCCACCCGACCCAGCGATGAGTATCGGATCCCCACCGAGGAGGAAGGGGACGCATTCCTCGCGCACTTCGAGAAGCGCAAGGTCTCCATCGGCACCTACGCTCGTGCCTCCTCAAGCCCTTGTGTCCATGAACATGCTTGCGTTCGTTGCTCGCTCCTCCAGCCGGCCCCGGTCAAGCTCATCCGGTTGGAGGAGATCCGCGACAACCTCATTGCACGCATCACCGAAGCCGAACGCGAAGGCTGGCTCGGCGAGGTCGAAGGACTGCGAATCAGCCTCGCCGGAGCGGAGGACAAGCTTGCGCAGATCGACCAGCGGGGCTCGCGGGCGATCGACCTGGGCATGCCGAGTCGCGCGGCCGGTCCTGTCCACAGCGCCATGCCCGCTCAGCGCCGCACATGACCGGCGAGCCATCCAAATGCCGCCATGGCACTGACGCTGCGACGCGGTTCAAGCAATGAGCAGGCGGAGGCCGAGATCTGCCGCGTCGAGGTCGGCGAGGTCGCTGTTGCGCTCGGCCCACCGGCCGGATTCGAGGTCGTCGCTAAGGCTTCGCACCGCCCCCTGCTCGACCTCCGGTCCGACCCTCGTCCACACCGACATCGCACGGCGCACGTGATCCTCCAGATACGCCCCCGGTCGGCGCCAGTAAGCCTCGAACAGGCCGTCAGCGCAGTCCCACGGGATGGGCACCGGCTCAACGCGGGCGCCGATCGCGTCGGCCATCCCAGCCAGGGAGGGAAATTCCGCGAGGACGGCGGCGAACTCAGGCAGGTAGTCGCGGGTAAGCCAGAACCGGTCCTGCCATCCGGGCTCGTCGGTGTCGAACGTGAGCACCACGACGCGGCGGGCCACGCGCCGCATCTCGCGCAGCCCCGCTAACGGGTCCCCCCAGTGGTGAACGGTGGAGACGGCCATGGCGACGTCGAAGGAGTGGTCCTCGAACGGCAGGCTCTCCGCGGCGGCGGCCACGCACGGCGCCGAGCCGGCAGGCCGCTGCCCCCGCATGACCGCCGATGGCTCCACCGCGGTCACGTCGCGATCAGCAGGCTCGTAGGAGCCGGTGCCGGCCCCGACGTTCAGCACCGTCTGCGTGTCCCCGAGCGCGTCCCAGATCTGCGCGGCGATCCGCGGATCGGTACGCCGTGTCGCGGTGTAGGCGCCGCCGATCGCGTCGTACAGCCGTGCACCGAGCATCTCCAGTTGCTCCTCCGGTGTCACCTTCAGTCCCTTCGCCCGTGCCTCAAGTTCCCTGTCGATGGCCGCCACCATGGCGTCAGCGCGATCACGCCGCTCCAGCAGCAGGCCGCGCAGTCGGCGCAGGTGCGCGGCCGTGTCGGTGGACGGGTCTGCGACCAGTTCCGCGACCTCCTGCAGCCCGAAACCCAACCGCCGATAGGCCAGCACCTCCCGCAGCCGCTCCACGTCGCCCGCCGAGTAGGCCCGGTACCCGGCCACGGTCCGCGCCGACGGCCGGACGAGCCCGATCTCGTCGTAGTGATGCAGCGTGCGGACGCTCACGTCGGCGAGCTCGGCCACGCGTCCCACGGTCCAGTGATCATCCACGGCACCGACTATGCAGCCTGACGCCACGTGAGGGTCAAGAGCCTCACTCACGGCAGCAAGAGCCGAACGCGAAGCAGCGGTCCGAGGCGACTCCTGCAAGCCAGAGCGATGGTCTGGTTCACAGAAGCAGGCGTGCTCGTGGATGCAGGGGGTACTGAACGAGCGGTCGCAGGTGCCGATGGAGACCTTGCGCCGCTCGAAGTGGCCCAGGAATTCGCTCCACTCCTCGTCGGTCGGGACACGGTATTCATCGGTTGGCCGCATAGCTCGTCGACGGGCCAGGAAGGCCAGATGGGCTTGGACAGCCTCGTCGGGATAGACCGCCTTGTAGCCGAGGCTGACGTTGGTGTCCTGGTCGAAGCGGTGGAGGACCGCGACCGCCCCGTGCACCTGCTCCTCGGCGCTGCCGCGCGGACCGTCGACGTCGCCTTCCCCGACCCGGTCGACTCTGGACGAGTTCGCCGCCGCCGGAGAGCGGATCGCCGCCGCCGACCTCGACTTCGTGACCCGTCGACAGCGCCCGGAGGAGCTGGTGGAGCGGGTGGTGGTGGGCACCGTACTGGGGGATGCGATGCTTGCGGCCCTGAGGCGGCTCGCCCAGGTGGACGCGTCCGCACGGCGCTACTCCCAGGAAGCCGCGGATTCTTCTTCCGGATAACTGTTATCCGGACCCCGCTCGACGGTCTCCCAGGTAGTGGGCATCATCGACCGCCGGTACGGACAGGGAAACAGCACATGACTACACAGCACACGGCAGCGCTGGTGGCAGCGGCCCGGGCGGGCGATCCCCGCGCGCAGGACGAGCTCGTCGGCACGTACCTGCCGCTCGTCTACAACATCGTCGGACGCGCCCTGAACGGGTCCTGCGACGTGGACGACGTGGTGCAGGACACGATGCTCCGGGCGCTCGACGGCCTCAGCGGCCTGCGCGTGGACGAGAGCTTCCGTTCCTGGCTGGTGGCGATCGCGATGAACCGGGTACGGGCGCACTGGCAGGCCCGACACAGCGCCCCCGGTGAAAGCGGCCTGGAAGCCGCCTGGGAGCTGGCGGACCCGGGTGCCGACTTCGTGGACCTGACGGTCGTACGGCTCCAGTTGGAGGGGCAGCGGCGGGAAACGGCCCGGGCCACCCGCTGGCTGGAGACCGACGACCGGGCGCTGCTGTCGCTGTGGTGGCTGGAATGCGCTGGTGAGCTGAGCCGCTCCGAGGTGGCCGCGGCCCTGGAACTGTCCCCGCAGCACACCGCGGTGCGCGTGCAGCGGATGAAGGCCCAGCTGGAGTCCGCCCGGGTGGTGGAACGGGCCCTGGACGCGCAGCCGCCCTGCGAGGGGCTGCGGACGGTGACGGCCAGCTGGGACGGCCTGCCGTCGACGCTGTGGCGCAAGCGAATAGCCCGGCACGCGCGGGAGTGCATACGGTGCGCAGGACTGTGGAGCGGACTGCTCCCGGCGGAAGGGCTGCTCGCGGGCCTGGCCCTGGTCCCGGTCTCGGTGGCCCTGCTGGCCGGCATACGGTCGGCCGCGGCGGGCGGTTTCGTACCGGCGGGTGCACACTTCGCCCCAGCGAACGCGGCGTACGCGACCGAGGGCGGCGCGGGCGCCCCCGCGGGGTATGCCGACCCGGGCTTCGCCGAACCGGGGCTCGGCACCCCCGGCCCCGGCCCCGGCCCCGGCCCCGGCCCCGGTGACACGGACTTCGGCGGCACGGACTTCGGCGTTACGGACTTCTCCGACGCCGCGACGCAGCTCACCCCCACGGTCTCCAGCGAGGGCGGCATCCCGGACGCCACGCCCGGCCGGGGCCGCAGCGCAGTGCGCAAGCGCAAGCAGAGCCGCCGCCGGGTGATCGGCGGTGCGGTGCTCGCCGCGTGCGTCGCGGGCGGCGGACTGGCCTACCTCGGCGGACTCCCCGGCTCGGGCGACCAAGAGGCCGACGGCGCGCCCGCCACGCCGCTGGCCGCGCTGTCGGCGCCCGACTCCGCCTCCCCGTCGCCCTCGGCCTCGCCCTCCGCGTCCCCCTCCCCGTCGGCCTCCGCCTCGCCGAGCCCGACCGTGCAGAGCCCGAGCCCCAGCCCGACGCCGACCAAGTCCACGCCGCCGCGCACTTCGGCACCCGCTCCCGCGCCCGCCCCGCCGGGAATCGCCGGCCAGGTCATCGCCCTGGTCAACAAGGAGCGCGCGGAGGCGGGCTGCGGAGCCCTCAAGGAGGACTCGCAGCTGCGGGCGGCTGCCCAGGGGCATTCCGACGACATGGCGAACCGGAACTTCTTCTCGCACACCAATCCCGACGGAGCCGACCCGGGGCAGCGGACGACGGCCGCCGGGTACCGCTGGTCGACGTACGGGGAGAACATCGCGCGGGGCCAGCAGACCGCGGCCTCGGTGATGGACTCGTGGATGAAGAGCCCGGGCCATCGCGCCAACATCCTCAACTGCTCCTTCAAGGACATCGGCGTGGGAATCCACCAGGGCTCGGGCGGCCCGTGGTGGACGCAGAACTTCGGCGCCCGGATGTGAGCGGGCGCGGGACGCACGACGGTCGTACGCGTACCCGGAGACCGGCGGCGCCTTCGGTGGCGACGAGGCGGCGGTGCGGGACGCCGCCCGCCGGACCCGGTCGCAGTCGGCGCCAGGGCGCACCCGCCACGACAGGGATCCGGCGCTGCCCCGGCAGCTGACGGAACGGTTCCCGGCAGCGGCCCGGCGCGGGCGTTCGCCCCGTCCGCGCGGCGGCTGCCGCGGGACGGGGCGAACCACGTGCTAGAATGCGCGAGTTCGCCTTCGACGCCCCAACGGGTGCGTCCGGAGGCTTTTTCATGCCTTCTGACAATTCCGCGCCCACGACACTTCCCACCACCAGCTACCGCGCTCTGCTCCGCAACCGTGAGTTCGCCGGTTTGTACGCCAGCTTCACACTGACGGTCGCCGCGAGCACCTTGTCGGGCTTCGCGCTCGGCACGCTGGTCGACCAGCAGACCCGATCCCCGTTCCTGACGGCCGTGAGCATGTACGGTGCCACGTTCGCAACGGTGCTCGGCGCACTGACCCTGATGTCGGTCGCGGACGGGAGCCGTCCGCGCCGGACCCTCGTCACGCTCCAGTGCGTCTCGCTGGTGGGTGTTGCCGCGCAGGCTGTTCCGGGGCTACCGCTGGCCGCCCGGTTCGGTCTCCTCCTGGTGCTGGGGTTCTTCCAGTCGCTCGGCACCGGAACGCGGATGGGGCTGCTCGCCGAAGTCGTGCCGACCTCCACGTATGCGCTTGCGCGGTCGCTGATGAACATCACGTCGGGCGGCACGGCAATCCTCGGCTACGCCACCGGCGCCCTACTACTGCGGCACCTGGACCCGCGGGAAGTCTTCGTCATCGCCGCTGGCCTGACCGGACTCGGGTTGGGCGTCGTGGCGGCGACCGTCCGGGAACGTTCGATCCGGCTGACCCGTCGCCCCGGACTGCGCCAGACCTGGACGACCAACACCGCGCTCTTCTCCCACTCCGGCCAGCGGGCGCTGCTGCTCAATCTATGGGTCCCCAACGGCCTGATCGTCGGCTGTGAGGCTCTGTTCATTTCCTACGCCCCAGATCACGCCGGAGCCCTGCTGGCCGCCGGATCGGCTGGCATGCTCCTCGGAGACCTGGCGGTCGGGCGCCTGCTCACCGCCGACCAGCGACGCCGCTGCGCGTTCGCATTGCGACTGCTGCTCGCCGTGCCGTACGTGCTGTTCGCCGCCAACCCGCCGACGCTGGTCGTCACGGCCGCGGTGTTCGTGGCCAGTGCCGGGTTCGCCGCCACCCTGCCACTCCAAGAACAGCTCCTCGCGCTGACCCCTGACCCGGTCCGCGGGCAGGTGCAGGGCGTCGAGTCCGCCGGCCGGATGACGTGGCAGGGCATCGGAGCCGCGATCGCCGGCGGCGTCGCCCAGCACCTCACCCCCGGCACCACGATCACTGCCGTGGCTGCTGTCTCCATCGCCATCACGGTCTTCTCGCAACCCTTCGTCGCCCGCGCCCGCGCCCGCACGGTCCGGGACGAGAGGGTCGGTGCATGAACCGCAGGAGGTCGATGGCCGGTCAAACCGGCTCCGCCCCGACGACCACACGAGCGGCGCGCACGGCCCGGACGCGCCCGCCGGGCCCTGCTGTTCGTCGACAGCACGCGGATGACGTCGTGGGCGCGGACGACCCCGGTGTGGACGGGGCAGGCCCTTGTACTGGACGTACTTGGGTCTTCGGCCGGTGCGGCGAGACTGCGTGCCGGGCGGCGTGGGGGCGTGCCTCACTTCCCCGAGCCCGCTTAGTGGTGGAAGCCCGAGCGGGGCGGGGCCGGCGGCGCCGGCGGGGGTGAGGCGGTCAGGTGTTCCACCGCGTGGCGCAGGTCGGTGAGGAGCAGGGCGATCTGGTCGCGGGTCACGCCGTGCCGGATCAGCACGCGCTGGATGACGGTGTCGTCCCGGTCGGCCGGCAGCGGGTACGAGGGCACCTGCCAGCCGCGCATCCGCAGCCGGTCGGAGAGGTCGTAGAGGCTGAAGGGGGATCCGGCCGGATCGGTGAGCCGGTAGGAGACGGCGGGCAGGGCTCCGCGGCCGTCGTAGAGCAGGGTGAAGGGGCCCATGTCGGCGATCTGCCCGGCCAGGTACTGGGCGGTGTCGGCGCAGGCCTGCTGGACGCGTCGGTAGCCGCCGTGGCCGAGCCGCAGGAACAGGTAGTACTGGGCGATGACCTCGCCGCCGGGGCGGGAGAAGTTGAGGGCGAAGGTCGGCATGTCACCGCCCAGGTAGTCCACGTCGAAGACGAGTTCCGGGGGCAGCAGGTCGGCGGTGCGCCACACGATCCAGCCGACGCCGAGGGGTGCGAGCCCGTACTTGTGCCCGGAGGTGTTGACGGAGGCGACGCGCGGCAGCCGGAAGTCCCACACCACGTCGGGGTGGAGGAAGGGGGCGACGAAGCCGCCGCTTGCCGCGTCCACGTGGAGCGGCACGTCCCAGCCGTGCTCGGCCTGGATCCGGTCGAGCTCGGCGGCGAGTTCGGCGACGGGCTCGTAGTCGCAGGTGTAGGTGACGCCGAGGATGGCGACGACGCCGATGGTGTTCTCGTCGACGTACGCGGCGAGCTGATGGGGGCGCAGGCCGGTGGCGTCGGCTTCGAGCGGCACCTGGCGCAGTTCGACGTCGAAGTAGCGGGCGAACTTCTCCCAGCAGATCTGGACGGGCCCGCACACCAGGTTGGGACGGTCGGTGGGGAGGCCCTGGGCCTGTCGGCGTTTGCGCCAGCGCCACTTGAGGGCGAGTCCGCCGAGCATGGCCGCCTCGCTGGAGCCGGTGGTGGAGCAGCCGGTGGCCGCGCCGCCGGCCGGTGCGTGCCACAGGTCGGCCAGGATGTTCACGCAGCGGGCCTCGATCTCGGCCGTCTGCGGGTACTCGTCCTTGTCGATCATGTTCTTGTCGAGGCACAGGTTCATCAGGCTGTGTACGCCGTCGTCCGACCAGGTGGTGCAGAAGGTGGCCAGGTTCTGGGACGCGTTGCCGTCGAGGAGGAGCTCGTTGCGCAGCAGCTCGTAGACCACCTCGGTGGGTGAGTGGTCGTCGGGCATGCGGTACTTGGGGAGGATCTGGCCGCTCAGCGCGGACGCGAACACGTCCGTATCGGCGTCACCGGCGCGTACGTCTTTCGTCTCATGAAGAGCCATATCCGGACTATAGATTACTGGTCATCACAAACGCCCTTTCCCTCACCTTGATGAAGAAATCGGGCATGGCGTCGGAAATCTTCCGGCCGACTCGGCGGTGTGATCCCCTCCATAACAACCGCATGCGCACCGAATAAATTACCGCCAAGTAGGCCACTGCTCGAAGATCTTCCCGTCCGGACCGCCGAAGCCCGTTCGGACGGGAAGATCAACCAATTAGTTCTACAAGCAACTTATCCGCTGATGTCCAGATATCGGTCAACGCCCCCTGCCCGCCTGATACTTCTTCGCACCATGAAGAAGATCACCCGCCGGCAGGCCATGGGCACCACCGCCGGCGCACTCACCGCCCTCGGCCTCACCGGCGCCACCGCGCACGCAGCCGCCACCGACTCCCGCGCCTCCATACCCACCGGCACGGTCGACGAGGTGTACCAGGGCCGCCGCATCCAGATCACCCCGGGCGGAGGGGGCCACCACGGCGGCCACCACTCCCCCGGCCTGCCCACGGTCCGGATAGACGGCCGCGAGCTGCACGTCATGCGCAACGCCGACGGCACGTGGATCAGCGTGGTCAACCACTACGAGACCTTCGCCGATCCCACCTCGCTCGCCCGCGCCGCCGTACGCGAGCTGCAGGGCTCCGTCCTCGCTCCGTTCGCGCCCATGGGGGGCACGGCATGACCGTCCGCAAGAACCAGGCCACGCTGACGCCCGAGGAGAAGCGGGCCTTCACCAATGCCCTGATCGAGCTCAAGCGCACCGGCGCCTACGACCGCTTCGTCACCACCCACAACGGGTTCATCATGAGCGACACCGACTCCGGCGACCGGGTCGGCCACCGCTCCCCGTCCTTCCTGCCCTGGCACCGCCGCTTCCTGATCGAGTTCGAAGCCGCGCTGCAGAAAGTGGATCCGGAGGTCGCGCTCCCGTACTGGGACTGGACGACGGACCGCACCTCCCGCTCCTCCCTCTGGGCCGCCGACTTCCTCGGCGGCACCGGCCGGGCCCGCGACGGGCAGGTCCTCGACGGCCCGTTCGCCTACGCGGCAGGCAAGTGGAACGTGAACGTACGGGTGGACGGGCGCGCCTACCTGCGGCGGGCACTCGGCACGGGGGTGGCCGAGCTGCCGACCAAGGCCGAGGTGGACGCCGTGCTCGCCATGCCGGTGTACGACACGGCCCCCTGGAACAGTTCCTCGAACGGCTTCCGCAACAACCTGGAGGGCTGGCGCGGCGCCAACCTCCACAACCGGGTGCACGTGTGGGTCGGCGGCCAGATGGCCACCGGAGTCTCCCCCAACGACCCGGTGTTCTGGATGCACCACGCCTTCGTGGACAAGCTGTGGGCCGAGTGGCAGGCCCGCCACCCGCAATCCACCTACCTGCCGGCCGCCGGCACCGCCAACGTGGTGGACCTGCACGACACGATGCGGCCGTGGAACGACGTGACCCCGGCCGACATGCTCGACCACCGGAAGTTCTACACCTTCGACACCGAACCGGTCCCGGCCGCCGCCAGCCAGCGGTAGTGCAGTTCTGGGCGGCCGACCTGGCCGTACCGCGGGGTGCGGTCCGCCCGCCCGGTGTCCACCAGGTGCTCCAGGTATCGGCGGGCGGTGATCCGCGAGATCCCGGCCGCCTCGGCCGTCCCGGCGGCGGTCAGCCCCTCGGGCGCCGCCCGCAGCAGCGCGGCGACCCGGTCCAGGGTCGGCGCGCTGAGCCCCTTGGGGAGCTCCGCGGGGCTCGGGGCGCGCAGGGCGGCGAGCGCCCGGTCCACGTCGTCCTGCCCGGCGGCCTCCCCCGCGGTCGCCCGGAACTCGGCGTAGCGCAGCAGCCGCTCGCGCAGCGTGGGGAAGGCGAAGGGCTTCAGTACGTACTGGACCACACCGAGCGAGACGCTCTCGCGGACCACGGCCAGGTCCCGCGCCGAGGTCACCACGATCACGTCGACCGGATGCCCGGCAGCCCGCAGCCGGCGGGCGAAGCGCAGCCCGTGGCCGTCGGGCAGGGTGAGGTCGAGCAGCAGCAGATCGACGCGGGTCCGTTCCAGGACCCGGGTGGCCTCGGCGAGCGAGTGGACGGCGCCGACCGCGGTGAAGCCGGGCACCCGGCCGACGTACAGTGCGTGCGCATCGGCGGCGACGGGGTCGTCCTCGACCACCAACACCCGCACGTCGGCCGACCCGCGTGCTCCGCTCATGGCCTCGGCCCCCTTCTCATCGGCAGTCGTACGGTGAACTCGGCTCCCCCGCCCGGAACTTCGGCGGCTTCCGCGCTGCCACCGTGCCGGTGGGCCACCTGTCGGACGAGCGCGAGGCCGAGGCCGCGCCCCTCCCCCTTCCCCGACCAGCCGCGCAGGAAAACGTCGCCCGCGGCCCCCGGGGGCAGCCCTGGGCCATTGTCGGTGACGCGCAGGAGCAGTCCGTCCTCCTCCGGGCGGACGGTGACCGCGATCCGGGCGCCGGGGACGCCGGTGAGGGCGTCGACGGCGTTGTCGAGGAGGTTGCCGAGGACCGTGACCAGGTCCCGGGCCGGGACGGTTCCGGTGCTGCCGTCGACGGCACGGCTGTCGGGGGTGACGACGAGCTCGACGCCCCGCTCGTGCGCCTGGGCCGCCTTGCCCAGCAGCAGGGCCACCAGGACGGGCTCGCCGACGCCGGTGACCACCTCGTCGGTGAGGGCCTGGGCCAGCTCCAGTTCGGCGGTGGCGAACTCCACCGCCTCGTCCGCACGGTCGAGTTCGATGAGGGAGACCACCGTGTGCAGTCGGTTGGCCGCCTCGTGGGCCTGGGAGCGGAGCGCCTGGGTGAATGCGCGCTCCTGATCCAACTCTCCGGTGAGCGACTGAAGTTCGGTGTGGTCGCGCAGGGTGACCACGGTGCCGCGCCGCCCTCCGCCCGCGACCGGAGAGCTGTTGAGGACCAGCACCCGGTTCACGGTCAAGTGCACCTCGTCCACCCTCGGGCGGTCGGCGAGCAGGGCGCCGGTGAGCGGTGCGGGCAGCCCCAGGTCGGCGACGCCGGTGCCCCGGACGTCGCCGCGCAGACCGAGCAGTTCCCGCCCGGCGTCGTTGATCAGCGTGATCCGGCGCTGGCCGTCGAGCATCAGCAGCCCTTCGCGCACTCCGTGCAGGGCCGCCTGGTGGTAGTCGTACATCCGACTGAGCTCGGACGCGTTCATCCCGTGGGTGTGCCGGCGCAGCCGGGCGTTGACGACGTACGTGCCCACCCCGCCGAGGGCGAGCGCGCCGACCGCGACCCATGCGAGGACGGCGAGCTGCTCGGCGAGCCGGGCGCTCACCGCACGGACGGTGATGCCGGCGCTGACCATGCCGATGACCCGGCCGTCGTCCACGAGCGGGGTGACCACGCGGATGGAGGGCCCCAGGGTGCCGGTGTAGGTCTCGCTGAAGGTCCGGCCGCGCAGGGCGGGGGCGGTGTTGCCCATGAACGGTTCGCCGATCCGCCGCGGGTCGGGATGGGTCCAGCGCCGCCCGTCCGGGGCCATGATCGTCACGAAGTCCACGCCCGAGTCGACGCGGACCCGCTCGGCGTAGGGCTGGAGCGTGACCGAGGGGTCGCTGCCGTCCCCCGCCCCCCGGACGGCCTGGTGGACCGACGGGGAGTCGGCGACCGCGCGGGCCACGGATCCGGCCTGGCGTCGGGCGGCCTCCTCGGCCTGCCCGCGGGCGGTGGCGTACGCGAAGACCGCGCAGCCGGCGACGACCGCGGTGACCAGCAACACCTGCATGGCGAAGAGCTGGCCGGCGAGGCTGCGCGGCGGTCGAGGGAACCGGAACATGGCGTTCAGTCTGCACCCGGTCGTGAACTCAATGAACGCAAGGGTGACCGGGGTCACAGCGCCGGGCGATGGTCTCCCGGAACGCATTCACCACCAGGAGGCGACGTGGCCGCCAGACGCGACAAGACGCACTATCTGTACATCGCGGTGATCGCCGCGGTGCTCCTCGGCATCGCCGTCGGCTTCGCCGCACCCGGCGTGGCCGTGGAGCTCAAGCCGCTGGGCACCGGCTTCGTGAACCTCATCAAGATGATGATCTCGCCCGTGATCTTCTGCACGATCGTGCTGGGCATCGGGTCGGTCCGCAAGGCCACGAAGGTGGGCGCCGTGGGCGGCCTCGCCCTCGGCTACTTCATGATCATGTCCACGGTGGCGCTGGCCATCGGGCTCGTCGTCGGGAACCTGCTGGAGCCGGGCAGCGGGCTGCACCTGACCGAAGCCGCCAAGCACGCGGGAGAGGCCCAGGCGAAGGCGGGCGGGGCGCAGAGCACGCCCGAGTTCCTGCTGGGGATCATCCCGACCACCCTGGTCTCTGCCTTCACCGGGGGCCAGGTGCTGCAGACCCTGCTCGTCGCACTGCTGTGCGGCTTCGCACTCCAGGCCATGGGCAGCGCGGGCGAGCCGCTGCTGCGCGGGATCGGGCACGTGCAGAAGCTGGTGTTCCGGGTACTGGCGATGATCATGTGGGCAGCGCCGGTGGGCGCGTTCGGTGCGATCGCCGCGGTGGTCGGCGCGACCGGGATCGACGCACTGAAATCCCTGGCCGTCATCATGATCGGCTTCTACACGACCTGCCTGCTGTTCGTGTTCGTCGTCCTGGGCACCCTGCTGCGGGTGTGCACCGGGGTGAGCGTGTTCGCCCTGCTGCGCTACCTGGGTCGCGAGTTCCTGCTGATCCTCTCCACCTCCTCGTCCGAGTCGGCGCTGCCGCGGCTCATCGCGAAGATGGAGCACCTGGGCGTGTCCAAGCCGGTCGTCGGCATCACGGTGCCGACGGGCTACTCGTTCAACCTGGACGGGACGGCGATCTACCTGACGATGTCCTCGCTGTTCGTGGCCGAGGCCATGGGCAAGCCGCTCGCCCTGGGCGAGCAGATCTCGCTGCTGCTGTTCATGATCGTGGCCTCGAAGGGTGCGGCCGGCGTGACGGGCGCGGGCCTTGCGACGCTGGCGGGCGGACTCCAGACGCACCGGCCGGAGCTGGTCGACGGCGTCGGGCTGATCGTGGGCATCGACCGCTTCATGAGCGAGGCCCGGGCCCTGACGAACTTCGCGGGCAACGCGGTGGCGACGGTACTCATCGGCACCTGGACCAAGGAGTTCGACCGCGCGCGGGCAGCCGACGTCCTCGCGGGACGGCTTGTGTTCGACGAGACCACGCTGGTCGACGACGACCACGGTACGGAAACCCTCGCCGTACCCGAACAGTCGCCGGCCGCCGCCAGGGACGGCGTACCGGTGTAGCCGGGCGCCCGTCGCGGGCCGACCGGGCAGGGCTCGCCCCCACGGTGCCCAGCCCGGTCGGCCCCACTCCCGCCCCCTCCCACATCCCCCGCCCGCGTCTGCTCCCGCATCCGGAAGCAACCGCTCCTGCGACGAGGACGCGACCCGCGGACCAGGCCGCCACCACAACATCGCTTTTCGGCCACCGGCCTGCGAAGTGTCCTGCGGTAAAAGGTACTTCCATACCGGGGCACGCGTCTGACATCTTGCGTCCACCACTCGTTTCGTACGGCCCGGTAGGTGCTATCAGCACCACCGGGCCGTCTTCGGAGGACGCATTGATACCCCACATATCCAGCCGACCTCGACGTAGTCTCGTGCTGGCCGCCACCCTCGGCGCCGCACTCGCCTTCGGGGCCCCCGCCGCGCTCGCCGGCACCGCCCCCGTCTCCCCTTCCGCTCCCGCCAAGAGCGCGGCCAAGGCCGCCCCCGCGGCGCCGACTTCCCAGAGTGCGACCTGGGTTGCCGGCACCCGCGCCTACCTGGTGATCACCACCCCTGGTGACAGCACCGCGGTGCGCTCGGCCGTTGCCGCCAACGGCGGCACCGTCTTCTCCAACTTCGACGCCATCGGCGTGATCGTCGCCCACTCGGCCTCCGCCAACTTCGCCGCGACGATGCGCGGCGTCAGCGGGGTCCAGCAGGTCGGCGCCACCCGCACCTCGGACGTCCCGGCCGATGCCTACAACCCGGCGCTGCCCGCCAACCCGGCGCAGGCGACGACCCCGACCGGCGAGCCCGTCCGCGCCGACATGAGCCAGATCAAGGCGGACCAGGCCTGGGCCGTCACCACCGGTTCCGCCTCGGTCAAGGTCGGCATCCTGGACACCGGTGTGGACGACCAGCACCAGGACCTGGCACCGAACTTCAACGCGGCCGACTCCGTCTCCTGCGCCTACGGCAAGCCCGACACCCGTACCGGCGCCTGGCGGGACGTGGACACCCACGGCACCCACGTGGCGGGCACCATCGCGGCGGCCAAGAACGGCAAGGGCGTCATCGGCGTGGCCCCGGGCGTGAAGATCTCCGCCGTCCGCGTCGCCGAGCCGGGCAACTCGTTCTTCTTCGCGGAGAACACCATCTGCGGCTTCGTGTGGGCCGGTGACCACGGCTTCAAGGTCACCAACAACAGCTACTACACGGACCCGTGGCAGTTCAACTGCCCCGACAACATCGACCAGGCCGCCATCATCGAGGGCGTCAAGCGCGCCCAGGAGTACGCCGAGGGCAAGGGCTCGCTCCAGATCGCCGCCGCGGGCAACGAGGACTACGACCTCGCCCACAAGACGACCGACTCCGCGAGCCCGAACGACTCGACGCCGGTCACCCGCACCATCACCAACGCCTGCCTGGACATCCCGACCGAACTGCCGGGCGTGGTCACGGTCGCGGCGAACGGCACCGGCGTCACCAAGGCCTCGTTCTCCAACTACGGCCAGGGCGTCATCGACGTGGCGGCGCCGGGCAGCAACGTGTACTCCACGCTGCCGGGCGGCACGTACGGCAGCAAGAGCGGCACCTCGATGGCCACCCCGCACGTGGTGGGCGTCGCGGCCCTGCTCGCCAGCACCAACCCCGGCATCACCCCGGCGCAGATCCGCGAGAAGCTGGCCGCCCAGGCCAACGACATCGCCTGCCCCTCGGACACCCGCTGCACCGGGACGACGGCCAACAACTCCTTCTTCGGCGAGGGCCAGGTCGACGCGCTGAAGGCGGTCGGGGCCACCCCGCCGCCCGGGAAGTACTTCGAGAACATCGGCGACTTCGCGATCAACGACAACGCCACCGTGGAGAGCCCCATCACCGTCAGCGGGGTGACCGGCAACGCGCCGGCCACCCTCAAGGTGGGCGTGGACATCAAGCACACCTACATCGGTGACCTGAAGGTCGACCTCGTGGCCCCGGACGGCTCCGTCTACACGCTGAGCAACCGGTCCGGCGGCAGCACCGACAACATCATCCAGACCTTCACCGTCAACGCCTCCTCGGAGGTCGCGGGCGGTGTCTGGAAGCTCCGCGTGAACGACAACGCCAACGCGGACACCGGCAAGATCGACGCCTGGAACCTCACCTTCTGAGGCGTCCGCACGCGCGAGCACCACGCGCGCTGAAGCGCTGACGCCGCAGTACACCGGCGAGCCGGTCGGAGACGACGTCGCCGTGCTGTTCGCGGGGCCATCGGGGAGCAGTGCACTGCTCCCCGATGGCCCCGCCCTGCCGGCCCGACTACCTGGTCCGCAGCACGCAGTCCCCGCAGAGGCCGCCGCCGGGCACCTGGTAGTAGAGGCAGCAGCTGCGCCGCACGAAGGCCACCCCGAGGCCCTCTTCGTGGAGGAAGGTGCCGGTCCCGCCGAGCGGGCCGCCCTCGGCCAGCAGTTGCGCGGCCACGGACACCGCCGGGCCGCCCGGGACCCGGTCGATCAGCACCCGCACCGCCCCGACCAGGCCCGACGCGGCGTTCCCGCGCAGCACCTTCGGCGACACCGCGTACCGGGCCCGCAGGTCCGCGCCCAAGACCGCGAGGTTCCCCAGCACGTTCTCCCCGAGTTCCTCGACCGGCAGGGCCCCCCGACCGGGATCGGGCAGCCACAGCTCCAGCGACCCCGCCGCGGGCAACCTCCACCACACCCGGTCGACCCCCAGGTCCGGCACCCGCCCGCCGAGCGCGGCGCAGCCCAGCCCGAGCGACCACAGCCGCGAGGCGATCCCGAACTGTGCGGTCGATGCCGCCACGCGCCCGGCCCCGCTGCCGATCCGCCGTCCCACCTCGGCCACGTACTGCTGGAGCCGTTCCCCGTACAGCTCGCCCAGCGGCCGGAACCCGTCCCCGGGCGGCTCCTTCCCGTACGGCACGGTGAAGAACGGCCCGACGGCCGCGAGCCGGCGCAGTACGTCGTCCATCTCACACCCCGTACCCGTCGTCGGGCAGGGCGGGGTCCCCGTGGCCACGAGGCGGGCCGGTTGCGTCACGAAGTCCATGCGCGGATGATCTCAGGCGGCGACGGCCGCCGCGGGCCCGGTTCCCCGGTGGACCGCCCCGGCCCGGCGGACCGCCGGGCCCATCCCGTACGAGGCCGCCAGCAGGACCGCGCCGAGCAGCAGCCAGCCCGGGATCCCCCACAGCAGGAGCAGCGAGGTCAACAGCACCGGCCCCAGGGTCCGGGCGATCGGCACCCCGGTCCCGAAGAAGCCCTGGTACTGGCCGATGCGATCGGCCGGCGCCAACGAGAAGCCGATCTGCCAGGAGCCGGCGGATTGCCGCATCTCCGCGTCCGCCTGGAGCGCCGCGCCCGCGACGAGTAGCGCCGCGGCCGCCCATCGGGCCGCGGGCAGCGCGGAGAGGGCGAACACCACGCACGAGGCCGCCATGAGCAGACCGGACCGGCGGACCGCCCGTCGGGCGCCGTCGAGGTCGATCACCGGCCGGGCCGCCCGCACCTGGAACAGCATCACGGCCACGGTGTTGAGCACGAACAGAGCCGACACCAGCCAGCCGGGGGCACTCGTCCGCTGCACGATCCACAGCGGGATCGCCAGGCTCAGCAGCGGCATCCGCAGCAACAGGACCGCGTTCAGCAGCGTGACCAGCGCGTACGGCCGGTCGCGGAGCACCGCCAGCCGCGGTTCCCCGGCCGCGCGCTCCGGGACGGGGGCCACTGCGGGCAGCCGCAGCAGTACGGCGGCACAGAGCAGGAAGCCCGCCGCGTCCAGCACGAACACCGCGAGGTAGGACTGCTCCGTGCCGACGCTCAGGGCGAGTCCGCCGAGCGCCGCACCCAGCGCCAGGCCGGCGTTCAGCACGGACTGGAGGTGCGCCAGGACGCCCGTCCGCTCCTGGGGGGTCACGAGCCCCGCGAGCAGCGCCTGCCGGGCGGCCGCAAGCCCGCACTGGGCGGTGGCGTAGCCGACGGCGGCGAACAGGAAGGCCCAGAAGGAGCGGATGAACAGGAACGAGGAGACCGATGCGGCGGTGGCCAGCGCCAGCAGCACGGAGGTGCCGCGCGGGCCGCGCCGGTCGGCGAGCGCCCCTAGCGGAACGCTCGCGACCGAGCCGATCGCCCACGCGAGCGTCAGCCCGAGGCCGATCCGGGCGGGCGAGAGGCCGACCACCTGGGTGAAGTAGAGGGCCGAACACACGTAGTAGGCGCCGTCTCCGACAGAATTGCCCAGCTGGGCGGCGGCCAGCCGGCGCGGGGCTCCGGGCGGGGGCAGGATCCGTATCGTCACCGGTCCAGTGGACCAGTGGAGTGGCCCGCCATCATGGGCCAATGGAAGCTCCATCCATGGGGCCACTTCTGCCGTCCTCCAGTCCCGGCAGGTGCCCGGCCCCTTCGACGACCGTGAGTACCGAGTGCGGGACCAGCGCGTGTAGGGCGTGCGCCTCGGCGACCGGGGTGTAGACGTACGGGGCCATCGCGATCCGCCCACCCATGGACACACCGCCGACGACCGCTTGTTCGATGTCCAGGGCGTCGAGGAGAGCCGCGAGATCATCCGCGAAGTCAAGCGAGCAGGACTTTCCCGTGCCACGCCGGGCTTTCCCCGTATCACCGCAGGTCAGGGGCGATGACCCGGTGGCCGGCGGCCGTCAGGGCCGCCGTCCGGGGGGCTCACCGCGTGCGGTTGAACGGATGTCCGTGGATCAGGATTACGCGCTCCGCGGCCCGGGGACCAAAGTCATCGAAAAACATGGCCGCGGCGTTGCCAATTTGGGGGTTCATGAGAGGACGTTAACGAGCTACATTGAGCCACTCGCGTTCACCTGACAGCCCGTTGCCTTTCACTCGTGTTTTGCACGGGGGGCGACGTCAGGAGCGCAGACTGTGCAACCACCCCACCGCCCAGAAGGACCGAAGGCTCCGTGCCCGTACCCGTACTCCTCGCCGGCCGCACCGTGCGGCTCGAGCCCCTCGCCCCCCACCACACCGAGGCCTTGGCCGTGGCCGGGGCCGAGGATCGTACGACTTACGCCTTCACCCCCGTACCCCATGGGGTGCAGGCGTCCCACGAGTACATCGACCGCGCCCTCGCAGATCAGGCGGCGGGTCGATCACTCCCCTTCGCGGTGGTCAGAGCCACCGACGGCCGGGTCGTCGGTTCGACCCGGTTCCTGGAACTCGATTACTGGCAGGGACCCCTGGTGTGGCCCGCCGTGCCGGGCGTCCCGTTCGGGGATCCGGCAACGGCGATCCCCGATGCCGCCGAAATCGGCAATACCTGGCTGTCCCCGGGCGCCCAGGGGACGGGCATCAACACCGAGGCGAAGCTGCTCATGCTCCGCCATGCCTTCGAGACCTGGGGCGTCCGCCGCATCTCGCTGCGCGCCGACGCCCGTAACGGACGCTCGCGCGCGGCGATGGAGCGGCTCGGGTTCACCAGCGAGGGGGTCCGCCGGGCCCATTCGCGGGGGCTCGACGGCGCCGTGCGCAGTACCGCCTTCTACTCGATCCTCGACGAGGAGTGGCCGGCCGTACGGTCGATCATCGAGCTGAGGCTGTCCGCGGGAGCGCAGCGCAAGCGCCGCCGCAAGACGCTGATCCCTGCGTGACGCTCCTGCGTTCGGCGTAGCGGTCCTTCCGTCGGCCCTCGTCCCGCCTTCCTCGTGGTGTCAGCCGAGGAAGGCCGGGGCGAGGGCCGACGTCACCAGCCGGGCGGGAGTCCCGCTGCCGTCGGCCGGTACGGCGTACAGGTCGGCGCCGAAGTCGCCGGGAAGGGAGTAGACGACGGTCTTCTCGTCCGTCCACACCACCTGGTCGTCCACGCTGCGCCC
Organism: Streptomyces sp. NPDC006430; assembly: GCF_040612395.1. Lineage (NCBI taxonomy): Bacteria > Bacillati > Actinomycetota > Actinomycetes > Kitasatosporales > Streptomycetaceae > Streptomyces > Streptomyces sp. NPDC006430. The sequence goes on from NZ_JBEXQA010000013.1 coordinate 155,863, forward strand.
TTCGGCGAGCGGGGTCTCCCGCATCGAGGCCAGGTCCAGGGCGTACAGCCGCCACGGGGCGTCGGGCGACAGGCCGGGCACCCGCTTCTTGAAGACCAGACGGGTCCCGTCGGGTGAGAGCGAGGGGCATTCCAGGTTCTCGCGGAGCGTGGTCACGGTGCGCTCGGCGAGGTCGCCGCGGACGAGGTAGGTCTGGCCGCCGGTGGCGAGCGTCGCGTAGAAGGTCCGTTCGTCGGTGGCGAAGGTCACGCCCCAGAAGTTCACGTCGGCGTTGCGGTACGTCGTGCCGTCCTTGCGGATCGTGAAGTCCTCCAGCGAGGGCTGGAACGCTCCGGTCCGCAGGTCGAGCAGCGAGGTCCGGGTGGAGAAGTTCGTCCCTGCGTACGAGTCCCCGCCGACGAAGACCGTCCAGGCGACGAGGTGTCCGCCGGGAGATACCCGGGCCCGGGTGGGGATGCCGGCCAGCGGGCGCGCGGAAACCTCCTTGAGACGGGCGTCGAGGACGACGGCGCGGTAGCTCTCCTGCACCCCGCCCTGGTCGGCCTGGAGGCAGATCCCGGTGCCGGCCGCCGAGTGGAAGCGCAGGCAGCTGACGCCGGAGGCGGTACGCGGGCCCTCGGGCGCGTCGGCCGGGACGGTGGCGAGTTCGTCGCGGTGCGGCCCCCACGCCATGTTCCGGAAGACGATCCGCTGCCCGCCGCCCGGGGACAGGGACACCTCGCCCCGGCTGACCTGTGGCCCGCCGGCCCGGGTCTGGTTCTTCTCCTCGGCCCGCGAGGCGGCCCGTACGACGGCGAGCACCCCCACCGCGGCGAGCAGCACGGCAACGCAGAGGAGGATCATGATCCGGCGTTGGAAGGTCATGGGGGCCTTTCGGGGAGGTGGGGGGCGCTCAGGCGTCCGCTGCCGTCGAGACGCCGCGTGCCCCGGCGGGCGCCCCGTCCGCGGGGCGCAGCCGGGCACAGCCGGCGACCGCTGCCGCGAGCAGGGCCGCCGCGACCGCGAGCGCCGGGCGGGCGCCCCAGACGGTCCAGGCGGCGCCGAAGCCGAGTGAGGCGGCGAAGCGGGCGAGGGCCTGGCCGGTCTGGACGAGGGCGAGGCCGCCGCCGCGGTGCTCCTCGGGCACGGCTCCGGCCGCCGCGGCCATCAGGACGCCGTCCGTGGCGGCGTAGAAACCGCCGTGGAGCAGGAGCACGGCGTACGGCAGGAGGGGGTGTTGCCCGGGCGGCCCGCCCGCGAGGAGGAGCCCGTACGCGAGGAGCAGCGCGAGGTGGCCGCCGAGGAAGACGCGCCAACGGCCGATCCGGTCGGCGAGCCGCCCGAGCGGCAGCGCGAGCAGGAAGAACGCGCCGGCGGTGCCCAGCGGCAGCAGTGCGAACCAGCGGTCCGCGATCCCGGTGGCGCGCTGGAGCAGGAGGAAGACGAAGGCGTCGCTGACGGTGCACAGTCCGAGCACGAGCGCCCACAGGCTGATCCGGCGCAGGTCCCGCCGGCCCAGGAGGCCGAGGGAAGCCCTCAGGGACACGGGCTCGGCCCGGGCGGCGGACTCGGTATGGCGGCCGGGCACGAAGAGGACCAGCACGAGCACGCCGAGGGCGGCGATGCAGGCGCTGACCGTGAAGACGGCGTCGTAACCGTCGGCGGCGCCGCGCAGGACCAGGAAGGCGAGGATCGGGCCGATCAGGGCGCCCGCGGTGTCCATGGCCCGGTGCACCCCGAAGGCCCGGCCGCGGTCCTCGGGGGCGGCGGCCAGGGAGATCAGCGCATCGCGCGGGGCGGTGCGCAGGCCCTTGCCGGTGCGGTCGAGAGCGAGGACCGCGCCGATGGCGGGGAGGGTGTGCGCGAGCAGCAGCAGCGGCTTGCACAGGGCCGAGAGGCCGTAGCCGAGGCCGGCGAGGGCCTTGTGGCGGCCGAAGCGGTCGCCGAGGTGACCTCCGGTGAGGCGGACCAGGGCGCTGATGCCGTTGTAGAGCCCGTCGAGCAGCCCGAAGCCGAGCGGGGTGAGGCCGAGGCCGACGACGAGGTAGAGCGGGAGCACGGCGGTGACCATCTCGGAGGAGACGTCGGTGATCAGGCTGACCGTGCCGAGGGCGAGCACCGTGGGGGCGAGGGCGGCGCGCCGCCCCGGGTGGGAGGCGCCCCCAGCGTTGGCTGGGGGCGCGCCCGGGGCGACGGTCCGCGGCTCGGGGGTCACGGCGGGCGCGGGCGTGCCGCGACTGTCCGCAACGTACATGGTCAGGAAGTCCAGATCCCGGTGATGTCCTTGGCGGTGGCCGCGTTCCCCGCGTGGGTGGTCAGGCCGGCGAGGCCCTCCAGGGTGCGCAGCATGTCGTAGTGGTTGTAGGTGGTGCTCGTCGTGCTGCCGGGGGTGACGGGCTGGCCGTAGAGCACGGTCGGGATCTTGTTGCCGGCGAGCCGGTTGTCCTCGTCGAAGGTGACGACGAGGAGGCTGTTGTGGGTCTTGGCCCAGTCCGCGTAGGCCTTGAGGTTGTTCTTGAGCCAGGTGTCGCCGGTGCCGACGGAGCAGTCGTGCATGTCGTTGCACAGGTTCGGGATGACGAAGGACACCTTGGGCAGGGTGGTGTAGTCCGTCGGGAACTGGGTCATGGTCTTGGCCGTGCTGGTGGGGACGTTGGAGAAGGCGAACCACGGGTTGTGCTTGCGTGCGTACGTGCCGCTGCTGCACGTGGTGGAGCCCTGGCTGGGGAGCGTCTCGTTGTAGCTGGCCCAGGTCTTGCCCGCGGCGAGCAACTCGGAGGCCAGGTTGGGCGCGGAGCTGAAGCCGGGCGTGTAGCAGCTGTCGCTGGTGACGCCCTGGTGGGAACCCGAGAAGAGCTGGAGGTAGTTGGGCTGGCTGGGGTGGGTGATGCCGTACGACCGCGTGAGGTTGGCACCCCCGCTCTTGAGGGAGTTGATGTACGGGGCGCTGGAGCTGCCGATGACCTGGCTGTAGGCGTGGTTCTCGAAGACCACGACGACGACGTGGTCGGGGGCCGGGAGCCCGGCCGCGTGCGCGGGTTGGGCGGCAACGGTGCCGGCCCACAGGGCCGCGCCGGCGGCCGTGAGGCCGAAGGCGGTGGCGAGGGCGGCCTTGCGGGCGGAACGTGAAGTGGTCATGCCAAACACGGAAAGTACCTCCGGGCATGGGGGGTCTGGGGGCGGCGCGGACGCACCATACCCAGAGGCGTGTGCATGGGCCAGGGACGGTCGGCCAACGGACGGGGAACTCCGGTGGCCCTCTGGGTGTTCGGCAATGGCCTGCCTTAGTGAAGGCCAAGAGATGGAAAAAATCGGAACCCAGGACCACGTAGGCTCATCTTTCGATCAGACGAGACCACCCCCCGACGGGGCAGCACCAGCCGGAGAGCAACCGCACATGTCGTACTCACCCGACGGACAGCACCAGCCGTACCGGTCGGAAGGGCAGTACCAGCAGCAGCCCTACGGCACTTCGTACGCGCAGCCGTACGAACCGCAACAGCATCACGAGCCCCCGTACGGTCCGCCACGCCCGCCGTACCAGGACCCGGAGGAGCCCGAGTACGACCAGCGACGGCCGCGCCGGGGGCGGCGCTGGCTGATCGCGGGCGTTTCCGTCCTCGCGCTCGCCGGTATAGCCGCCGGAGTGATGTACCACTTCGAGATACCCCCCTTCACCGACAAGGGCAAGGACGTCTCCTTCGGGCAACCCGCCGCGGGCAAGGCGGGCGGCACCGGCGGGGCCACCAAGCCGGCCGCCAACTCCAAGGCCCTGATGCCCACGGGACCGGCGTCCGAGTTCAAGAACTCGATGACCCTCGCCGACGGCACCCACGTGGCCGTCACCACGCTGGACGGCAAGAAGTCCGGCTTCAAGGGCAAGGTGTGGGTGTGGGCGCCCAAGGAGTACAACGACCCCAAGTTCGCCAAGAGCGGCTTCCCGGTCATGATCGCCCTACCCGGTGGTGCCGGCTACCCGACCAACTACTGGATGGGCACCGACCTGGGCCTCCAGACCAGCATCAGCAAGTGGTACGCCGAGGGCAAGAGCAAGCCCTTCATCCTGGCGATGCCCGTGCTGAACCCGGCCGGTGACGAGAAGGGCATCTACTGGGACGGCTCCGACATCCCCGGCCAGCCCAAGATGGGCACCTGGCTCACCGAGGACGTGCCGGACCTGATGAAGGCGAACTTCCGCACCATCAAGTCCCGTGACGGCTGGGCGTACATGGGCTCCTCCACCGGCGGCTTCGCGAGCCTGAAGGCAGTGCTGCAGCACCCGGACAAGTTCAAGGCCGCGATCTGCTCCGGCCCGGACATCGTGCCCGACTCCTCCCTCTGGAAGGGCCACGACAAGGAGAAGGCCGAGAACAATCCGGAGCTGCTGGCGAAGGCCCTGATCGACAAGAAGGGCAGCCCGGACGTCTACCTCGCCTTCCAGGTCGGCGACAACGAGAACAACAAGAAGACGCTGCCCGACGTGCAGAAGTTCGTCGCGACCTACGGCAAGGGGCCGATCCACACCAGCCTGAGGGTCATTCCCGGCGGCCAGCACAACGCCAAGACCTACGTGCCGAACATGGCCGAGGGACCCATCCAGTTCATCAGCAAGGTCATGGAAGGACCGGTGGAGTAACCGCCGGCTCGAACGCCTCCTCCGGCTGCGGCCCGCCGAACACCATCGGCGGGCCGTTGCCGTCCCAGGCCGCCCAACCCGGGTTCCCGGTCACGGCAAAGCGCACCCACGCCGCGTGCATCCGGTCGGCCAGCTCCTGCGGGGCGTCCGGCCCGGCCAACCAGGAGGACTCCGGCACGTCCAGCGTGTCGAACACGAAGCCCAGCTCCAGGGCGTGGCAGGAGCCCAGGCCCGGAAGTCCGGAGGGCCAGCCGAACTCGTACAGGAAGCTGGAGGCCGTCCGCCGCGAGCCCGCGAGCCGGCGCAGCGGGTCGCGCAGCATCCGGTCGGTGAGCAGGTGCCCCACAAGCTCGGCGGGGCTCGCTCCGGGCCGTGCGGCACGTAGTTCCCTTACGGCGGCCCGGTCCTTGCCGGTGCGGGCACGGGCCAGCGCCACGGCGAGCGGCCCGAGCCGGTCCAGCAGCTTCATCCCGCCGGTCGGCGCGAGCCAGAGCCGGTACTCCTCGGTGGTCCAGCCCAGCAGCAGCGGGACCCCGTGGCGGGCGGCAGCCGCCTCCAGCGGGTCGCCGGGGAGCGTGTCCGGGTCGACGACCAGGCCGAAGGCGGGGCCGCCGACGAGCGGAGAGGAGCGTCGGAGGACGGCGCCCTGCGCCGCGAGCAGGTCGGGCAGGGCGGTGGCGGCGAAGGCCTGCGCCGTCGCGGGGACCTTCAGCAGGGAGGCCATCCGCCGGACCATGGTGCGCACCCGGTCACGGGGCAGCACCTCGGGGGCGCCGCTCTGCAGGACCGCCTGCGCGAAGAGCCCGGCGGTGCGCGGGGCGCCCAGCAGGGCGCCGACGCTGATGGCTCCGGCGGACTCCCCGAAGACGGTCACGCGGTCGGGGTCTCCGCCGAAGGCCTCGATGTTCTCCCGGACCCAGGTCAGGGCGCTGATCTGGTCGAGCAGGCCGCGGTTGGCCGGCGCGTCGGGGAAGAGCCCGTAGCCGAGGACGCCGAGGCGGTAGTTGACCGAGACGAGCACCACCCCGTCGCGGGCGAAGGCGGAGCCGTCGTAGACGGGAACGGCCGAGGAGCCGCGGGTGAGCGCCCCGCCGTGGAACCACACCATGACGGGCAGCCGCGCCCCGGGGGCCGGTGCGGGGGTCCAGACGTTGAGGTTCAGGCAGTCGTCCCCGGGGACCTCGGGATCGGGCAGCAGGGCGGCGAACTTCTGCGGGTAGGGCACCTTGGGCGCGGTGGGGCCGAAGGCACCGGCGTCGCGCACGCCGTCCCAGGGAGCCGGGGGCGCGGGCGCAGCGAACCGGAGGGCACCCACGGGCGGGGCGGCGTACGGGACGCCCCGGAAGACGGCGGTCCCGTCCGGCCCGGTCCGGCCTTCGACCATGCCGTATCCGGTCCTGACCCGGGGTCGGCCGCTGCCGCCCGTCGTGCCCATCGTTCCTCCGTGGACCGTCTCGTAGAACCGCGTCCGGTGAAGCCGGTGAATCCAGTGTTCCGCATCCCGGGCACGGTCGCACACGCCTGCGAAGGGTGACAAGGCGTGACCCGCCCCGGGGCGGGCCGGGTTGGACCGGGCATGCGAACCATGCGTATCCACTCCGGCGTCCGCGGCCTCGTCCGGGCCGGCTCGGTCCCGCTGCTCCTGCTCGTGGCCGCGGGCGCGGCGCAGGCGGCCGGGCCCGACCTCCAGTACGTGGGCCGGGACGACCGGGTCCACGGGCTGAGCGCCCCACAGGGCTGTGTGGAGGCGAGCGGCGGCGGTTCCCGGGCGGTCACCAACTCGACCCGGGGGACGGCGACCTTCTACCGGGAGCCGGGCTGCGCGGGACATCCGGTGGCGGTGCTCCAGCCGGGTGCCGTGGGCCAGATCAAGCCGTACTTCGCCTCCGTGCGGTTTCCCGTCACCACGACGGCCCAGCGGCCGTGACCCCTGAGCTCCCCCTGCGTTGTACGACATGTCAAATGCCGCAGCTCCCTGCGGCGCCCCCATTCTCACGAGGAGATCTTGATGTCGCGAATCGCGAAGGCAGTCGCCGTCACCGCTGTTGCCGGTAGCGCCCTGGCCGCCGGTGCCGGGCTGGCCGTCGCCGATGCCGGAGCGCAGGGTGCGGCGGTCGGCTCCCCCGGTGTCCTCTCGGGCAACCTCCTGCAGGTCCCGGTGCACGTCCCGGTCAACGTCTGCGGCAACTCCGTGAACGCGGCCGGTCTGCTGAACCCGGCGTTCGGCAACACCTGCATCAACCAGTCGGGCGGCGAGCACCACACCGATGGCTACGGCGGCTGATCTCCTGCGCCCGTCGGCCTGACCGGCCGGACCTGAGAGGCCCTGAGGGCCCCCGCCACCGGGCGGGGGCCCTTCTCCGTGCGTCCCCAGCGGTGGGGTCACGGGCGGTGTGGACCGCGCGTGGGTGCGGGTCATTCGTACCGGTATACGCCCCGGTGGCTGAGCATGTCGCGCGGAGTGACTCCCCACGGGGGCATCGGCTCGTCGAGCGCGATCACGCGACCGCGCTGGAGGTCGCCCAGTCGCAGCGGAGCGGCGGGCAGGTAGCCCGAGCCGGGGTGCTTCTGCTGCCAGCGGTCCCAGAGCAGGTCCACGAAGGCGTGGTGCAGCCAGAACGCGGGGTCGTTGGGTGCCGTACCACCCGTCATGTGGCCGCCGATCCACTGGTGGACCTTGTTGTGGTTGCGCCACCGCTCGCTCTTCGGAGCGGCCCAGCCTTCGAGCTTGTTGCGGAAGCCGCCCTCGCGTGCCGTGGAGTCCCAGGGCGAGGTGTCGTACGTGGGATCGTCCAGCGCCCACTGGAGCTCGGCAGCGGTGGGCAGGGCGATCGGGTTCTGCGGCCGGCCGAGGTTACGGGTGAGGAAACGGGCCTCCGTGATGCCCACCGTGACCTCCCAGTTGCCCTTCTCGTAGGCGAAGGGGCCGGTCATCACCCGGCGGTCGCTCGCGCGGCCCGTACCGCCGAGGAAGTCCTCGGCCCAGAGGGAGGAGACCGGGCTCCTGTCCGCGGTCCAGTCCCAGTACGGGACCGAGACGCCCGGGGCGACGTCCTGCAGCAACCGCTCGAACTGGAGCAGGTAGCGCCGGTGCCAGGGGAAGAACGACGGGGACATGTGCCCCACGCGCAGCTTGCTGTCCCGGTCGGGCACGAAGTACTTGTCGTGGGTGCGTACCAGTTCGTCGTACGCGCCGTGGCGCTTGAGCTCCAGTACGGCCGCCGTGAACCGCCGCTTCTGGGCGCTGGTCAGGTTCTTCTGGTTCTGCCGGGTGTACATGCGGGGTTGCTCCCGTTCCGTCCTGGTCGGTCCGTCAGCCGTGGTGCGGTGCCGCGAGCGCCAGCTGGTTCGTGCCCAGTTCGTCGACGGCGGCGCGGGCAAGTTCCAACGGGGTCTCGAAGGACTGGAAGTGGTTGATCCCGCTCAGGTAACTGCCGTCCGCGCGGCGCATGACGTGCAGGGGGCGGCCGTCGATGCGGACCCCGGCCAGGTCGACGGCGATGTGCCGGCCGCGGTACGTCTCCTCGGCGAGCGGGGCCGGGGTGAGGGTCTGCCGGGGCCCCCGGGCACGCAGTACGGGCGCCAGTGCCGCGGCGGTGCCTGCGAGCACCGCCGCGGCGAAGGCCGTACGAAGGACCGTGCGGCGGGTGAGTGCTGCGGAGGCGGGTGTGCTGTACATACGGTCTCCCTCGCTCGGTGGTCCGCGCTACGGGGTCTAACGCGGCGCGGCGGGCGAGGTCACCTCGGCGGCTGGGGGTGCTTGGAGAAGAGTGTGGTGGGGTGCAGGCGTCCGGCCGGGTCGCTGGCGTAGTCGGGGATGGTGCCGGCCTCGGTCCAACCGGCGGACCGGTAGACGCGCTCGACACCGCTGCCCGTCTCGGTGTCGAGGAACAGCAGCACCACCCCGGCCCGGGCCGCGGCCCCTTCGGCCTCGGCGAGCAGTGCACGGGCGGGTCCCGCGACCGCGGGCCCCGGGGTGGACCATCAGCTTGCGCAGCTCGGCACGGTGGCGGCCGTTGGGCTTGGGTTCCCGGTACCAGCTGACCGTGCCGTCGATCCGGCCGTCGTCGCCGGCCGTGCCCGGCGGGGGCGGACCCCGAGCACGGCCGCCCCCGCCCTACGCCCTGCGCCTACGGGGAAGGGAGTTCCGCGAAGTCCGCGACCAGGCCGCGGTGGTGACCCGTGGTGCCCAGGGCCAACGCATCGGCCTTGGCCCGCTTCAAGTACAGGTGCGCCGGGTGCTCCCACGTCATGCCGATGCCGCCGTGCAACTGCACGCACTCCTCCGCCGCGCGGACCGCGACCCCTGAGCAGTAGGCCTGGGCGACGGCCACCGTCAAGGGGGCGTCGGGGGCTCCGGTCGTCAGGGCGTCCGCAGCGGCGCGGGCAGCGGCCCGCGCCGAGGCCACGTCCAGCCACAACTGCGCCAGGCGGTGCTTCAGCGCCTGGAAGGAGCCGACCGGCCGGTTGAACTGGTGGCGGTCGCGCACGTGGCGCACCGTCTCCGTCAGGCACCACTGCGCGAGCCCGAGCTGCTCGGAAGCCAGGAGTCCGGCTCCCGAGAGCAGTGCTCCGGCCACCGCTGCGCGGGCCGTCGCCGAGTCGGCGAGCCGGGTTCCGGCAGCGTCCTCCAGCGTCACCGTGGCCAGCGGGCGGGTGAGGTCCAGCGGGACCAGCGCGGTCAGCGAGACCTCCGCCGCCGGCACCGCGTACAGCCCCGTGTCCGCGAGGACCAGCAGCACGTCGGCGGCCACCGCGTCCGCCACCGTGGAGACGGCGCCCGTCAGGACCCCGCCACCGGTGTCCCGTACGGCAGGCGGGAGCGGCGCGCCCGGGGCCAGCGTCAGCGGGACCGCCGGTGCGCACACCTGTCGGCCTGCCGCCAACTCCCCGAGCAGTTCGGTGGCTTCCCGGGCGTCACAGCCCAGCAGGATCTCCGTCGCGAGCACCGCGCTCGTCAGGTACGGGACCGGTGCCACGGCCCGGCCCAGCTCCTCCAGCACCACGGCCGCCTCCCGGTGGCCCGCACCCAGGCCGCCGAGCTTCTCCGGTACGAGCAGCCCGGCGGTGCCGATGTCCACCGCGAGCGTGTGCCACAGCTCCGGATCGTGCGGGCGTCCCGTCTCGGCCCGGGCGAGGACCCGAGCGGCATCGCACCGGTCGGTGAGCAGCGCCCGTACGGCGGAGCGGAGTTCTTCCTCCGTATCGGTGTACAGCAGGTCGAAGGAGGAGCTCATCGGGCCAGGTCCTTCCAGGCGAGGTCCTTGTCGTCGCGCGGCTCGGCGGGCAGGCCGAGGACGCGTTCGGCGACGATGTTGAGGAGGATTTCGCTGGTGCCGCCCTCGATGCTGTTGCCCTTGGCGCGCAGGTAGCGGTAGCCGGCGTCACGACCGGTGAAGTCGACGTGCTCGGGCCGGCGCATCGTCCAGTCCTCGTACAGCAGGCCCTCCTCGCCGAGGAGTTCCACCTCCAGCCCGCTGATCTCCTGGTTGAGGCGGGCGAAGGTGAGTTTCATCCCGCTGCCCTCGGGACCGGGCTGGCCCGCGGCCAGCTGCTGGCGCAGTCGCTCGCCCGTGAGCCGGGCCACCTCCGCCTCGACCCACAGCTCCAGCAGCCGCTGGTGCAGGGCGTGGGTGCGCAGTTCGGGGCGTTCCCGCCAGGCTGCGACCACCGGCGCGATCATGCCGCCCTCGCGCGGGATGCGCATGCCGCCGATGGAGACGCGCTCGTTCATCAGGGTGGTGCGGGCGACCTCCCAGCCCTGGCCGACCGCGCCGAGCCGGTGGCTGTCGGGGATGCGCACGCCCGTCAGGAAGACCTCGTTGAACTCGGCCTCACCGGTGATCTGGCGCAGCGGCCGGACCTCGACGCCGGGAGCGTGCATATCGCACAGGAAGTAGGTGATGCCCCGGTGCTTGGGCAGGGCCGGATCGGTGCGGGCGATCAGGATGGCCCAGCGGGCGGTGTGGGCACTGGAGGTCCACACCTTCTGGCCATCCACGACCCAGTCACCGGAGTCCTCCTCTCGTACCGCGCGGGTACCGAGCGCGGCCAGGTCGGAGCCCGCGCCGGGCTCGCTGAAGAGCTGGCACCAGACCTCTTCGCCGATCCACAGGGGGCGCAGGAAGCGCCGCTTCTGCTCCTCGGTGCCGTACGCGAGGATCGTGGGCGCGGCCATGCCGAGGCCGATGCCGATCCGCCGCGGGTCGTTGTCGGGGGCTCCGGCGGCCTCCAGTTCGGCGTCGACGACGGCCTGGAGCGAGCGCGGCGCGCCGAGCCCGCCGAGGCCCTCGGGGTAGTGGACCCAGGCGAGGCCGGCGTCGAAGCGGGCGCGCAGGAAGGCGGTCCGGTCGGTGGTGGCGGGCGGGTGTGCGGCGAGCAGGTCCCGTACGCGGGCCAGGAGCGCGTCGGCGGTGGTCTCCGATGTCACCGGGAGGAACCTCCGTCCGGGGACGGGCCCGGTACGACGACCAGCCGCCCGGTGGTGGTGCCGTCGGCGAGCCGCTGCACGGCGTCGGCGGCTCCGGCGAGCGGGATGCGTTCGCTGATCAACGGTTTCACGACGCCGTCGGCGGCGAGGCGGGTCAGCTCGGTGTGGCACGCGGCGACGGCGGCGGGATCCTTGACGGCGTACAGGCCCCAGTGCAGGCCGAGGACGGAGTAGTTCTTCACCAGGGCGTGGTTGAGGGCGGGGGTCGGGATGGTGCCGCTGGCGAAGCCGACGACGACGATCCGGCCCTCGAAGGCCACGCACTTGGCGGAGGCGGTGTACGCGTCACCGCCCACCGGGTCGTAGACCACGTCGGCCCCGCGCCCGCCGGTGAACTCCTTGACCCGGGTGACCAGGTCCTCGGCCGTACGGTCGATCACCAGGTCGCAGCCGAGTTCCTCGGCGGTGCGCGCCTTGGCCTTGCCCCCGACGACCCCGATGACGGTGGCTCCGGCGGCCTTGCCGAGCTGGACGGCGGCGCTGCCGACCCCGCCGGCGGCGGCGTGCACGAGCAGGGTTTCGCCGGCTTGGAGGCGGGCCCGGCGGTGCAGACCGAACCAGCCGGTCTGGTAGCCGACGTGCAGGGCGGCGGCCTCTGCGTCGTCGAGGGTCTCGGGGGCCGGCAGCAGTGCGCGGGCGGGTGCGGTGACGTACTCGGCGAAGCCGCCGTGCGGCAGGCTCGGGGTGGCGATGACGCGGCGGCCGTCCTCGGTTTCGCCGCAGATCTCGACACCGGGGGTGAAGGGCAGCGGTGGGCGGACCTGGTACTGGCCGCGCACCAGCAGCGCGTCGGGGAAGTTGACGTTCGCCGCGAGCACCCGGAGCCTCACCTCGCCCTCGCCGGGGACCGGTTCGGGAACCTCCTCGAGGCGCATGGCCTCACGGGGTTCGCCGGGGGTATGTACTCGCCATGCCTGCATCCGGGGCCTCCAGCCGCCGTCGAGGAACCACGCTCCGCGGGCATACTAAGCGGTCGCTTGTCCTTCTGGGAACCCATCGGGGCACCTGGAGGAGCGGGACGGCCCGTGGGGGCACCGCGGGTCCCGGCGCCCGCTCCCGACGGTCCGCACGAGGGTCCGTCCCTATGACGGCTCTCGGGACTGGTGAGCTCGTGTATTCAACGGTCGCGGGTTCTCCAAGGAGTTCGGCGGCTGTCGACCCCGGCCAGGAGGCATTCACTAGGGACGCAGAGCCCACGGGTCACCGGGGACCCAGTTGCCGTGCAGCCCGAGTGGCACCCGAACGGGCAGATGGATACGGGCGACCGGCTCGCCCGCGAAGTCCTGGGCAGACAGGATCACCAGGTCCGCCGCGCCGCGCTCGGGGTTGTGCACGTACGCCATCACGTATCCGTCGTCTTCGGCGACGGGTGACTCTGCGGGGACGAAGACGCCCTCTCCGACGGCTCCGAACCGGCCGAACTCGTGCGCCTCGGTCGTGCCGCGCACCAAGTCGTGCTTGAGCAGCGCGCTGCTGAAGCCGGTGCCCGGCCGCGGATCCGCGGGGGCGGCGGGCTGTGCGTAGAGCTCGACGGCGGCCGAGTACCCGTAGCGGTGAGGGCGTGCGACGCAGTGGGGGTGGACCCGGGGGAATTCCTGGATGCGGTCGTCGAGCCGGTCCTCCCGCACTTTTCCGGCGGCAAGGTCAACCCGCCAGCGGTCCAGGGTGGGGCGGCTGCTGCCGAAGTCCCTGATGTTGAAGCCCTCGGAGTGCCGGACGATGTCGACGACGACGTCCGTGCCGTCCTCGTAGGCGTTCAGGGTGTGGCCCACCAGGCTTGGCGCAACCTCGAACCAACGCACCTCGCCACCCGTGCGGGGCATGACACCCACGCGCGCCTGGTGTGAGTCGTCCCAAACGAAGGGGACTCCGGTCGGCAGATGTGCGGCACTGAACACCACAGGGGTGTCGAAGAGGATCACATGGTGCTCGGTCAGCGCGAAGTCGTGCATGTAGGGGTTGCCGGGCGCGTGGATCAGCGTGGTCCGCACTACCGTGCCGGTCTCGTCCATCACGATGTGCTGGACCTGCTCCGAGCCGTAGAGGAAGGCGAGCGAGTGCAGTTCGCGGGTGTGCGGGTCGAAGGTGGAGTGGGCGTTGGCGCTGTAGCCCTCGGGAGTCACTCCGAGGTCGCAGGGGCCAACCGTGTCGAGGTCGTAGGTGAGCTCATAGGGGCGTATCCCGCCTTCTATCAGGGCGAAGGTGCGGCCCGCGAGCCCGGCAACCTGGACGTTCGGCGCCATGTCCAAGCGCTCGTCGAAGGGGGTCCCGCGTCGTGGTTCCCCAAGCCTGTCGGCGACCGGGCCGGAACGCACCCAGCGATTGCGGTACCACTCGGCACGGCCGTCGCGGATACGGACCCCGTGCACCATGCCGGCGCCGAGCGTCCAGATGTGGGCGGCGGGGTCCTCGATGCCGAGTGGGTTGGGGCCGATGCGTAAGTAGCGGCCGTTGAGGTGAGTCGGGATCCGGCCGGTGAAGGGCAGGTCGAACACGGTGGCCTCCTCGGTGACCGGTGCGAAGCTCCCCGACAGGTAGCGGTTGATCGTCATGTCAATCCTTGTCCTTGCTCGACGAGGAACGCCTGTCCCACCGCCGTCATCAATGTGTCGAAGCGGCGTGCCGCGGACTCCGGCGGGAAATGGCCGGCGAGCTCCAGGCTCACCGCCCCGTGTGCAGCCGCCCAGAACAGCTTGGAGATCTCGTGTGCGTCTCCGGGCCGGAACACCCTGGAGTCGATGCACGCCTGAACGGCGGCCACGGAGGCGTCGAATGCGGTCTCGGCCGCCTTCAGGGCTTCGATGCCCGGCCGGTAGCCGGGTATGGCCTGCTCGAACATCACTCGGTAGTAGGCCGGTTCGGCCAGGGCGTGCGCGCGGTAGGCGGCTCCGAGATCGTTGAGGTGGGCCAGCGGGTCCTCAGAACCGGCGACTTGCTGTTGCGCGCGTCGCAGCCGGGCGAACCCCTCCCGGTAGAGGGCGTCGGCCAGACCCTCCTTGCCGCCGAGCATGGTGTACAGGACCTTGGTCGAGGCGCCGATCTCGGCGGCGATCCGACGCATCGTCAGGGCGGCCAGTCCCTCCGTGGCCAGGAGGTCTATGGCGTGGTCGAGGATCGTGGTGCGCACGGCGGCTTGGCCGACGTACTGGGCTTCCTGGTAAGGCGTGTTCACGGCAACACCGTATCTGACGGGTAACGTCGTTACCAGCCTCGCCGGCGCCCTTGGCCGAGCTGCTCACCTCGGGACGCGGCCTGCTGCTCGACCTGACCGAAGGAAGCGCCATCCGCGAGTCGGCCGCCGGATGGGCAGACCCAGTAGACCTCGTCACCGCGGCATGTCCCGACCATCCCGAACTCCATGCCATCCTTCTGCGGCCGGACCGGCACACTGCCTGGCTGCGCACCGCCGGTCACGGCCACGCCGACGGGCTCCACCAGGCGCTACAACACTGGTACGGCCCGGCAGCACCATCCGACGCCGCGTCCGCGGCGACAGGACCCGGCTCCTACTTCGACGCCGAGAACGACATCGAGGTCACCAAGACCTTCCCGGTGGTCTGGCCCGCCGGGGGCGGTTACCCGCCGTACAGCCTCCAGGTGTGGAACGGCTACCACCGGTCGTTCTCCACGATCGACAGGGACATCGACGACCGCGGCCGGGTGGTCGGCCTGGAGGACTACTACTACCGCAACGACCCGCGGCTGACCCCGGCCGTCTGGAAGAAGCCGTACGACGCGCTGCCCACCGACCCGGGCCGGCTGCGCGGCTACGGCCACCTGGAGTTCTCGGGCAGCAGCCCGACCACGAACGTGGCCGTCGGCACCGCCACCAGCTTCGAGGAGAGCTGGCCCAGCTCCTTCCGGGCCGTCTACTGGTCCGGCAAGGGGGCTCCGCTGGCGCTCCCCTTCCCGGCGGGCACGGCGGGCGAGCAGCTCAGCCGCGCCTTCGCCGCCACGGACGACGACCGGGTCGGCGGCGCGCTCGTGGACCGGGAAATCCGGGCGAGCAGCGCCGTGATCTGGACATGCGCGAGCAAGCAGGCGTACGCGCCGCAGAGTTGACCCGTCTGCGGCATGGCGATCTGAGCGTCCGCACCACGCGCACCGCGGGATCGAAGCGGATGCGGTCCGCGAGCAGGCCGAGCCGGCGGGTGGACTCCCAGCTCCAGCCGTGGAGCGTGTCGGGGCGGCGGAGGGTGAGGGCCGCGATCCCGTCCGCGCTCTGCAGACGGATGCGCTCCTCACCCTCCGAGACGTCCGTGCCGATGGTGTCGATCACCGAGTCGAGCCCCGTGGGCAAGCTGATCTACCGTCAGCCTGCGGGTCGGGGACTCAGCGCGAGAAGAGTTCGAACGTCACCGCGGGGCGTCCGCCGAAGCGCAGCGCCGCCCGTTCGGCGAAGCCGGTGAGGAAGGTGCGGCAGTACTCCTCCGGGTCCTGGTCGGTGAGCACCTCGATGTACGCCTTGTGCTCCATCAGCGAAGCGATCGAACGCTCCAGGCCGGGACCGGCGTCCGCCGCGTGCGTCGGCGTCGAGGACCCCGCCACCGCGACCCAGCGCACGCCGTTCCACGGTTCCAGGCCCTGCTCGGAGAGGAGCTCGGGGAAGATCCACCGGTTGCCGGCGTCGGCGGCTGCGTCCAGGGTGGCCCGGCCGACGGCCTTGTGGTCGGGGGTGTTCCAGAAGCCTCCGCCGCCCTGCCCGCCCCACGTGTCGCGGTGGTTGAGGGTGATGAGGAGTTCGGGGCGGTGCCGGCGGATGGCCGCGGCGATGTCCCGGCGCAGGTCCAGTCCGTACTCGACGACCCCGTCGCGGTAGTCGAGGAACTCCACCGTGGAGACCCCGACGACGGCCGCGCTCGCGCGCTGCTCGGCCTCGCGCAGCGGGGCGCACTCCTCGGGCGGAATCGTGTCGATGCCGGCCTCGCCGCGTGTGGCCAGCAGGTAGAAGACCTCGCGTCCGCCGTCCGTCCAGTCGGCGATCGCCGCCGCCCCGCCGTATTCCAGATCGTCGGGGTGGGCGACCACCGCGAGGGCACGCTGCCAGTCGGTGGGCATGGGCTCCAGGGGCGCGGGCTGATCCAGTTGTTCGGTCATACACCGCACCCTAGGTGAAGGGACCGACAGGGAGGGGTGGTTGCGCCACGGAACGCCACCGGGGTGTGCCTCCGGCCGCAGCGACCGCCCGCGGCCCTCGCACGGCCCGGCGGTCGCCCGGGGCGACGGCGAAAGCACCCTCCTGCTACGCCTCGTCGCGCACCAGGGCCAGGAGCCGGTCCAGGATGCGCGGGCCTCCCGCGCGGACGCCGTCGTGCTCGAACTCGTCGGTGACCCAGGTCCGCAGGCCGCGGACGGCCCGGGCGGTGTGCAGGGAGTGCGCGGTGTCCACGTACATGTCGTCGTGGTAGATCGCAGCGGCCACCGGCACCTCGTTGGCCGCGAGTCGGGCCGGGTCGTACAGGGGGCTCCAGCCGGTACGGGCGGCCAGCAGGTCGGCGGTCTCGCGCAGCGGAGCCAGTGCGGGGTCGGTGGCGAAGTGCCACGGGTGGATGGTCTCGCCGGTGAACAGCAGGGGTTCGTCGCCCGCGAGGGTCTTCTCGGCGTCGAAGCCGGGCAGGCCGGTGCGGACGCGCTCGGCCGCCCAGCCGGTCGGCACGGCCGGGTCCTGTGCGTAGATCGACTCGTGGAGCACCGCGTAGAGGGGGTGCCCGGCGAAGGACAGCAGTGCGTGGACGTTCTCCAAGAAGGCGTCGGAGAGGGCGGGGCCTGACGGGGTCGGGACGAAGGCGTCCTCCAGCAGGTGGTGGAGCTGGTGGCTGCCGTCGCCGACGCCGAGGAGGATGCCGAGGGACTGGAAGGCCTCCGTGGTGAGGCGGTATCCGCCGGGAAGTGCGACCGGGCGTTCGGCGAGGTGGGCGGCGATGCGGCGGGCACGCTCGACGTCCATCGGGTAGCGGGCGTAGTGGGCCCGGTTCTTCCGCTCGATGCGGGGGTAGGCGGCCTCGTACACCTCGTCTGCGGTGGCGTCGAGGGACGGCAGCCCGCCGGTGATCAGGGCGGCAGTCAGGCCCTCGGGGGCGGTCGAGAGGTAGTGGGTGGTGCAGAAGCCGCCGAAGCTCTGGCCGAGCACGGTCCAGGGCGCCCCGCCCGTCAGACCGGGGCGGATGGCCTCGGCATCGCGCACGATGGAGTCGGCGCGGAAGTGGGCGAGGTACTCCGCCTGCCGCTCCGGGGTTCCGCGCAGCGGCAGGGTCTGCCGGTTCGCCGGGGTGGAGCGGCCGGTGCCGCGCTGGTCGAGCAGGAGCACGCGGTACTCGGTGAGGGCCCTCTCCAGCCAGGCCTGTCGGCCGACGAACCGGCGGGCGCCGAAGCCGGGGCCGCCCTCCAGGTAGAGCAGCCAGGGCAGGGTGTCGGGGTCCTTGCCGGTGGCCACGGCCTCCCGGGCGTACAGCTCGATGTGCTCCCCGTCCGGGCGCGTGTGGTCGAGCGGCACGGTGAAGTGGTGGTCGGTGAGGACGACACCGGGCTGGCGGTAGCTGCGGTCGAAGGTCACGAACGGCCCTTGGGGTACGAGGTGGGGTACGGACGACCCCGTACCGGCCGGGTCGCGGCCGGCGTACGGGGTGGGGGGTACGGCACGGCCGAGTCTAAGCGGGTCCGCTGCCGGGCCGGCCTTGCGGATGCCCGTGCTCCACAGGGCGGCCGTGGCACCCAGGCACCCGAGGCACCTGAGGCACCCGAGGTACCCGCAACGGCCTGGACCGGCCGCCGCGGGCGTCGTGGAGGCGCCGTCAGAACGCGACGACCGAGCGGAGCACCTCGCCCCGCTCCATCCGGGCGAAGGCGGCTTCGACCCCGTCGAGCGCGATGGTCTCGGACACGAAGGCGTCGAGGTCGAGGCGGCCCTGGAGGTAGAGGTCGATGAGGAGGGGGAAGTCCCGCTCGGGCAGGCAGTCCCCGTACCAGGAGGACTTGAGGGCGCCGCCGCGGCCGAAGACGTCGAGGAGCGGGAGTTCGAGCTTCATCTCGGGTGTGGGCACGCCGACCAGGACCACCGTGCCCGCCAGGTCACGCGCGTAGAAGGCCTGCTGGTAGGTCTCCGGGCGGCCCACGGCGTCGATGACCACGTCCGCCCCGTTTCCTCCGGTGAGGCCCTGGACGGCTTTGACCACGTCCTCCGTGCGGCCGTTGACGGTGTGGGTGGCCCCCAGGCTCCGCGCCCACTCCAGCTTCCGGTCGTCGAGGTCAACAGCGATGATCTTCGAGGCGCCGGCGAGGCGGGCGCCGGCGACGGCCGCGTTGCCCACTCCCCCGCAGCCGATGACGGCGACGGAGTCGCCGCGCCCGACGTTGCCGGTGTTCAGTGCGGCGCCGAGGCCCGCCATCACCCCGCAGCCGAGGAGCCCGGCGGCGGCCGGTGCGGCGGCCGGGTCGACCTTGGTGCACTGGCCGGCCGCGACCAGGGTCTTCTCGGCGAACGCGCCGATGCCGAGCGCCGGGGAGAGCGGAGTGCCGTCCTCCAAGGTCATGGACTGCGTCGCGTTGTGCGTGTTGAAGCAGTACCAGGGGCGCCCACGCTTGCACGCCCGACAGGTGCCGCACACCGCCCGCCAGTTGAGGATCACGAAGTCGCCGGGCGTCACCGAGGTGACGTCCGGGCCCACGGATTCGACGATCCCGGCGGCCTCATGGCCGAGCAGGAAGGGGAACTCGTCGTTGATGCCACCCTCGCGGTAGTGCAGGTCGGTGTGGCAGACCCCGCAGGCCTGGACCCGGACCAGCGCTTCGCCGGGCCCCGGGTCGGGCACGAGGATCGTCGTCGTCTCCACCGGTGCGCCCTTGCTCCGCGCGATGACCCCTCGTACGCGATGCGTCACGTCGTACCCCGCTCTGGTCGGATCTGTCTGGATCAACGAACGTACACGGGCTCCGCGGCGGAGGGGAGTTGTGTCACTCCACGGATCTCGGAGTGGCGAGTTCCGGTGGTACGGCGGCGCGGAGCGCAGCCCCGAAGGCGACCACGGCGGGGTGGGCGGCGGCTCCGCTGCGGAAGGCGACCTGAGTGCGCCGCTCCATGGGGAGACGGGTGAGACGGACGGCCGGGTCCGCGGGGCCCACGACCCCGAGCTGCGGGACGACGGCCACGCCCTGGCCGGCCGCGACCAGCGCGAGCACGGTGGGGAACTCGTCGACCTGGTGGCGGATCGCGGGGGTGAAACCGGCGGCCCGGCAGGCCCGTTCGGCCATGGCACGGCAGAGGGTGCCTGCGGTGGCGGTGATCCAGGGTGCGTCGGCGTGGGCCCGCAGGGCGGCGCCCTGGTCGGCGACGGCGTCCACCGGGGCACCCCCGGGGGTGTACGCGGCGACACCCGCGCAGATGTTCCCGGACCCGGACCCGGACCCGCCTCCGGACCCACTCGCGGGGATGCCCGCACGGATGCCCGCGGGCTCGGCCAGGTACATCGCCTCCCGGTAGAGCGGTTCAGTGGCGATCCCGGGCTCCCGCGACACGGGGACGAAGTCGTACTCGTGGATCAGGGCCACGTCCAGGTCCCCGGCACGCAGCGCGTGCGCGACCTCCGCCGGGTCGGTCTGCGACACCATCGGCTCCAGCCCCGGGTGGCGCCCGGCCAGCGTGACCAGGGCGGCCGGGACGATGGCCCGGCCGGCGGTGGGGAACGCGCCGATGCGCAGGGCGCCGACCAAGCCGCTGCGCGCCCGGGCAAGGTCGGCGTCGGCCAACTCCAGCCGCTCCAGAACGGCCTCGGCGTGCCGGACCAGGTTCTGCCCGGCCGGGGTCAGACGGACCCGGCGACCGGTGCGTTCAAGCAGCGGCAGGCCCGCCTCGCGTTCCAGGACGCCCAGTTGCTGGGATACCGCCGAAGGACTGAAGGAGAGGGCTTCGGCCACGGCGGCGATGGTTCCGCGGCGGGAGAGTTCGCGCAGCAGTCGTAGGCGCCGTACGTCGAGCATCGGACCAGCTTACGGTTCGCATAAGAAACGCGAACTGGATTTGACGCTCCGGGCAGATGAGGCTCGTGGGCATGGCACAGGACCTCTCCCTCCACGGGATTCACGTACCGCTCGTCACCCCCTTCACGCGCGCCGGAGACGTCGCGTCCGAAGCGCTGGAGTCGCTCGCGCACCAGGTGCTCGACGGGGGCGCCACCGGGATCGTCGCCCTCGGCACCACCGGCGAAGCGACCACGCTCGACGAGGCAGAACGCGACCTCGTCACCGACGTCTGCGCCCGGGTGTGTCGGGAGCGGGGCGCGGCACTGACGGTGGGCGTCGGGGCGAGCGGCACCCGGGCGGCGGAGGCGGCGCTCGGCGGGCTGGCGAGGTGGCCCGGGATGCGGGCGGCGCTGGTGACCGTACCGTCGTTCGTACGGCCGGCGGCGGCGGGAGTGCGGGCGCATTTCACACGACTGGCTGCGGCGAGCCCCGTACCGCTGATCATTTACCACGTTCCGTACCGGACCGGACAGCCCTTGGACGCGGGCGGGCTGCGGGCGCTCGGGGAGCTGCCCGGAGTCATCGGGGTGAAGTACGCGAACGGCGGCATCGACCAGGACACGGTGGCACTGCTCGGCGCACTGCCGGAGGGGTTCGCGGTCCTGGCGGGCGACGACGCGTACCTGTCGCCGCTGCTGGCCCTGGGCGCGACGGGCGGGATCTTGGCCTCGGCCCACCTGGCGACCGCGCGGTACGTCGAGCTCGTCGCGGCCTGGCGGACGGGCGACCTGCCGCGGGCGCGGGCCCTGGGCCACGCGCTGGCCCGGCTGTCGGCGGCGGCGTTCGCCGAGCCGAATCCGGCGGTCGTCAAGGGCGTGCTCCATGCCCAGGGCCGGATTCCGACGCCGGACGTACGGCTCCCGCTGCTGCCGGCGAGCGAGCCGGCGGTGACGGTCGCACTGGAGCGGCTGGCGGAGCTCTAGCTGCATTACCCCCGGGGGCCGGGCGGACCTCCCGGGGGCCGGGCGGGCCTCCGGGACTCCTGCCGACCCGGGGCCGGCCGCGGCGGAAGCGCCGGAAAACATCCACCGTGGGCGTTTCGCAAACAACGGGTGAGATGCCCGAATAAGCCCCACAGACGTGCGGCTTGTCCGTTTCATCGAAGGGTGTCGGAAGTCCGTGATGTGAGTCACTTAAAGAGGCGCAACATCATTTCCCCAGACGTGGCGATTTCCTTTTCCCGGAAAGGAATTTCACCATTCCCGGCAGGCATCCTCAAGGTCATTTTCCGTGCCGATACCAGCAAGTCGATCACCAGGTGGAATTCAAGCCTTGTTCCGGCCCGGCGGGCTCGCTTACGGTCACGTCGTTCCCGGCGGGCAGCTGCCGAATCCGGCCGCCGCCAGGGCTCTCCCGCACCCGCACGTGAGGAATTCCGCCATGCCCGGACTCGGTAAGCACCGCCGGTCGAAGCAGCACCCGATCGCCCGCATGCTGGCGTTTGCCGGTACCGGCGGCGCCGCCCTCGCCCTGCCGCTGATCAGCGCGACCACGGCCGGAGCGACCGTCGCGCAGCCGGCCTCGGCGCCTGCGGTGAGCACCGTCGCACTGCCCGCCGTCAAGGTGGCGGCGGAAAAGGCAGCCGCACCCCTGACGTATTCCGTGAACGTCGGGGACAGCCTTTCGAAGATCGCAGCTGAGCATTCCGTGAGCGGTGGTTGGCAGGCGCTGTACGAGGCCAACCGGAGCGTCGTCGGCAGCAACCCGTCGGTCATTCGCCCCGGGCTCAAGCTGAGCCTCGGCACCGTGGCAAAGGCGGCCCCGGCGAAGGCCACCGCCGTCGCCAAACCCGCCCCCGCGTACGGGAACAATCTCGACGGATGGATCCGGGAGTCGCTGGACATCATGGCCAAGCACGGAATCCCCGGCAGCTACAACGGAATTCACCGCAACGTGATGCGCGAGTCGTCCGGCAACCCGTTCGCCATCAACAACTGGGACTCCAACGCCGCGGCCGGCATCCCCTCCAAGGGCCTGCTCCAGGTCATCGACCCGACCTTCCGGGCCTTCCACGTGCCCGGCACCTCGCTGAACTCGTACGACCCGGTCGCCAACATCACGGCCGCCTGCAACTACGCGGCGGCCCGCTACGGCTCGATCGACAACGTCAACGGCCCGTACTGACCGGGCGGCCCGCCCCGCGTCCGCCCGTGCCCGCCCGTGTCCGCCGTCAGAGCCAGCCCTGCCGGCGGGCCGCGCGGACGGCCTCCGTGCGGTTGCGGGTTCCGGTCTTGCCGATGGCCGAGGACAGGTAGTTCCGTACCGTCGACTCGGACAGGTACACCCTCGCCGCGATGTCGGCCACGGTCGCCCCGTCGGCCGCGGCGTTCAGTACGTCCATCTCGCGCGCGGTCAACGGGTTCGGGCCGGCGCTGAGCGCGGCGGCCGCGAGTGAGGGGTCGATCACGGTCTCCCCGGCCAGCACCCGACGTATCGCCGCGGCCAGTTCCTCCACCGGACCGTCCTTGACCAGGAACCCGGCGGCCCCGGCCTCCATCGCCCGGCGCAGGTAGCCGGGGCGTCCGAACGTGGTCAGGATCAGCACCCGGCAGTCGGGACAGCGCGTGCGCAGGTCGGCGGCGGCGTCGAGCCCGCTGCGGCCCGGGAGTTCGATGTCGAGCAGGGCCACGTCCGGAAGCGCGTCGAGCGCGGCGGGCACGATCTCGTCCCCCGCGCCGACCTGCGCGACGACCTCGATGTCCTCCTCCAGCCCGAGCAGCAGGGCCAGTGCGCCCCGCATCATGCCCTGGTCCTCCGCGAGCAGGACCTTGATCATCTACTGTCCCCGTTCCCTGGTGCGGCCGGCTCCGCCGGGAGCTCGGCGGTGACCCGGAAGCCGCGGTCCGGGGCCGGGCCGCCGACGAGGGTGCCGCCCGCCGCGGCGAGGCGTTCGGTGAGGCCGGTCAGTCCGCTGCCCGGCGGGGTCGAGCCTACGCCGCTCCCGTCGTCGGTGATCACCAGGCGTACCCGTTCCGCCGAGCTCCGCACTTCGATCTCGCAGGTGGCCGCGCCGCTGTGCCGGATGGCGTTGGTGACGGCCTCGCGGACCACCCAGCCCAGCAGGGCCGCCGCCTGCGGCGGCAGCGGGGGCCCGGACTGTCGTACGACGGGCTCGATCCCGGCGGTGATCAGCGTGCTGCGGGCCCGGTCGAGTTCGGTCGCGAGGCTGGTCTCGCGGTAGCCGGTGACGGCCTCCCTGATCTCGACGAGCGCCTGACGGCCGACGGATTCGATGTCGGCGACCTGGACGAGGGCCGCGTCCAGGTCGCGGGGGGCGATCCGGCGGGCCGCCTCCGACTTCACGACGATCACCGACAGGGTGTGGCCGAGCAGGTCGTGCAGATCGCGGGAGAAGCGCAGCCGCTCCTGGTCCACGGCTGCCCGGGCCAGCTCCTGTCGTGTCTCGCGCAGTTCCTTCACCGTCTCGGAGAGCGCGAGGATGGCCGCGGTCACCATGCCCGACAGCAATGTCCCGTAGACGATGCCGAGGGTGTCCCACCCCTCGTCCAATCCTGCGATCGCCCCGGCCAGGGCGGTCACGCCGAACATCACCGGGCCGAGCTTGCGCCCCCGGACCACAGCGCCGGTGGCGAGGCCCCACAGCGGGAAAAACAGCAGCCAATTGCCGCCGTAGGCGAAGGCGAGGGCGCAGGTGACCGCGCCCAGCGCGGCCAGGCACCAGCGGGTGCCGGCCGCCTCCCGCGCCCGCTTGTCGAAGGCGCGGAACACGATGGTGACGTAGAGGGAGTTGAAGACCAGCAGGCCGAGGGCGCCGATCCAGGGGTTGGGCGTCTCCCCCTTGACGAGGTTGGAGATCGCGCCCATCCCCAACAGCAGCCAGGGCAGCAGGCTGAAGGCGCTGGGAGGGCCCATCGGGCCGCGGCCGTCGTCGTGGGCCGCGCCGCACGCCTTGCGCTCCTTCTCCCGTGCCCGCCATTCGGCCTTGCGGGCCGCCCAGTCGGGCTTCCCCTCCCACGCGATCCCCCGTTTGCCCTGCATCTTCGCTCCTGTTCCCCGCCCCATGCGTCAGGCCGTCCGTGCGGACCGACGGTACGCGTGCGCCGCGTACAAGCCGAACAGCAGGGCCCATACCGCGAGTACGGCCACCGCGCCGAGGCCAGGGGCCGCACCGGCGGCGATGGACTGGCCGATCTCGGCGAAACGGCGGGTGGGGACGACAGCGGAGAGGGAGCGCAGCCAGTCCGGGAACAGCTCGACCGGGAACCAGAGGCCGCCGGCGACCGACAGCGCGAGGCTGCACCCGACGTTGACCAGTCCGGTGGTCTGGGAGGTGAGCCGGTAGCCGTTGCCCATCCCGAGGAGAGTGAAGGGGAGTGCGCCGAGCCAGAGGGCGAGGGCGACGGCGGCCCACTGCCAGGCGTCGAGCCGGACGCCGTTGACGAACGCGCCCGCGGCGAGCACCGCGGCGATGGCGGGCAGCACGATCACCGAGCCGGTCAGCGCCCGGCCCGCCACCACCTGGCGCGGGGTCATCGGGGTGACCCGCAGCTGCCGCAGCCAGCCGGTGCCCTTGTCCTCGGCGACGCCGGTCCCCGTCGACAGGGCGGCGCCCAGGGCCCCGTAGGCGGCCATGGCCACCATGGAGGCGGTCTTCCACTCGGCCGCGTCGGTACCGAGGTTGGTGAACAGGAGGTACATCACCACCGGCATTCCGATGCCGAAGACGATGAAGGCCATGTCGCGCAGGATGCGGCGGACTTCCAACCGGACGTAGGCGGTGATCATCGGGCACGCTCCACGGAAGCGACGGTGTCGGGGTCGGTGCGGGTCAGGGTGAGGAAGGCCTCGTCGAGCGAGGGCGCGGTGACCTCGATGCCGCGGACGGCGCCGCAGCGAGCGAGGGCGACGACGGTCGCGTCCGGGTCCTGCGTGCGCAGTCGCGCTCGGTCTCCCCGTACCTCCACGGCGACCACGCCGGGCAGGTCACCGAGGCCCGCGGTGGAACGTCCGGCCAGGTCGATGGAGACCAGCGACCCGCCTGCGGCACGACGCAACTGCTCCCCGGTGCCGTCGGCGACGATCCGACCGCGGTCGACGACCACGATCCGGTCGGCGTGCGCGTCGGCCTCCTCCAGGTAGTGCGTCGAGAACAGGACGGCGTTGCCGCGCCCGGCGTGGCCGCGCACGGATTCCCAGAAGGCGCGGCGGGCCTCCACGTCGAGGGCGGCGGTCGGCTCGTCGAGCACGATCAGCTCCGGGTTGCCGGCAAGGGCGACGGCGAACCGCACGCGCTGGGCCTGGCCCCCGGAGAGCCGGTCGATGCGGCGGCCGGCGAGGGCGGTGAGCCCGGCGAGCTCCAGCGCCTCGGCGACGGGCAGCGGCGCCGGGTAGGTCCTGGCCACGAAGGCGACGAGCTCGCGCACCGTGATCCGCGGCACGGCGCGCCCCTCCTGGAGCATCGCACCCACCCGGCCGGCCCGGACCGCCTGCCCGGGTTCCCGTCCGAAGAGCCGTACGCTGCCCGCGTCGGGCTCCTCCAGTCCGAGCAACAGGCTGATCGTGGTGGACTTCCCGGCCCCGTTGCGGCCGAGCAGGGCGACCGTCTCGCCGCGCCGGACGTCGAGGTCGATGCCCGCGACGGCTTGGACGGGGCCGTAGGACTTGGCGGCCTGCCGGAACCGGATCGCGGGCTCGCCGTCCGGCGCGGTGGCCGGCGCAGTGTCCTGCGGGGCGAGGTGGGGTGTCGTGGTCGTCTGCGTCATGCCCACCACGCTAGGGATCGGGGCGGGTCGCCCGGCAGAGCCGCTTGTACGGACCCGGGCAGTACGAATGTCCCAGCGGGATGATCTTCAACGGAAGGTCGAGCGTCGGGCCCGGCCCGCCCGACTCCCTCGCCCCACCTCGTCAAGCAGCGGCAGTGGCCCACCGCGTGGATCGGAGGGGCGGCCCGTGCCGTGAGGAGTTCTCAGCGGGCGGCCGTACGGGACCTGCGCGCACGGGCGCGGACCAGGGTGCGCAGCGGGGCCGCCAGGCCGTAGCCGACGTCCTTGCGCAGGGCTCGAACTCCCGCCCGCTCCACCGCGGCCAGTTGGTGGCCCATGAGCTCCGTCATGGTCGCGACCACCGGGCGCAGGCCCGGCTCGACCAGGGCGAGGATGCCGTCGGTGGCGTCGAGAGCGGTCCGGGCGCGCCGGGTTTCGGCGGCGAGGAAGGCGCGTACGGCTGGGGTGTCGCGGGCCTGTTCGAGGTCGGCGCGGGTCACGGAGTGCTCGGCGAGACGGACGCGCGGAAGGCAGAGCCGGCCCTGTGCGAGGTCGCCGGCGAGGTCGGCGAGGAAGTCGACGCGCTGGGCGGCGTCGACGAACCTCCGCCAGCCGGCGCCCTGTTCCGCGTCGGGCCCGCCCTGGTACTGGAGCCCGGCGAAGACCAGCACTCCCGGCCAGGCGTAGGCGTCGAGGTAGGCCTGGAAGTCCTCCTCGGTCTCGAAGCCGTCGAAGCGGGCTTCGGCGCTGGCCGCGCCGTCCAGGAAGCGGGAGACCCAGTGCACCGGCAGGCCGCGGGAGGCGACGGCGTGCGCGTACGCGCGCAGCAGCGGGTCGGGGCTGTCGCCCGTCCTGAGCGCCGCCTGCGCACGTTCGGCCAGCGTGGCGAGACCGGTGGAACGCTCGTGCGGGGTACCGGTCTCGGCCACGTCGTCGACCAGGTTCATGAAGGCCACCCCTGCGGTCAGCCAGGGCACCAGCGCCGGCGCGGCGAGCAGGCGCAGCGTCACGTACGGGGCCGGTTCGCGGCGCAGGACCCGGCGGGCGACGCTGGTGTAGTCGGCCCGCAGCCCGGGTCCTGAGATACCGGCCGCCGTGAGGGTGGTGCGCCAGGTGGGCATGGGGGCGTGCTCCTCGAACCGTGAAGGACCGTACGCAGGTGCGGTCTGCGTACGGGTACACGATGTCAGGAGCGGTAGACCTTCTTCACCTTGCCCTGGGTGTCGGCGTGGACGTAGCCGCCCTGGCCGTACTCGTCGCTGAGGTAGGGCCGCATGGACGGGGTCTGGTCGAAGAGCCAGGGCTCGACGATGACGTAGCGGGAGGTCGGGTTGGCGACGCCGAGATCCTGCTTGGCCTGGTCGAGCAGACCGGGCAGGGCGTCCCAGTTGACGGTCGCCATGTCGATCAGCGGCTCGTTCGGCTCGACGGTGCCGCCGGGGCCGGTGCGCTTCGCCTCGCCCTCGCGGTACTGGTAGCGGTCGTAGGTCTTGGCTCCCGGGCCGGTGGGGATGGAGGCGAGGACGTACTCCTCGTAGACCGTCATCTCCACGAACTCGGTGGTGCCGGACTTCTGCTTGAGGGCTTCCAACGCGGTGCGCACGTTCGCGGGGGTGAGCAGGCTGCCCTTGGGGGCGGCGACCGGGCTTCCGTTCGACTTGGGAGCGCTCGCCCTGGGACTGGGGGTGGTGGAGGGGGCCGCACTGTTGGTGGTGGCGCCGCCCTTGGCTTCGTCGCCGCCGTCGCCGGAGTGGCCGTCGGGCAGCCAGTTGACGATCCCTATGACGCCGCCGGTCAGGACCAGCGCGAGCAGACCGCCGAGCAGCGCCGGGCGGCGGCGCGGGGTGTCCCGCTGCGGGACGGGCGCGGTGACCGCGTACGGGGAGCCGCCGCCGGGGGTGAACGGCGGCGGGGCGTAGGGCTGCGGCGGCAGCTGCGGCTGTTGGACGCCGGGCTGCGGGAGCGGTGGCCCGTACTGGCCGAGGGCCGGCGGGGGCGTGGCCGGCGAGGCACCGCCGAGCGCAGTGCTCGCGTCGCGGAGCAGCTGTTCCAGTTGCGCGGCGTCGGGTCGCACGGCCAGATCCCGTACGAGGAGCCGTTCCAGTACGGGTCCCAACGGGCCGGAGCGCACCGGGGCCGGGATCGGCTCGTCGAGGACGGCGACGACGGTGGCCAGGCTGGTGGCCCGGCGCAGCGGATGGGCCCCTTCCGCGGCCACGTACAGCAGCATGCCGAGCGACCACAGGTCGGAGGCGGCCAACCCCTCCTCCCCGCGTACGCGCTCCGGCGCGATGTACTCCGGCGAGCCGATCAGCACGCCGGTGGAGGTCAGGGCGGTCGATCCGTGCAGGGCCGCGATGCCGAAGTCCGTCAGCACGGCCGAGCCGTCGGGCCGCAGCAGTACGTTGGCCGGCTTCACGTCGCGGTGGAGCACTCCTTCGGCGTGCGCGGCCCGCAGCGCGGACAGCACGTCGAGGCCGAGCCGCAGCACGTCCGCGACCGGCATCGGCCCCGACTCCAGCTTGTCGTGCAGCGAGCCGCCCTTGACCAGTTCCATCACGATCCACGGATGCCCGTCCGTGCCGTCCTCGGGCTCCACGATGTGGTGGATGGTCACCACGTGCGGGTGTGCGAGCCGGGCGAGCGCCCGCGCCTCGCGGATGGCGCGTTCGCGCAGCTGGACGGTGAGCCCGGGCTGGGCGGCGGCGGTCGCGGGGTCCGGCGGGCGCACCTCCTTGAGCGCAACATCACGGTGCAATGCGATGTCGCGGGCGCGCCACACCGTGCCCATACCGCCGGCGCCCAGGGGGGCGATCAGTTCGAAGCGGCCGTCGACCAGCTGTCTACCGGCCTCACTCATGTCCATGGCCGGTCATCGTAGGCGCCGCCGGTGTCAGCAGCGTCGGCGGTCCACCGTCAGCGTGCCCTGGGCGGTGGCCACCGTCCGGTCGTAGCAGCCGCCCACCGCTTGCGACCCGTACAGCTGGTAGCGCTCGGAGCTGGTGCCGACCGCGTGCCGCTGCTCGCGCGGGACGTTCGCCGTGTAGCTCGCGTCTCCCGTGTAACGGTCGTCCAGCCAGGTCCGGTCCACGGTCCGGCCGCCGCGCAGGGTCGTCGTCTGCGCACGGTCGCCGAGGGCGATGACGGTGCGCAGCCGGTCCCCGGCGCCGAGCGTGGTCTCGCCGTCCATCGAGTACGTGCGCACCGTGCGTGTCGTCGTGGGCCCGCGGGTGACGCTCTCCTCGTCGGTCCAGGTGGCGGTCAGGGCGTCCTGGTTCTCGCCCTCCGTCCACCGGTGCACGGAGGTGTGGTGCACGGCGCGGGTGACGGTGGTGGTGACCCGTCCGTGGGAGGTGTCCAGCCGGCCCGAGACGGTCAGCCGGTGGCCCCCCTCGGTGTCGAGGCGGTGCTGCGTACCGGGCGTCCAGCGGCTGGAGTTGACCGGCTCGCTCTCCTCGTGCCGGGTGAGGGCGCCGGTGACGACCTCGCGGTGTTCGTCCTGCCACAGCAGCAGGTTCGTGGGGGTGCTCCAGCCGCTCTGTCCGGCCGGGACCCCCGCGACGGACACCTCGATCCGGTGCGGACGCCCGTCGTTGAGGAGCGCGGCGTACGGGGTGAGGTCGTAGACGACGGGCTGCACGTCGAAGGCGCGGGGCGCGGGGTTGACGTACCAGAGGAAGGGGTTTGACCAGCCGCCGGTCCACACGGTCGGGAAAGGTGCCGCGATGCCGGCGAGTTGCCCGTCCACCGAGATGCGGACCTCGCGGTGGGGGCCGTCGGCGGCCTTGCAGGAGTACGGGGCCGCGTCGGGGGTGGTCATGTACCAGTACTCCTCGCAACCGCCGCCGGAGCCGGTGGCGTACACCTCGGCGAGGAGGCGCTCGGTGTTGCGCGGGGTGGTGACGTCCGGGGTGGTGAGCGGGAGGACGCGGTCGGGGGTGTCGGGGGCCGCGGCGTGCCGGTCGGCCGCGTAGAAGGTGAGGGTGACCTTGACGTCGATGACTCCGGTGTAGGTGTCGTCGACGACGTTCCCGATCAGCATCTCGACGGGCTGCGCGCGGCCGAGGACGTCGCGGTAGCGGGTGACGTCCTTCTCGACCGACCAGGTGATGCCGTCGGGCGAGGGCTCGGGGGTGGAGGTCCGGAGGATCTCCACCCCGCCGAGGGAGAGGTGGCCCAACCGGTCGTACTGGCGGCCCTTGACCTTGCCGTCGAGGCGCAGGACCACTTTGGCCCAGTTCTGGCCCGTGCCGCACGCGGTCGGCGGGGTGTAGTTCCCGACGTACGGGGTGTAGTCGCGGAACTGTGCCTCGGCGAGGGTGACCTCGCAGGAACGGGTCGCGGGCCGCGCGACGGGCGGCGCGGCGGTGAGCGGGTCGTGCCAGTCGCTCCCGAACTCGGCGGGGACCTCGCCCGCGCCGCCGGGCCGGGGCACGGCCGGGGCGGCGGGACTGCCGGCGCTGGTGAGGGCCCCGGGGCTTGCCGGGCCGCCCGGTAGGGCTGCGCCGGCACGGTGGACGCCGCCCGCGCGTACGGTCGCACCCGTGACGTCGACCGTGGGGGCCGCGCCCGCGGGTCCCGCGGCGCCGGCCAGGGTGCCCGTGGCGAGCGCGAGCGCGCCGAGCAGGCCCGTGATCCTGTGTCGTCTCATGGCCCCGCAGTGAAACCCCGCGCGCCCGGTCGGCACCAGGCGCGCGGTGCGACCCTGGCCGAATCTCGCCCCCGCGGAAGCCGGACGGCCGGTGGGCCGGTGGGCCGTGAGCGGCGAGTGGTGAGCCGTGGGGTGGGTGGCCGTCCGTGGTGCGACGCGCGCGAGGGTCGTCAGGCGGAGCGGGAGGCCGCCGGCAGGACGACGGTGCCGTCGTCATCCGCGTGGACCGTGTCCCCGGGGCGGAACGTGACCCCTCCGATCGTGACCGGCTCGTCCACCGTGCCCGCGCCCGTCTTCCCGCTCTTGCGGGGGACCGTACCCAGCGCCTTGATCCCGAGGTCGAGCCCGCCGAGGGCGACGCTGTCGCGGACCGCGCCGTTGATGATCAGCCCCGCCCAGCCGTTCTCCTGCGCCGCTCCGGCGATGAGGTCGCCGGTGAGCGCGGTGCGCAGCGCGCCACCGCCGTCCACGACGAGGACCGCGCCGCCGCCCGGTGCGTGCACCAACTCGCGCAGCAGGGCGTTGTCCTCGTGGCAGGTGACGGTCCGCACCGGGCCGGCGAAGAGCCGGCGCCCGCCGAACTGGCGGAACGGCACGGTGCAGATGGCCAGGCCCTCGCCGTGCTCGTCGTACAGGTCGCTGGTGGGAACGGGGGTGACGCGCATGTGGCTCGGGACTCCTCGCACTTCGTGGGTCGCGCCGCGGGCCGCGGCCCGGGCAGTGGTCGCAGCGCCGCTCAGTTGCGGGAGTTGCCGAACAGGATCCGGTATCCGATGAGCAGCACCAGGGAACCTGCGATCGCGGAGCCCCAGGTGGCGGGGTCGTAGAACTCGTGTCCGATCGGCTTGTCCAGGAACTTGGCGGAGAGCCAGCCGCCGATGAACGCGCCGGCGATGCCGATGAGGGTGGTTCCGATCAGGCCGCCGGGGTCGCGACCGGGCAGCAGGAACTTGGCTATGGCGCCGGCGAGCAGCCCCAGGACGATCCAGCTGACGATCCCCATGCCTGTTCACTCCGCTTCGTCGGTGCATGTGCATACGCGTGTGCGTATGCAAGTGCGTATGCGTGTGCGTGTGCGTTCACGTCGCCGTGTTCGCTTTCTCACCGGGGAGGACGCGAACACGGCCGAAACGGTTCTCAGCTGCGGCGGTTCGCCATCAGCGCCACCGCGGCGACCACCACGGCGGCCGTGATGAGGCGGCCTCGCGAGCGCCGCGCGAGCACCGAGTGCGTGGACTGCGAGGACAGCAGGGACCGGTTCGACCGGAAGGAGAGCACGGAGCGGCGCGACTGCGCGGAGAGCAGGGAGCCCGTGCTCAGCCAAGAGCCCGCGGAGCCGACGGAGAGCGCGGAGCCGACCGACCCGACCGACAGCACGCTGCCGGCGGACCCGACGGAGAGCACCGAGCCCACCGAACCGATCGACAGCACCGAGTTCTTGGACCAGAGCGAGAGAAACGATCCGTCAGCCATACGCGTCATGCTGCCACACGAGTGATCGGCACCGCGGACGGCGCTTCGGGCCCGGGCGACGGTGCAGGCACGGTGCTCGGGGTCGTCCGCGTCAGCAGCAGCACCCCGCGCGCCGCCGCGAGCGCACCGGCCCCGGCGAGCAGGACTCCCCCGGCGCCGCCCTGGAGGCGTTCGCCGAGCAGGACCATCCCGATGGCGGCGGCGGCCAGCGGGTTGGCCAGGTTCACCACGGCGAGCGGCGCCCCGAGCCCGCCCCGGTAGGCGCGCTGCGACAGGAGCATCCCGCCGACCGCGAACACCACCACGAGCAGGGCCACGGCGATGACCCGCACGCTGAGCAGGGCTCCCCCGCGGCCGGCCGCCACGGCCACCGTCTGGGTCAGGGCGGACGCCACGGCGGAGGCCAGCCCGGACGCCGTGGCGTGCCGCAGCCCCGAGCGCACGTCCCGGCGTACGGTCAGCAGCACGATCGCGGCGACGGTCGCCCCCGACACGGCGAGCGCCTCCGCCAGGCTCAGGGTGTCGTCGGGGGCCGGTCCGGAGGCCGGGAGCAGCAGGAGCCCCAGCCCGACGACGGTGGCCAGGGTGCCCCGCCATTCGGTGGGCGCGACCCGGCGGCCGGCCCTTCGCGCGCCCAGCGGAACGGCCGCGACGAGGGTGAGGGCGCCGAGCGGCTGCACCAGGGTGAGCGGCCCGTACCGCAGGGCGGCTGCGTGGAGGAGTGCAGCGCCGGCGTTGAGCCCGGCGGACCACCACCAGGCGCCGTTGCCGAGCAGGGCGCGGGCGCTGCGGGCGACGGCGGCGCGGGCGAGCCGCTCCTGGGCCACGGCGGCGGCCGCGTACGCCACGGCGGAGGCGAGGCAGAGAGCGACGGCGAGGGCGGTGGCGTTCACCGGCCGACCCCCGCGGCCCCGCGTTCCGCCCCCACGGCCCCGCGTTCCGCCCCCGCCCCCGTCACCTCGGCCGCCCCGGCGGAGTTCCGCGGGCGCGGCAGGTGCCGTACGACGGGCAGCGAGGCGCTACGGAGCCGGGGGCCCGGGACGACCAGCAGGGCCCCGGCCAGCAGCACGGTGGCGACGATGGCGTCGAGCCAGTAGTGGTTGGCGGTGCCCACGACCACGAGCAGCGTCAGCAGTGGGTGCAGCAGCCACAGCACGCGCCAGCGGGAGCGCGTGGCGGCGATCGCGCCGAGCGCCAGCACCAGCGCCCATCCGAAGTGCAGCGAGGGCATCGCGGCGAACTGGTTGGCCATGGTGTCGGCGGCGGGCGCGGCCCGGTAGACGGAGGGCCCGTAGACCTTCGCGGTGTCGACCAGGTGTGCCGCGTCGAGCATCCGGGGCGGTGCGAGCGGGAAGGCGAGGTGCAGCGCGAGGGCGGCACCGGTCAGGACGGCCAGTACGCGCCGGGCCCACAGGTAGTGGCCGGGTCTGCGCAGGTACAGCCAGATCAGGAACAGCACGGTCGCGGGGAAGTGCACGGCCGCGTAGTACGTGTTCGCGGTGTGCACGAGCAGGTCCCCGGCACCGGCACCGCCGCTGCCGCTGCCGGCCCCGGGCAGGAGCAGCCGCTGGACCGCGCCCTCGCCGGGCAGGTGCAGAGTGCGCTCCAGGTGCCAGATCCGCGTCGCGTTGCGGAAGGCTTCGTCGGTGCGGTCCGTGGAGAGCATCCGGCCCCCCTTGTAGACGGTGAACAGGCCCGCGACGAGCAGCAGCTCGCGCACGAGGCGCCGCTGCCCGGGGCGCGGGCCTCCGGCAGGCCCGGCGGGTGTGGTGTGGGAGCTCATTCCCCCGCTCTCTCTTCCTGTGCTCGCGCCCCCCGGGTGCGCGTACGCGGAGGGTCACGCGGATGGTGCGCCGGTGTGCGGCGGCTCGTCCCGACCGCGCACACATCGACACGCCAGTGTATCGATACATTCGCGTATCGATACGCCGGAGTACCGATACGCTTGCGTCCCGTACACTTTTCGGACGGAACCAACCCCGCGGAGCCCCCGAGGAGAGCCGCCCACCATGACGTTGACGCCGCCCGCCGCGCGCCGCTCCAAGATCTCCCCGGAGCGGGTGCAGGAGTTCTACGACGCCGTCCTGGAGCAGCTGCGCGAGCACGGGTACGAGGCCCTGACCATGGAGGGCGTCGCCGCCCGGGCCTGCTGCGGGAAGTCGACCCTCTACCGGCAGTGGAAAACCAAGCCGCAGCTGGTCGCGGCGGCCCTGCGCGCGAACCGTCAGGGCACGCTGGTCGCCGTGGACACCGGCACGCTCGCCGGCGACCTGCGCGAGGCGGCCCGTATCGCGGCCGGCACCTCGGGGCGGGACACGCGGCTCACGCAGGCCCTCGGACATGCCGTACTGAGCGACGAGGAGCTCCAGTCAGCACTGCGCGAGGCGCTCGTCGAGCCGGAGTTGACCGCTTTCGACGCGATGGTGGCGCGGGCCGTGGCCCGGGGCGAGATCGCCGCGGACCATCCGGCGGTGGAGTTCCTCCCGGCGCAGCTGATGGGCGTACTGCGGATCCGACCGGTACTGGAGGGGAAGTACGCCGACGCCGACTACCTGGTCCGGTTCGTTGACGCGGCCCTGCTGCCCGCACTGGGCCTGGCCCCTGCGCCCTCCCACGCCCCGGACCGGGCCCCGGCCCCCTGAACCGGTGGGCCGCCGTCACCGATGACCGGACGGCGACCCGCCCGCGCTGCCTCGTGGGGACGGCGGCAGCGCGCCACCCGGACGGGGCGGTGGTCACTCACTCAAGGGAGTGACCACCGCCCGGTCTGTGCGGCCGCAGGCACGTGACACGAGCCCGCGTGCCGCCCCGGGTCCACTCACCTCCCGGACCCCTCTGCCGTGGCCGCGCCCGCAGCCCGGGTCAGGGCTCTCGGACTCCCATGACCTGCACGAACTCCTCCGGATCGGCGTCGAAGCCCCGTACGACCGCCTCCAGCGACCAGGCTCCCGAGGCGTCGCGCGTGAATTCCGCGACCGTGGCCGCGGTGGCGGCCGGGATGCCCGCGAAATCGGTCACGGCGAGCTCGGTGTAGCCCTCCCGGATCCGCAGCCCGGTACCGCCTATCCCCGCGAACGTCTTCGTACGGCCGTCGCGCGGCCCCGTGTCCTGTATGACCACGCCCACCACCACGCGCCCCAGCTCGGGCGCCATCCGATTCAGTTCGAGGGTCATCACCTCGTCGAAGCCGAAGCCCTGGCCGGTGTGGCTGTCACGGTTCAAGGTGATGGTGCCGTCGGGCGAACGACTGCCGAAGTGCACGAGGTGGACGGGCACCCCGTGGAGGTCCGCGGCGCCGTAGACCGCGGCGATGATGTCCAGGTCGTGCGCGGGCGTGCCCGCGGGGCTCGGATCCCACCGCAGTGCGATCTCCACCTTGGCCAGGCCCTTGCGTACTCCGCTCGTCGAAGCGCTCACCGAAGTCCCCCTCCTCTTGCCGGGTGTTGCCCGGCCATGCTGTCATGCAGCGACCCTGCCGGTCCGGACAAGCGCATGTTCCCGGCCAGTTGGGCCGCGGCCCTGCGTCTCAGCCTCCGGGCCCGACGCGTACGGTCTCCACCCAGCCCGGCGGCTGCGGCGCACCGGCCCCGATCAGGGCGGCGATCAGCCGGCAGGACGGGGTCTCGTCCGGCCACGGCGTGTATCCGTCGGTCAGGACGACGACGATGTTCGGCCGGTCCGGCATCGCCAGCGCGGCGTTGATGCCGACGCGCATGTCGGTGCCGCCGCCCCCGGCCAACGCCACCTGCTCGGTACTGGTCACCCGGGCGACGGTGTGCACGTCCGCGTCGCAGGCCAGCACGGCCACCCGGTTGCCCCGGACCCCCACCTCCCGTAGGACGCCCGTGACCTCGCCGAGCGCGGCGGCGAGCTCGTCCTCGCCCATGGACCCCGAGGTGTCGATGACGATCGCGACCCGCGGCAACGGCCGGCGCAGACTGGGCAGCACCACCCGGCCGCCGAGCGCCGGAGTGCGGCGCGAGGGCCTGCGGTAGGTGTAGTCC
This sequence comes from Streptomyces sp. NPDC006430, assembly GCF_040612395.1. Taxonomy (NCBI): domain Bacteria; kingdom Bacillati; phylum Actinomycetota; class Actinomycetes; order Kitasatosporales; family Streptomycetaceae; genus Streptomyces; species Streptomyces sp. NPDC006430. Next base: position 191,834 of record NZ_JBEXQA010000013.1, read on the forward strand.
ACCGCGCCGCCGGCCCAGGCCGCGGCCTCCCGCACCGCCCCGGACAGCGCGCGGCGCCAATCGACGGTGGGCTCCAGCAGCTCCTGCGCCCAGCGCTGCCAGCCGGCCGGGACCTTGCCACGGGCGCGCTGGTGGGCGCGCACGGCCTCGGCGGTCTGCCGGCGCAGCGCCTCCGCCTCGACCGGACCGATCCGGGTGGGTCCCGCGCCCCCGTCGAGCTCCCACGGGCTCGGCGCGCCGTGCGCGCCCGAGCCGCAGTTCGGCGCGTGCGGCGGGGTGGCCGGGATCGCGGGCAGGTACGTCTCGAACATCCCACCGGTGGGCAGCCCGAACAGCCGGGGCTCCATCCGCCCCTCGGGCAGCGCCAGTCCGTCGGCCAGGAGGTCGTCGTTGATCTCGCAGTCCTGGGCGATGTTGATCCGCACCGGGTCGCGCTGGTCTGCGGCCGAGAGCCGGTCGGCCCGTCCGTGGTGGTCGCGCAACAGGTGGGCCACCTCGTGGATCCAGACCCCGGCCAGTTCCGCCACCGGGGTCGCCTCGACGAAGGCCGGCGCGACGTAGCAGCGCCAGTGACGGTCCACGCCCATCGTCCGGACCCCCGCCGAGGGGACCACGGTGAGGGCGTAGAGGGCGGACGCGAGGTACGGCCGGGCCTCGGCAGCCTTGTACCGGGCGGCCAGCAGTTTCGCCCGGTCCAGGCGGGCGGCCGCGAACACTCCGTCGGCAGGCGCACCGTCCATGGGCACACCGTCCATGGGCACCGTCACCGCGCGGTCAGCCGCTGCCGGGCAGGGCGCCGGAGAGCTGGAGCAGTTCGACGAACGCATCGATCCCCGGGGGCACTGGCCAGTCCAGGTCGCGCATCGCGGCCAGGTCGGCGGCTGCCCGCGCGGCGACGTCCGGTACGCCGGCGTCCACGGCCTTGGCGAGTACCGCCCAGGCCGCCTCCCAACGGGGGCGGGTGAGTTCGCCCTGGACGGCCGCGACCACGGCGATGAGGAAGGCCAGTTGCCGGTCCCCGCGTTCGGGCAGGGCGAAGGCGTCCGGGTCGGCGAGCACCCGGTCCGGGTCGGGCAGGTCGAGGTGCTCCACGTACGCGAGCAGTTCGATGCCGGCCGCGTCCCCGATCGCACCGGTGAGGGCGGCGGCCAGGGCCTCCCGGCCGGCGCCGGCCGCGTACCCGGTCGCCAGCAGGCGCAGTGCCATCTCCCAGGTGCGCGGGGAGGGCCAGGCGCGGCCGCGGCCCTCGGCCTCCTTGGGCATGTGGTGCACCAGGCCGGGTCGGGCGGTGAGGAAGCCGGAGATCACGCCGCGGGCGCGGGCCACGGCCCCGGGGACCCTGGCGGGGTCGACGGCCGGGAGGGCCACCTCAGGCCAGGTGCCGGCCATGCCTCGGGCGACGGTGCGCGGACTGTGGGTCCAGTCGAGGTGGACGAACCGGTTGGCCAGCGGCGGGCTGAGGTGCCAGCCGTCCGCCGCGCTGGACGGCGGGTTGGCCGCGGCGACGATCCGCACCGACTCCGGCAGCACCAGACTGCCGATCCGGCGTTCCAGGACCACCCGCAGCAGCGCCGCCTGCACGGCCGGTGGGGCGGAGGACAACTCGTCGAAGAACAGCAGGCCGTGGCCGGTGCGGGCCAGGCGTACCGCCCAGTCCGGCGGGGCCATGGGCACGCCGGTGGTGGCGGGGTCGTCTCCGACGATGGGGAGACCGGCGAAGTCGGAGGGCTCGTGGACGCTGGCGATGACCGTCTCCAGCTCGACCCCGAGGGCGGTGGCGAGCTGCTGCATGCCGGCAGATTTGCCGATGCCCGGTTCACCCCAGAGTAGGACCGGCTGGTTGGCCGTCACGGCCAGGGCCAGTGCCTCCAGTTGGGGATTCGTGGCGGGTTCGGTACGGGTGGCGCGCAGTCGTGCGCCCAGGGCGTCGGCGGCTGCCAGGGCCCGCGGCGACGGTGAACCCGGCTGCGGCTGGAGAACCTGCTGCGGACCCGGCTGCGGCTGCGTGCTCATTAGAGGACCATCCCTTCTGCAGCCCTCACGGGTAGGGTTGTGACCTCTCGGTCCTGGTGGGTGCACGGCCATGTGTGCGAGCCGTTCGA
>NZ_JBEXQA010000014.1:0-173239 GCF_040612395.1 Streptomyces sp. NPDC006430
CCGGGGCCGGTCCAGGTACCGCCCCGGAAATCCCGGTGCGCCGGCCGACCCCGAAGCAGCCGGCCCGGGGCCGGGCCGGGCACGGCCAGCAGGGACCGGTCACGGCCCGCTCCGGGGAGCTCCGGCCGCGACGGGAGCCGAGATCGACGGTCCCGGCTCAGGCCTCAGATGCTGATGTGCCCCATCAGCCCGCGCTGGTAGTCCAGCTGCGCCTGACGGATCTCGGCGGCCGTGTTCATGACGAACGGGCCGCTGCGGGCTACGGGCTCGCCGATCGGCTCGCCGGCCAGGACCAGGACCTCGGCGGCTCCCTCGGGAGCCTGCACCGTGAACCGCTCCGCGTCCCGCCCCAGGATCGCGAGGTGGCCGTCGGGGAGCTGGGCGTCCGGGGTGGCGGCGGTGCCGGACAGGACGTACAGCATGGCGTTGTGCCCGGTGGGGACGGTGAACTCCGCGCGACCGCCGGCCACGAGGCGGGCGTGCACGACGAGCACCGGGGTGTGGGTGTCGAACGGGCCGCTCACACCGTGGGTGGTGCCCGCGATCACGGTGAGTTCGGCGCCGCCGTCCTCGGTCGCCACCGTGGGGATGTCGCCCGGGGCGGAGCCGTACTGGACGCGCGGCGGCGTCGCCTTCAGCCGGGCCGGAAGGTTCACCCAGATCTGGAGCAGGTGCTGCGGGCCGCCGTCGGCGAGCAGTCCGGGGGTGGGGCGGGCGAGGTGGACGAGCCCCGACCCGGCGGTGAGCCACTGGACCTCGCCGGGGTTCATGACGCGCTCGTGCCCCTCGGAGTCGATGTCCTCCATCGCACCCTCGATGACGTACTGGATGGTCTCGAAGCCGCGGTGGGGGTGCGGCGGTGCACCCTTGGCCTCGCCCGGGCCGAGCTCGTGCGGGCCGACCTGGTCGACCATCAGGAAGGGGTCGACCAGGGGCAGTTCCGGCTGCGGGAAGGGGCGGCGGACCGGGAAGCCCTCGCCCTCGAAGGTGTGGAAGGGGCGGACGACGCGGATGGTGGAGCGCACGGCGGTGGTGGTGATGTCCATGCACCGAATGAACGGCACGGCGAATTCCACTGTCAACGCGGACCCGTTTGGTTGTCAGGTCGTACCGAAGGGTTCGGCCACCCGTGTGCCGCCCCGGATTCCGTCAGCGCCTGCGGGCCCGGGCGCGGCGCAGCAGTACGCCGGCGGCGGCGCCGGCCAGGGCGATCACGGCCACTCCCGCAGTGGTCCACCAGACGGTGCTGTCCTCGCCCTCGCCGGCCGGGGACGCGGACGGGCTACCCGCGGGCGACGGGACCTGGGACGCGGCCTGCGACGGGGTCTGCGAGGGTGCGGGGGCCGATGCGACGGGCGACACCGGCGGGACGGTCGGGGCAGGTGCGCCGGACGCTGCGGCGGACGGCACCGGGTCGACCACCGGTACGGCGATCTCCTTCTCCCCGTGCCCGAGGGAGGGGAATCCCACGTCGACGGTGACCTTCCAGGAGCCCGGCGGAAGGACCTCGGCCGTGCTCCAGCCGGTGCGCGTGCGGGCGTCGCGGACCAGCCGCCAGGGACCCATGGAGCGGGAACCGTCGGGGCTGGTCGCGTTCACCGTCGCGGCGACCGCCTCTTCGATGGCGTCCCCGTCGTTCTCCCAGGTGATGTCGGTGGTGACATGGCCTTCCCGCTGTCCGGTGACCACGACCTTGACGGTGTCGCCGTGGGCGTGGGCGGCAGTGGGCGCGGCCAGTGCCTGAGCGAGGAACAGGAACAGGAAGCCGAGTCCGGTGAGGGCCGGGAAAGCGTGTCGTGTACGCATCGTTGGGGTGCTCCTGGTGCGGTGGGATGCGATGAGCTGCGGCTGGCTGCGGGAGCTGCCGTGTGGGGAATGAGGGACGTCGGTGGACGGCCGCGCGGGGCGGCCGTCCACCGACGGGGGGTCAGCCGGCAGGAGGCCTGCCGGGGGGAGGGTCAGCCGACCTTCTGGACCGTCCACACCTGGGACGCGCGGCCGTCCGCGCGCTGGAGGTCGAGCAGCCAGTCCCCGTAGTACGGGCGGTTGCTCACGGACAGGGCGAAGCCGCCGCTCGGGTCCGTGACCGTCACGCTGCCACCGCGGGAGGACAGCTTCCACTTCTGCGTGGCGCCGTTCCCGCACGGCTGCTGCGCGATCCACATGCCCGCGGCCGGGGCGCCGCCCGTCTGCAGGCACTTGCCGGAGACCGCGGACTTGATGCGGACGAGACCGCCACCCGCGTCGTCGAAGAGCCACTGCTGCTGGGCGTAGCCGTTGGCCCGCGCTCCGACGAGCACCGTGCCGTCTGCGCTGCGGCCGCCCCACAGCTCGGCGGCCATGCCCGTGCTGCCGTTGCCGAGCGTGTAGCGGGTGCCGGGGGTGGTGGTGCCGCCGCCCGCACCGGTCGTACGGAAGGAGGTGGCCTTGCCGGGTCCGGTGTCACGGCCGGAGCCGTCGCGGACCGAGACGGCGACCTTGTACTCCGTACCGGGCTGGAGGTTGTAGATCCGCAGGGCCTGGGACTGGACCCAGGTCAGGTGCTTGCCGTTCAGCAGGACCTGGTACCAGGCGGCACCGTCGACCTTCGGCCAGCTCACCACGACGGAGTTCGACTGGATCTGGGCCGCCGTCACCTTCGGGCCGCCGGTGGGGGACTTGGTCGGCGTCGGGGTGGGCTTCTGGGTGGGCGTCGGCGTGGGCTTGGGGTTCGGGTCGGGGTTCGTACCGCCGCCGCCGTTGGCCTTCATCAGGAACTGGTTGTCGGCGATGTTCCAGTGCGTGGCGAGGTAGCTACCCGGCTTCGGACTGGTGTGGAAGTAGTCGTCGTGGTTGCAGTCCAGGATGTTCTCGGCGGCCTGGTTGGTGCACACGTTGCGCATCTGCGGGTAGTACGGGGTGTCCGAGTAGCACATGACGTCCCACTCGTCCGTGCAGTGGGCGCCGCGGCTGGTGTTGGGGGCGCTGTTGTTGACCGCGCCGAGGTTGTGGCCGAGTTCGTGCGCCGCGGTGTGGCCGCCCCAGCAGCCGGAGTCCGTACGGCCGTAGGAGGGGCCGAAGTTGCTCTGGTTGTTCTGGCCGGGCCGCTCGTCGCCCGCGAAGGTGCCGATGCCGCAGTAGACCTGGGTGTCCGAGAAGATCATGTACTTGCGGTCGCGGCGGTCGAGGCCCTTGCCGGCGAGCGCGTTGTTGGTCGCGCTGAACTCGGAGAGCGCGGACGCCGGAAGCTCGATGTTGAGCACGGTCGGCGTGCAGTCCGCGGCCGTCACGTAGCGGATGTGGCGGATGCCGCCGGTCTCCTGGGCGCTCGTCGAGTAGATGAGGTCGGCGTCGGCCGCCCACTTGCGGAACGAGGCGAGGTACTCGGAGTAGCGGTCGCGGTCGGGGCCGTGGACGTACACGACCTGGACGCGGTTGCCGGTGCTGCCGTCACCGTCGCACTGCACGGTCTGGCCGGCCGGACCGGCCGCGACGGCCTGGCTGCCGCCGGAGGCGGCGGGCGCCGGCGCCGCGGAGGGGGCGGCCTTGGCGGACTGGGCGTCGGCGGCGGGCGCGTCCTGGGCACGGCCGCCCGCTTCTGCGGCCTCGGGCTTCGCCGGATCGGCTGCCGGAGCCTTGGTCTTGACGACGGGTGCGACATCGGCCTTGATGTCGACGTCCTTGGGCGGGGCGTCGGGGCCGTGGGTGCAGAGTCCGGCCTCCGTACGGTAGACGCCTACGCAACGGTCGCCCTTCGGCGCGGCCTTGAGTCCGTCGAAGACCATGCCCTTGGCGGTCTCGTTGGCGGGCTCGCCCACGATGGGCGCCGGCTCCGCGTCGCGGGCCGGTGCGGCAGCCGGTACGAGGGTGTCCGCGGCCGCGTCGGCCTGTGCGGTCGTCCCCGCTTGCGCGTCGTCGCCGAGCCCGGAGTAGGCGAGGCCAGCCGCGAGCACGGCCCCCGTGGCCATGGCGGCGGTGAGGAGTATCAACCGGCGGGGCTTGCGCCGGTGTTCACGCTGCTTCCTGCGATGTCTAGTCATGCGCACCTCAAATCCTTGGTCGGAGGAGTGGGTTCGCGGAAGCCTGCCAGACCGGCGCGGTGGAGAATTCGGACAAACGGGAATGGGCCCCGAGATATCAGGCTGTTACCTTCTGCTTTGATTTGATGAACAGTCAACTCGCTTTGCATGAAGGCCAGTTACGCGCGTAGGGCGCTAATGGTCCAGGCCTTGCCGTCGATGTCGTTATCAAATCGAGATATAGAGTGGAGGCCTATTGACGGCAATTCAGTCAGGGATTCACCTAATTACTACCTGCCGAATTGCTCTCGTCACGAGCGGTGAGGAATCCTCTCCTCCGCCTGAGGATGACGCCCTGCGGGATCAGGGAGAGGCCGCGGGACCGCTGCAGGGGGGTGTGTTTTCCAGAAGAACGTCGTACCCGACGGGAGGCCCCGTCACCGGCAACAGCGCACTGCCGTCGGCGGTCAGACGGTCGAAGGGGGCGCCCCGGCCGCTCCGTTCCGTCCACCGCTGTAGCGGGCTCGAATGGCGCGAGTGGCGAAGTGGGGGACCGGCGCGTCAGCGGGGGGCGCCGAGCTTGACCCATGCGGCCGTGCTCGGTACCCCTCTCCCGTCGAGCAGGAACAGCATGTAGTACCCGGGTGGGGCGTCAGCGGCACTCGGCGGCGTCCGGAGCCCGATCGCGGTGCCGCGCACACCCGTGATCGACAGGTCGAGATGACGCTGGCTGGTGTTCACGGCATGGGTGACGGTGGTCGGCGCCAGGAGGACGGCCCGGGTGATCTCGCCCGCCGTGGAACTGTGCACCTCGAAGGCCGCTCCGTAGCGCAGTTCGCCGCGCGGGGCCCGGTCGAGGGTCGGCCGGTGGCCGCCCCGGTGCAGGTACGCGGGCTCGTAGAGCTCGATGCTGCCGTCCGTCGCGTCCCGGATGTCGGGGTCGTTGGCGATCTGCTGGAGCTCATCGCCGGTGACCATCATCCGGCCGTCCGGCAGCACCAGTGCGTTGGAGTGGTAGCCGCGGGGCAGCCGCTGGGCCGGGCCGAGCTTCCAATGGCCGTGGGCGTCGCGCAGCTCGATCTGCCGGTACGTCAGGTCGGCCTGCGGATTGAACGGCCCGTGCCCGTAGTCCCGGGTGTCCAGGGCGCCGTTGACCGTCAGCAGACTGCCGTCCGGCAGGATCAGCGTGTCGTCCTGGGTGCGGCCGAACGCCCGTGGCTCTTCGGTGGTCCACCGGCCGCCGGACAGTCGGTAGGTGTTCGGGTCGTGCGGGTCGCCGCCGAGCACCAGCACGGAGTCGGGGCCGCGGAGGCCGGCCGGCAGCGGGACGGCCGAGCCGTAGCCCCGGAAGTCGGCCGGGCGCCTGGGCAGGTCGGTACGGGTCTCCTTGACCGGGTCGAACACCCACTGCTGGTCGGCGTCCCGGCCCAGGCCGTAGACCATCCCGTCCCGCAGTGAGAACAGGTGCGGATAGTCGTTGCGGAACGGCGCGTTCACCCGCAGCCGCTCCGAGGGCAGGCCGACCGGGATGTCGTACGGCCGCCAGGGCACGGGATGCCGCAGCGCGGGGAAACGCTCCACGACCGGGGTGGGCGTACCCGTACCCCGCTCGGACTGACCGGACATGATGATCTGCCGACCGTCCGCCCCGGTCACCACCGTGGGGTACCAGCGGCCGACGGACATGTCCTGGTTGCGGAACCAGGTCTCGGTCCAGGGGTCGAAGACGAAGGACAGCTTGGCGCCGCTGCCGCCCTTGCCGCCGGTGTTGCCGCCGAACACCCCGACCATTCCGTTGGGCAGGAAGGCGTGCCCCGCACAGAAGAAGGGGGCCGGGCGCGGGGCGTAGGTGCCGTCCGGCATCAGTACGGTCGGGGGCTCCACCTTCTTGAAGGCCCGCGGTCCGGTGCCCTTGGCCGGATCCCACAGGAACGCGCGACCCGCGTTCGTCCGCCCGATCCTGTCGGTGGGCCCGGTCTCCTTGGTGGGATTGACCTCCACGCGCTCGAAGGAGAAGAGCAGCACCCTGCCGGTGGGCAGCAGGGCGGTGTGGACGCCGAAGTCGGGGGACGGGAAGAACTCCGTGAACCGGCCGAACTGCGCTGCGGCGAATCCGGCGTTGACCTGTCGCTGGGATGCGGTGAGGGAGGCCAGGCCGGCAGTGCGCTTCGACTGCGGGTAGTCCTTGGGGCCGGTGAGGGCGAGCCGCCGCTGTGCGTGCGCGCGGGCGTGCTCCTCGCCGAGTACGGCGACCTCGTCGGGGTTCGCCTCGACCGGGTGGGCGCCGCCGTCCGCGCGGTGGTGTCCGGCCGGGACCTCGTGCCCCGGGGCGGCCGAGGCGGGCGGGGCCGGGGTGGTCAGGGAACCCAGTGCGGTGGCCACGGCCACGCATGCGGACAGCACGGCGGACCGTCGTACGAGCGGACCGGCCATGAGCCCTCCTCCTTGAACCTGCGCCCCATGGTAGAAGAAATGCCGCAAATGCCGCGGAATAACGCGGCTGGAGAGGGAGGATGCGGGGTCGCTTGGGCCGTTCGGCGGTCCGGTCGCCAATGGTGAATCGATTCTTCGGTGAATCGAACCGCCCGGTCGAGTGAGGCGGCGCACCCCGTGACGACCGGCCGCCACCCCCGGCGGCTATCCATGACGACGTGATCAAGTCACTTCGCACCACACTGACCGCCGTCGCCGTGACCGGAAGCCTCGTCACGCTCTCCCCTTCGGCCGGGGCCGCGGCCACGGCCGCCGCGCCGCTCGAGAGGGTGACCGTCGACGTCGCCACGGTCAACGGCTCGGGCTGCCGCCCCGGCAGCGCCACCGTCGCCGTCGCTCCCGACAACTCGGCCTTCACCGTCACCTACAGCGAGTACCTCGCCGCGGCCGGCGGGGACAGCACCGCCACCGAAGGCCGCAAGAACTGCCTCCTCTCCCTCCTCGTGCACGTCCCACAGGGCTTCACCTACGCGGTGTCGCACGTCGACTACCGGGGCTACGGAAAACTGGAGGAAGGAGCGATCGGCACCCAGAAGGCCAGCTACTACTTCCAGGGCATGAGCCAGACGGCCAACCGCACCCACCTGTTCCACGGTGCGCTCGACGACAACTGGCAGGTCACCGACACCACCGGCATCGAGGCCCTGGTCTACGCACCCTGCGGGGAACAGCGCAACTTCAACATCAACACAGAACTGCGCGCAGACGTCGGAACCTCCGACAAGACGAAGACCAGCTACATGACCGTCGACTCCACGGACGGCAGCATCAACACCGTGTACCACTTCGCCTGGAAGAAGTGCCCGACCCGCTGAGCCGGCCCCGTCGATCCGTGAGCGGCGGTGGCGATGCGCCTTCGCCGTTCACGGGCGCCGGGCCGCCTCGGGGGCGGCGGCCACCCCGGCTCGATAGCGGCCCGGGGTGGTCCCGAACTCCCTGCTGAAGGCGTGCGACAGGGCGTAGGGCGTGCCGTACCCGACCCGGCGCGCGATAGTGGCCAGGGAGTCCGGGGTGTCGCGGAGCAAGGTGGCGGCGTAGGTCAGCCGCCACCAGGTGAGGTAGGCCATCGGGGGGCGGCCGACGAGGGCGGTGAACCGGCGCGCCAAAGTGGGGCGGGAGACGCCCGCTTCGGCCGCCAGCCGGTCATTGGTCCACGGCGCGGCCGGGTCCGAGTGCAGCGCACGCAGCGCGGCGGCCGCCACCGGGTCGCCGAGCACGGCCGACCAGGCTCCGCCCGCGCCCTCGGCCATCCAGGAGCGGATCATGTAGAGGAGCAGGAGGTCGAGCAGGCTGGGCACCGCCATGCAGGAGCCCGGCCGCTGTTCGCTCAGCTCGCCCCCCAACAGAGCGATGGCCGAACGGAGTTCGAGGTGCGAGCCGACGCGGTTCGGCAGGTGGACCACCTTCGGCAGCTCCAGCATGAGCGGGTGGGCGCGACTGCGGTCGAGCCGGTACTTGCCGCACAGCATCTCCACGCTGCCGGAGGCGGCCGTGGACCCGCCCGCCGCCCTCTCCGACCGGACGCCGTCGGGCAACAACTCGAAGGGCACCGCCCGCGCCAGGGCCGCCGCGTCGGCGGGGGAGTCGGCGATCACGTGCCCCGTGCCGTGCGGCAGGAGCACCGCATCGCCGGCGGCGAGCGAGACCGGATCGCCGCCGTCGGGCAGCAGCCAGCAGGTGCCCTCCAACACCACGTGGAAACCCGCTCCGTCGTACGGGGCGAAGCGCGCACACCACCTTCCGCTCGCCCTGACCCGGTTGGAGGAAGGCTGCCCGATCCGTACCGCCGCTACGGCGTCGCTCACCACATCCATCGGGTCAGGGTATCCCTCGGCTTCAGAGGTGAGACGGCTGCGTATTCAGCTGAGCCGAGCAGACATTGAGAGGCTCACCAGGCCTCCCTAGAGTCGAGGGCATGAAGACCGAGAAAAGGCAGGGCATCGTGCTGGGTGAGGTCGAAGTCACCCGGGTCATCGAGTGGCGGGGGCCGTTCGTGCCCGCGCGAGACCTCGTGCCGGGGGTCGCGGCCGAGGTGTGGAAGGACAATGAGGACTGGCTGTCACCGGACCACTGGGAGCCCGATGCCGACTTGGCGGTCGTCGCACTGCAGACCTGGGTGCTGCGCAGTGCGGGCAAGACGATCCTGGTCGACACCGGCGTGGGCAACGGGCGGGAGCGTCCCGGATCACCGCAGTTCCACCACCGGCAGGGCGATTTCCTCGGCGTGCTGGCACGGGCCGGCATCCGGCCGGAGGACGTCGACATCGTCGTCAACACCCACCTCCACGGCGACCACGTCGGGTGGAACACCGTTGCGTCGGACGAGGGTTGGAGGCCCGCCTTCCCCCGTGCCCAATACCTCGTCCCGGCCGCGGACGAACACCACTTCGGGCCGGGCAACGCCTACGGCAACGGCCTTCGGGAGGACGACCGGCTGATCTACGAGGACAGCATCGCGCCCGTCCTCCGCGCCGGGCAGATGGTGCTCTGGGACGGCGCCCACCGCATCGACGAGCACCTCACCCTTGAATCCGCGCCCGGCCACACACCCGGGTCCTGCGTGCTGCGGCTCGCCTCCGGCAGCGACCGGGCGGTCTTCGTCGGCGATCTGCTGCACAGCCCGGTACAGATCCTGGCCCCCTCCTGCAACAGCTGCTTCTGCCTGGATCCGGAGCAAGCCGTCCGCAGCCGCCGCCGGATCCTCGAACGGGCCGCAGACGAGAAGGAGCTGGTCGTACCCGCCCACTTCGGCGGTGCCGGCGCGATGGAAGTCCAGCGCAAGGGACAGGGGTTCGCCCTCGGACGATGGGCGGCCCACGGCGACACGCCTACGGCGACACCGCCTGAGGCGACACCGCCTGAGGGGGCGTGACGCCGGGCCGGGACCCCGCCACGCGCCCCGAGGAACCCGAGGTCGGGCAGAGGCCCGCCCCGTGGCCGGTGTGGCCGAGGGCGTGCAGGGCCTCGACGCAGCGCAATGCCTCGGCGTACGCGCCGGGGAGATCCTCCGGCCCGGCGGCGGGCCCGGCGGAACCCGCGGTGACGGGGGTGCCGAGGACCTGGCCGAGCTCGGCGGCGAGGGACCGGGCGAGCGGGCCCGGAGGGTGTGGCTGCCGGTGTCGCGGACCCGGCCGGGCACCTCCGGAGCCAGCAGGTCCGCGACCGGCTCGCCGCGGACCCGGTCCTCCGCACAGGTGATGGACCGGCGCAGCAGCAGGAGCGCCGTCACCAGGCCAGCCCGCTCGAACAACCGCCGTTCGCTCGGCGTTCCGCAGGGGGTGCCGGTCCCCGCCGGGGGCGATTCCCGTCAGGGGCCCGCGTGGCGTCCGTGGTCGTGTGCGAAGGCCTCGAACACCCGCCGTGGCGTGCCCCGGGTGTGGAGGAAGCGTTGGTCGAGGATGACGGCGAGGTCCTCCAGCGCGGCGCGGAGCACGGCGGCCGAGAGCCGGACGTCCGGATGGCGGGCTCCTGCCGCCTGGTCGGCCAGGTTGTCGGCGTACGTGAGGTGGCGGGCCAGGGACGTGCGGTCGTCTCCGTCGTAGAAGTAGTACGACTCGGCGTACTGCATGAAGTCGACCGAGATCACGGAGATGCCGTCCGCGAGGCCGTCGAGGACGGCCGCTCCGGCGTCCGTGTCGATCTGTTCCGTCGTGGGGTGCGTGCGAGACAGGTGCGAGAGTCGCAGTGCCATGGCGCGGCGCCGGGCCAGTGCCGGGTAGATGCCGAGCGTCCACGACACCGTCGCGGTCAGGAGGACGAAGCCGACGAGGGCCTCCATCGGGGCGAGCACCCGCAGCCAGCCTTCGGTGGGCGCGATGTCGCCGAGGCCGAGTGTGGAGACGTGGACCAGGGAGACGTAGAGCGCGTCGATGAATCCCGCATGATCGGCAGGCCGTAGTTCGGCGGTGTACGTGAACGCTTCGGGCATGTGCGGCCAGTAGATCAGCGCCCAGCCCACCACCACGGTCAGCGCCCAGACGCCGACCACGGCCACCATGGCGAGGGGACCTGCCAGCCCGGAGGCTCGGCGTCGAGCCGTCAGCGAGCCTGACAGCTGCCAGAAGCACGACATGATCATCCGGCTCAGCCCCCCGTGACGCGTGGGGTGCCACAGCGTGTGGAAGACGTCCCTCAGAACGAAGAGCACCAGGACGGAGCCCACGGCGTTGATCAACCAGCTCACTCGGTCTTTCCCTTCCCTGGCACACGCTGCCTTCGGCGTTTCCCGCGGGGGCGGCTCCTCCGGGACCCCGTTCGGTGATCGAAAACGACGGGCGGAAGCTCCGGGCGTTCCTGCCCACGAGGTCGAGGACGGGCGTGGCTGTTCGCTCAGCGCCCGCACACTAGCCCAGGGACGGGCGCCGATCACCGATGTCGGCAGGAGCGGAAGGCCTGTGGCGGTGTTCGCGGACCGCGCGGCCGATGGCGAAAAGCGGGCTCCATGGCCGTGTGGTGGGGCGCGCTTCACGCCTCGGTTCCGGGCCAGCCCAGCAGGCGGGCCCCGATCACTGCCGTTTGCAGCGTGTAGCGGTTGACCGGGTCGGCCGGGTCGGAGCCGGTAAGGCCGTGGATCCGCTCCAGCCGGTAGGTCAGCGCCCGCACGCTCAGCGACAGCCGACGCGCGGCCTCGGTCGCCACGCAGCCGCTGTCGAAGTACGCCGTGAGGGTGTCGATGAAGGACTGGGCACCTCCACGCCCTTTGCGGAGCGGGCCCAGCACACTTTCCACCAGATCGGCCATCGCCTGTCGGTCCCGCGTCAGGACGGGATAGACCAACAGGTCCGCGGCGTGCAACACCGGCCCGTCCAGGCCCATCCGCTGCGCCAGATCAAGTGCGTTGAGCGCCTCCTCGTACGAGTGCACCACTCCGCCGGCGCCGGGGTGTGAGCGGCCTATGGCCACCCTGCCCCCGTCGGTGGCCGCGTACGCCTGCTTCGCGAAGAACGCCAGGACGTCCGGCTGGTCCCCGGGGGCCACACAGATCAGGCGCCCGTCCTTCGTGGTCAGCAGGATCTGCCGACCCGCGAACCGGGCCAGAACCGCCGCCTCGATCCCGCGCGCCACCGGGTAGCCGTCCCCGTACGGCTCCGGGCCACTGGCCACGGCCACCGCATGGGCCTGGGACAACCGCAGCCCGAACCGCTCTGCCCGCTCCGCCAGCCGGCCCAGATCACTGCGCCCGTAGAGCAGGTCGTCGATGAACTCTCGCCGCGCGGCCTCCTCCTGACGGACTGCCTGGTGCTGAGCACGCTCGTACCCCTCCACGAAGGCATCCACCGCCTGCTCGACCGCCGCCAGGAGGGAACCCGCGGCCTTCGCCGGCGCTGTCGCGAGGACGCTCTGCGACGCGGCCAGATGCTCCCGGATCATCCCGCGCAGGCCGAGTCCGGCCTCGGCCGCCTGTTCTCCCCCGGCACGGCGGGCATCGAGTTCGGCGCGGGTCAGCCGGCGTCCCGTGGCGCAGGCCTCGCCCAAACTTTCGGCGTACCCCGCCAGATGGTTCTCCGGCGCTTCCCGGTCCGTCACGCACTTCCCCCGATCTTGACGCGCCATGGATGTGTTCTTGACGCGGAGATCAGGGTGACACGAGCGGTGAAGGGCGCCGCCACCGGCAACGTGAACGCGGCCGCGATCCCCGTTGGCTGCCTCAGGGAGCGGCCGTGGCCGGGTACTCCCGGATCGAGGAACCCGGCCGTGTCAGCATCGCCGTATCCCTCGATGGGCCGCCGGCGATCGAGGTGGAGGGCGGGCAAGAACATGGTCATCGGCCCCCTCAACGTAGTGGATCGGCAGGCCCGGGACCTGTGGACGGTGGGGTGGTCGCCCGTCCGGGTCGGTCGATGTCCCGCGCCCGGCCCGGACCCGTGGCCCCCGGAGTAGCATCATGCCGCCTCGGTCAGGTGCCATGACCGGATGAGCCAAGTCCCGCCCCTTCATGGGACGTTGTTCTTGGCTATTGCCCTGGCCCGTGGGGTCCGGGGGGAGGGGGAGACGGATGCAGGAGCTCCGTGACGGGGACGCCCGGCAGGTCGGGCCCTTCGTACTCGTTGGACGACTCGGATCCGGAGGCATGGGAGCGGTGTACCTCGGACGGTCCGCGGGTGGTCGTACGGTCGCCGTGAAGGTCGTACGACCGGACCTGGCCGAAGATCCGGCGTTCCGGGAGCGGTTTCGGCACGAGGTCACGGCGGCCCGCAGGGTGTCGGGGGCCTTCACCGCTCCGGTCGTGGACGCCGACCCGGACGCCGACGTGCCCTGGATGGCAACGGCGTTCGTGGTCGGAGTGTCGCTCCACCAGGCGGTCACCCGCCGCGGCCCGTTACCCGAGGACTCCCTGTGGACGCTGACCGCCGGGCTGGCCGAGGCCCTGACCGAGGTGCACGGTGCCGGCCTGATCCACCGTGACCTGAAACCGGCCAACGTGATGCTCGCCCTGGACGGGCCGCACGTCATCGACTTCGGGATCTCCCGTGCAGCCGACGGAACGGCCCTCACCGCCACCGGCGCGGCCATCGGATCGGCCCCGTACATGTCCCCCGAGCAGGCGTTGGGCCGCCCCCTCACCCCCGCGAGCGACCTGTTCTCACTGGCCTCGACGGTCGTGTTCGCCGCCAGCGGCCAGAACCTGTTCGGCGAGGGCGCACCCGCCGCCGTGATGTTCCGCATCGTGCACACCCCGCCCGATCTCGGTGCCGTCCCGGCCGGCCTGCGCCCGCTGCTCCAGGCCTGCCTGGAGCAGGATCCCGCCGCCAGGCCGACCCCGCACCAGGTGGTCGAGTACGTCGAACGGGCCGACCGCCCCGCCCCGTCGGGCGGCTGGCTCCCGGACCCGGTCGCGGCCGATGTGGTCGCCGTAAGGGCGGTACTGACGGCACTGCCCGCACCGTCGCCGACCCGGCGGCTCCTTCCCCGGGCCCCGGACCACCAGCCCCGCTCCGGCCCGAGCCGCCGCAAGCTGATCCTCGGCCTGACCGCCGGGGCGCTCGGCGCGGCCGGCGCGGTGGGCGCCGCACTCACCCTCGGCGACGGCACGGCCGGCGACACCAGCGGCCAGGGCAAGTCCGGGGGCGGGGCCGCCAAGGGGGCGGTCGCCGTCGACCGGCCATCGGCGGACAGCGCCCCGGAGGCTCTGCTGGCCTGGAAGGTGAACCTGCCCGCCACCTGCCCCGACGTACTCTCGATCGGTGGCCTGGTGGTGTGCGTCAGCCTCGAACAGATCCAGGGGATCGACGACAAGGGCCAGACGAAGTGGACACTGAACGGTCCCCAGAATGGACTGACCTTCGCCATGGCGCCCATGCCGAGGACCGTCGTCATGGCCGACGGCGACACCCTGTACACCGTCGGGCAGTCGTTCGGCGGCCCCGCCGGCCCCGGCGGGACGGGGGGAGCGGCCCTCGCCGCGATCTCCCTGACCGACGGGACGTTCCGCTGGAAGACCTCCCTCGACCGGGCCGGCACCCTCGGCACGTACAAGATCTGCGGTATCTCGGGCGGCCGGGCGTCGGTCATCACCGTGGGCGATTCCCGCACCGCCGGCTTCGGCGTGTGGAACATCGACCTGGCCTCGCACCGGACCGCGTGGTTCCAGCAGGCGGACACCACGGTCGTCTTCTCGGCGGTGCCGCGCACCGGAGACCGTACGGTGATCTCCGACCTTAGCCGTATCAAGGCGTTCGACGGCCGGGGCGAGGTCGTCTGGACGCAAGACGTGGCCACCGGCGCGATGACCGCGGCCGGACGCTACCTCGTGGTCGCCGACTCCGGTTCCACCATGGCCGCGTTCGACCAGACGACAGGGGCCAAGGCGTGGACGGTGCCCGGCGCCGTTCCTTCGTCCCAGCGGGGCGAGGGCCTTGCGACCGACCGGGACGGCACCGCGCTGTACGCGCTGCTGAAGGATCGGGACGGCGGGGCCTCGCTGGCTGCAGTGGACCCCGCCACCGGCAAGCCGACCTGGCGCGCCCCGCTCCCGCCCGAACCCAAGGACACCGCTGACACCGGCGCCCGCCTCCTGCACGCCGACGGGAACGTCTACCGGATGGGCCCCGACAGCGTGATCTGGGCGTTCGACGCCTCGAACGGCAAGCCCCGCTGGAAGTTCACCGGCATGAAGGGCAGGAACCCGGCGGAGCTGGCCTGGACCGCCGGCGACGGCCGGGTCTGCATCTCCGACACCGGCGCCAGTACGGTTGCCGCCCTCCACGCGAACGGAGCCTGAGCGATGGTCATGGAGCCGCTGGATCCGTCCGATCCGGCTCGGATCGGCCCGTACACCCTGTCGGGGCGGCTGGGCACGGGCGGCATGGGCTCCGTCTACCTCGGCAGGTCGGCGGGCGGGCGGACGGTCGCGGTCAAGCTCGTACGGGCGGACCTGGCGGACGACCCCGCCTTCCGGGCGCGGTTCCGGGGCGAAGTGGAGGCGGCGCGGGCGGTGGCGGGAGCGTTCACCGCACCTGTCGTCGGCGCGGATCCAGACGCTCCGGTGCCATGGATGGCGACGGCTTTCGTACCGGGGATCTCGCTGCACCGGGCCGTGACCGAGGGAGGCCCGCTGCCGGGCGAGGCATTGCGTGCGCTGACGGCGGGAATCGCGGAGGCGCTGGTCAACATCCACGCAGCGGGGCTGATGCACCGTGACCTGACCCCGGGAAATGTGCTGTTGGCGCTGGACGGGCCGCACGTCATCGACTTCGGCATCGCCCGGGCGGCGGAGGGTACGGCGCTCACGGCTGCCGGGACGATCGTCGGCACGCCGGCGTACATGTCACCGGAGCAGGCGCAGGGGCTGCCGCTGACCCCGGCGAGCGACGTCTTTTCGCTGGGCGCGACGCTGGCCTTCGCGGCGAGCGGCGAGGCGGTGTTCGGCGTCGGTTCTCCCGGACGGGGGAGGGGCGAGGACCAGGAGCGGGACCGGGACCGTGGACAGGAGATCCTGCACAGGGTCGTCCACGCCGAGCCGGACCTGTCCGCCGTACCGGAGGACCTGCGCCTGCTGGTCGCGGCCTGCCTGTCCAAGTCCCCGGCGGACCGTCCAACACCCCGCCAGGTCGTCACCTTCGTCGAACGGGGAGCCGCGCCGCACAGGGCGGGGGCCTGGCTCCCGCCCCGCCTGATCACGGCGATCGAAGAGGCCGCCGCAGTCATGGGCGGCCCGACCACCCCGGCGGCCGAGGCGGATCCGGCGGCCGGCGCGGTTCTGGACGCCGGCGCCGTCGTCGGGGCGCGGGACGGCCGTACGTCCGTCGAACCCGACCTCCCGACGGCCTACGCCCGGTCCGGCCCGCGTCCGGGGCCGAAGCAGACGGACGCGGCAGCCATGGCGTACGCCGACGCCCGGGGCCCGGGGTCCACCCCGGGCAGCACGGCTGAGACGGAGGCATACGCCGCCCGGCCGGCCACCCCGCCCCTCGGCCCCCACGGGGCACCCCACGACACCCCGCCCGCCCCCGACCGGAGCCGCCGCACGGTGTTGCTCTGGGCCGCCGGCGGGGCCGTGGCATTGGGTGCAGGAGGGGCGGTCACCGCATGGCTGGTACGGGACCGGGGCGCGCCCGGGACACCCGGCCCGGACCTCACCGACCGCTCGCGCCTGCTCGACACCGCCACGGTCGCGACTTCCCGCTGGACGGCCCCGGTCACCGCCCCGCTGCTCCAGGTGGTCGGCGGAGCCGCCGGCGAGACCGTCGTGGCCGTCGGCACCAACAACCTCTGGGCCTTCGACCGGACCGGCCGTCCCCGATGGGGCCCGCTGGCCAGCAACTCGAACCGTTCCACGTTCGGCATCGGCGGGGCCTGCGTCGTCGTCGGAGACGGCACCCTGTTCGCCATCGACCAGGCCGGCATCGCCAGCCGAGGCGTGAAGGCCGTCGACTTGGCGACCGGAACGGTCGCCTGGACCACCACCAAGCCGCAGACCCAGATCGCGATGGCCTGGGCGCCCGGCACGTTGGGCGGCCTGGTCTACGTCACCGGTCTGTTCTACGCCCGCGGCGGCACGAACCCGCTCGACCCCACCTCGTTCTCCGCGAAGTCCTTCGTCTGGGCCGTCGAACCGGCGTCCGGCCGCATCCGCTGGGAGCAGACCTTCGACGACCCCTCCGTGGGCCAGGCACAGCTGATGGTCCCGTCCACCGGCAACCGGGTGATCCGCGCGACGGTCAACCCGGACCGCAGCGCCCCCAAACTCTCGGGTCTGGACGTCGAGAACGGCGGCAAGGCCGTGTGGGAGCAGCCCGCTCCCGGCGGCGGCAACGCGGTTACCTCCACCGCCAGCGTGCGCGTCACCTGGGCGGACGGCCCGCACTGCTCGGCCGGTGGTCTCCTGCTCTACCTCAACGACCGGCTCTATGCGATCGATCCCGCCAACGGCCAGGTCGTCTGGCGCACCCCCGACCCCCGGCCCGTCCAGGCCGTCGTAGCGAGCGCGGACGGCGCGACGGTCTACGCCGCCCAGTTGGGCGGCCAGAACCTGCTCTACGTCTACGCCCTCGAAGCCAGGACCGGTACGACGCGCTGGGCCGGCTCGCTGACGCTGCCCGCGTTCGGCACGACCGCGCTCCAGTGCGCCGACGGGCAGGTCTACGTCTGGTCGAAGGGCCAGGTGTGGGCCCTGTCGGAGAAGGACGGAGCGGCCCGCTGGACGTACCACTTCGGTGACAGCGGAGACCTCCTGGCACCGGCAGCCTTCTGGGCGGGCGGCGGCCAGGTCTACGGCCCGGGCGAGGGCGGCCTGGTGGCCGTCCCGGCTGCCGGCACGTAGCCACCGGCCGGGTTCCCACAGCGGGTTCGGGATCTGGCAGGCGCCCTGCGGGGCCGCGTAACCAGGGTAGGAGCCGTCGTCGTCCCACCGGCGCGACCCGGCGGTCGGACGCAACACGGGCGAGCTCGTCCGCACTGCCCGGCCGTGAGGATACGACGGCCAGGACGATCCGGGTGTTCAATGCGGAAAGGGGGTGTCAGGGGCGGGTCCTGCACTGCCGGAGTGCCCGCACCCCACGACGGTGCGCTGATACCGAGCGCTGCCACCGCGGAGCGTTCGGTTCACCGAACAGGTGCCGGAACGGGTGGCACCTGAGCACGGCTACTCAGGCGCCCGGGCGACCGCCGGACCAGAATCAAAGATCCGAACTCGGCCGGATCCGAAGGACCTGCACATGCTCAGTCGTACCGCCACCACCCTCGTGCCGGCCTTCGGCAGGCTGACGGTCACGGCCGACCCCGGCGCGCACTTCGCTCCGGGCAGCGTCATCGTCGCGAACCACACCTCCCTGGCCGATCCGGCGGTGGTGCTGGCCGCCCTCCACCGCCTGGGAGTGCGACCGGCGGTGATGGCAACCGCCGGTCTGTGGCGGATACCGGTCCTGGGTCGTGCGCTGGACCGCGGGGGGCACATCGCCGTGCACCGCGGTACCGAGCGTGCGTCTGCTGCTCTGGATGACGCCGCGGCGGCTCTTGAGGACGGCCGCCTCGTCCTCATCTACGGCGAAGGCCGCCTCCCGCACCGGAAGGATGCCTCGGAAGCGGCTCCCGGACCGTTCCGTAGCGGCTTGGCCCGGCTCGTGCGCGCAACCGGTGCCCCTGTCATTCCGCTCGGGCAGGCAGGGGCCCGGCACCTCGTCTCGGGGTCCCGTTCCAAGCATGTCGCGGGACTACTCACCGCACCGTTGCGCCGTCCCCGGCTGCACGTCCATGTGGGCGCCCGCAGGCATCTGGCCGACGACCTGACGGTGGCGACGGCGCAGGCCCGTCGAGCGGTCACGCGCGCCTGGGAGACGGCGGCCGGGTGTCTGGACGCACCGGTCGGCCAGCAGGCATGACGCCGTACACAGCGCTGCCCCTCGCCAGGGCTGCACTTCGGCGTGGCAGAAACCGGGCGGCGCCGCGGGCCGGCCGGCATCTGCGCAGGTGGGCGTAGCCGTAGCCGTTGTCCGTGGGGAGCTCGCGCGGAGCGGTTGCGGTGAACCGGAGTGGCGGCCATGGGTGCGGGGGAGGCAGGCTGTATTCATGAGAGCGCCCTTGCGCTCGCCCCCGGGACCGGGAGCCGGCGGCCACCACCAGGTCCTTTTCGCCCTCGCGGAGTGCGTGCCCTTCGCGATCGCCCTCTTGGTGCTCCTCATCGAGCTCACACCCGCGCACTTCATCTACACCGGCCCCCTGCTGGTTGCGACACCCGCTCTGGCAGCGGTGACGATGGGGCCCAAGGGCACGCTCGCAGCGGCGGGGGTGGCCGTCGGGGTCAGCGTGACCACCGCCACCTACAACAGCGCCTGGGGCACCCAGCAGGTGTACACGAACTTCCTCGCCCTGTTCCTGGTGGCGATGGCGAGCTTCATGACCAGCCGCGCCGCGCGCACGCGCCAGGAGAACGAGCTCAACCAGATTCGCCGGATCGCCGCAGCCGCCCAGGAGGTCCTGCTGCGGCCGGTGCCGGACCGGCTGGGGCCCGTACGAGCGGCCAGCATGTACCTGGCGGCCGAGACGGGCGCGCAGATCGGGGGCGATCTGTACGACGCGGTCCAGACCCGGTACGGGGTCCGGATGATCGTCGGGGACGTCCGGGGCAAGGGACTGCCCGCCGTACGGGCCGCCGCAGTCGTGCTGGGCGCGTTCCGGGAGGCCGTGCACTACGAGGACGATCTGGTGGAGGTGATCAACCACTGCGGAGCGGCGCTGCGGCGGGACGCCGTCGTCGCGAACGCAGGAACGGGTGCGGGCGTGACCGGCGGTGACGACGACCTTCTGGAGGGATTCGTCACCGCGCTCGTGGTCCAGGTCCCCGACAGCCCTCACGTCGAGGTGGTCAATCGGGGCCATCCGCCGCCGCTGCTGCTGCGCAACGGCACCGTCCGGTTCTTGACGCCCACCGTCCCCCTGCCGCCGCTCGGCCTGGAGGAATTCGTCAGCGGTCCTCCCGGGCAGGCGGACCGCTATCCGTTCGCACCGGGGGACCGGCTGTTGTTGTGCACCGACGGCGTCATCGAGGCCCGCGACCGGGACAACGTCTTCTTCGATCTGCCCGAGGCCATGGTGACCATGCGCGACCACAGCCGGCAGGCGTTCCTGGAGGGCATGCGCCAGGCATTGCTCCGCCACACGCAGAGCCGCCTGGCGGACGACGTGGCGATCATCCTCGTCGACCGGTGCGAAGACGGGGGGCACCGCTCGGCCGACGGGCCGACGTAAGGTTCGTGGCGCGGCAGGAATCCGGCGTCGGACCGGTGCCGGCACGAGGCCGCTCGCGCGTCAGGCGAGGGTGAGGAAGAGCCTCTCCAGTTCCTGTTCGCTCATGGGCGGGGCGCCTACCTCGCTTTCGGCGAGGCACTGGCGCATTCCGCTGGCGACGATCTTGAAGCCGGCCCGGTCCAGAGCCCGGGAGACGGCGGCGAGCTGGGTGACGACGTCCGTACGACGGCGATCGTGATCACGTGTGGTCCCGCAGGGAGGCGATGACGGTGCGGATGTCGCTGCGGGGGCCGCGGTTGTAGGGGAGCTTGGACAGCAGCACGCCCATGGTGCAGGTGTTGCTGAGCGCCGAGTACGTCAGGCCCGCGCCGACGGCGGTTCCGATCAGGTGGAGGCCCGGAACCAGGAGCGCCGCCAGTCCAGTGACCAGGACGATCGCGCCGGCTACGAGGCGGACCTGGCGTTCCATGTCCCAGCGGGCCTCGCCGTGGTTGACGGGCGCCCCGGCCGCTTCCCACGCCATCATGCCGCCGTCCAGGACGCGCAGGTTCGGCAGGCCGGCCTCGGCGAGTGCCTGCTCGGCCTGGGTGGCGCGGGCGCCGGAGCGGCATACGAGGACGACGTCCTCGTCCAGGTGGTTGAGCAGTTCGACGCGGTGTTCGCGGAGGGTGGCCAGGGGGACGTTGTAGGCGCCGGGGATGTGGAGGGTGCGGAACTCGCCCGGGGTGCGCACGTCCAGCAGACGCGGGCCGTTTCCGTGCTTGATCAGTTCCTGGAGGGCGGAAGGAGTGAGGCCGGCGGTGCGGGAGGAGTTGGTGGTCATGGAATCTCCGTAGGGTTCAAGATACGGGGTGGGGTATGAGTGGCCTGGTCGAGCCCCGGCGGCCGCGCGGGTGCGGGCTCTGACGGCCGCCGGTTTCGGATCTCTGGTGGGTCAGGCGGCAACCGGCGCGTGCAGCAGCGCCCAGGCAGCGTATCCGCCGAGGACGTCGGAGACGTCGGCGAAGCCGTGTTGGCGCAGGAGGCTGGCGGCGATGGAGGACCGGTGGCCGCCCGCGCAGTGCAGGACCAGGGGCCGGTCGGTGGGGATCTCGTCGAGGCGGCGGGGCAGCTCACCGAGGGAGATGTGCAGTGCGCCCTCGATGAACCCGTTCGTGCCGCGTTCGCCACAGTTGCGCACGTCGATGACGACCGGCGGCTGTTCGCCGTCCAGAGCGGTGCGCAGCTGCGCGGCGGTCAGGCGGCTGGCCGGGGTGACCTCGTCGGCCATGGCGGTCAGGGCGTCCTCGGGGCTGCGGAGGTAGCCGGCCACCCGGTCGAAGCCGATCCGGGCGAGCCGCGTGACGACCTCCTCCTCGCGGTTTTCCGGCGCGATCACGAGCAGCTCCTTCTGGGGGCTGAGCACCGTGCCCGCCTGTTCGGCGAACCGGCCGTCGGCCGGGACATTGACGGCTCCGCGCAGGTGCCCGGTGCCGAACTCCTGGGGGCCGCGGGCGTCGACCACCACTGCACCGTCCGCGCGCAGCGCCGTGAACTCCTCTGCGGACAGCGGGCGCGGGGCGGCTGCCGGGTCGTACAGGTCGTGGTCTTTGCGGTTGAGGTCGGCGTCGTAGGCGAAGTAGCCCGGTGCTGCCGCCTGGCCGGCGGTGACCAGGGCGACGAACTCGGCCTCGCTCATGGGTGCGCAGGCGTAGTTGGTGGCGCGCTGCTCCCCGATGGTGGACTGCTTCTCGGTGGACAGGTTCTTGCCGCAGGCCGAGCCGGCGCCGTGGGCGGGGAAGACCCGGACCTCGTTGGGAAGGCCCATCAGCTTGTTCTGCACGCTGTCGTACAGCAGGGAGCCCAGCTCCTCGGCGGTCACGCCGATCGAGGCCAGGAGGTCAGGACGGCCGACATCGCCGATGAACAGGGCGTCACCGGTCAGCACGCCGTGCGGGACGGTGTCGTCGGCATGTGCGTGGACGAGGACGCTGATCGACTCCGGGGTGTGGCCCGGCGTCTCCATGATCTGGAGGGTGACGTCACCGAGACTGATGCGTTCGCCCTCGGCGAGCTTGCGGATGGGGTATTCCGTCTCCGCGCGTCGGCCGTAGCCGATCCAGGCTCCGGTGCGTGCTGCCATCTCCAGATGTCCGGCGAGGAAATCGGCGTGGAAGTGGGTGTTGATGACACCGACGACGGTGAACCCGTGGGCCTCGGCGTCCGCGAGGTATTCGGATACGTCTCGGCGGGGGTCGACGACGACGGCCTGTCCGGTGGTCTCGTCGGCGATCATGTACGACGCCTGGGAGAGGCAGTCGAGGTAGTACTGGGCGAAGAACACGAAGAGCCTCCGTCATGAGTCACGGTTCTATACCCATGGGGGTATAGAAGTGGGTAAGGGGAGCTCGCTCCGGGTGTGGCCGGGGCGGGTGGTGCGGGTGGGGCGGATGGGTTGGTGCGGGTGGGGCGTCGGGCGGGTCCGGGGGGTCGGTCCCGTGGTCGTCGGGACGACGCGTGCGGGACCGTCCCGGGGGTACCTCGGGCGACAGATTGCGCGTGCGCCCTGATGGCGGTGAGCCGGTCGGCGGCCTCCTGGGGGTGGTCGAACATCTCCGTGCCCACCTTGTGGGCCGTGCGCCCCTCACCTTTGATACCCCCAGGGGTATTACTCCATCGAAGGTAAGAGACCGTTGCTCCGCTGTCAAATACCCCTATGGGTATCCATGCGTACCGGATGCCCGCGGGGGGTCATCGCCCCGAGCGTCCGAGCCGCGAGGCGGGGCCGCGCGTGGGCGCACGTGGCGGGCGGGCGTGCCATGCTCAAGGGATGAAGGGCGATGCCGCGCCTGCGGGTGACGGCGCCGCACCCGAGGTGCTGGCGCTCGCCAAGGTGGTGGCCAGACTGCGATCGGAAGTCGCGGACCTGGAAGGCGTTGCCGCGACCACGGCCGTCGTCGAGCGGGCCAAGGGCGTACTGATGGCCCAGGCGGGCGTCTCCGCCGACGCGGCGTACGAGATGCTCCTCGACCGAGCCGGCGAGTGGGGCCACACCCTCCTGGAGGAGTGCTGGGTCACTCTGGGGCGAGTAAGCTCGCGCCCGCCGCCCGGGACCGCCCAGCTCTCGCCACCCGGCCCTGCGTCCACCGGTGGGCCTGCCGAGCCGGCCGACGCGGCTTTCCGCCCTCGCCACACCGGTCGCCACGCCGGTCGCCGCGACGGCGACGCCGCACGGCGTGGTCTCCTCGCCCGTCTCGCCGCCGGCCTGGCGACGGCCCACGGCGGCGACGACATCGCGGAGCTGCTCCGGGCCGTGCTCGGCGGGGCGGCCGGTGTGGATGCGGTGATGATCTACACCCTGACCTCCGCCGGAAGCCTGGAGCTGACGGGCCGCGCCGGCATCGACGAGACCCTGGCCGAGCAATGGCGCCACATCCCCCCGCTCAGCGGCGTCGCCGCCCACGAGGCGATCGCCGGACGCCGCACCCTGTGGCTGGAGGACCCGGAGGAGGACGCCCGGCGCTACCTGCTGATCGGGGCGCCGCTGAACCGATGGCCCTCGCGCGCCTGGCTTCCCGTACCCGGCGACGGGCCCCCCAGGACCGCCATCGGGTTCCTGCGCGCACAGCCGGGCCCCTTCGCGGCCGAGACCCGGGCGCTGCTGCGCCGGGCGGCCCGGCTGTGCGCAGGCCCGCTGGGAACGCCGGAACGGTCCCGCGACGCCGAGGAGGCCCGCGGCGGCGCCGACGTGACGTCCGTCCAGCGGATCCTGGACGCGCTAGCCGGACCTGCGATCCTGCTCACCCCGCTGCGCTCGGAGGCGGGCGAGGTGGAGGACTACCGCATCGACGCCGCGGCGCCCGAGTCCGTGGATGTGGCCGGGCGGCGCGGCAAGGAGCTCGTGGGCCGCCGGATCCTGGAGACCTACCCGACCGTCGTGGGCAGCCCGCTGTGGGACGGCTACCTGGAGGCGCTGGCCACGGGAACGACGTACGAGGGTGAGCCCTTCACCTACGAGGAAGTGGTCGCCGGCGTCCCCCGTCGGTCCGTCTACTCGGTCAGAGCGTCCAGGTTGGGGGACCGCCTGGTCGTGGCCTGGGTCCGCGACGACAGGAGCGAGCGCGAGGTGCGGCGGCTGGCCGACATGCAGCGGCTGGGCAACCTCGGCTGGGTGGCCTGGAACCTGGCGACGGACACCATCACCTGGTCCGAGCAGGTCTACGCCATGTTCCACCGCGACCCCCGGGAGGGGCCGATGACACTGGAGGAACTGCCACGGCACCTCCACCCCGACGACCTTCCGAAACTGGCTGCGGCCGTCCAGCGGCTCGTGAGCGAGGGGGAGAACATCGACCAGCCCTTCCGGATCACCACCGCGCACGGCGTACGGCACCTGCGGTTCGTCGCCGAGGCACAGACGGACGCCGACGGCACTCCGGTCGAGGTGCACGGCTTCTTCCAGGACATCACCGCGCAACGCGGCACCGAGCTCGCGTTGCGCGAGAGCGAGCGCGCCGTCCTCCTCCAACGGGGCATGCTCCAGGCCGAACGGGCGCTCGCTGCCCGTCTCCAGGACACCCTGCTGCCGATCCCCGAGCAGTCCCTGGAGCTGGCCGGCCTGTGCATCGACGTCGCCTACGTCCCCGCCGACAGCGGGGTCAACGTCGGGGGTGACTGGTACAGCGCCATCGAACTCCCCGACGGAAGCGCCCTGTTCGTCGTCGGAGACGTGGCCGGCCACGGCCTGGCCGCCGTTGGCGCCATGGCCCAGCTGCGGTTCACCGCGAAGGGCATGACGGTCACCGGCTCTCCCCTACCCGAAGTCCTGAACCGGCTCAACACCCTTCTGCTCCACACCGCTTCGGGTCCGTCCGCCACCGCCACCATGGTCATGGCCCGCTACCAGCCCCTGGAGCGGCGCCTGACCTGGGTGCGGGCCGGCCACCTGCCCCCTCTGCTGATCCGGGGCGAGCAGGCGGACTTCCTCGCACAGCCGCAGGGCAGCCTGCTCGGCGCCACCTTCGACTCCTCCTACGGACAGGAGGCCATCGACCTGGTGCCCGGCGACCACCTGCTGCTCTACACCGACGGACTCGTGGAGGAACCGGGCGAGGACATCGAGGTCGGACTCGACCGGCTTGCCGCAACCACCCTGCGACTCCTCCGACAGGGCCGCGGCGAAACCCTCGCCCGGACGCTTGCTGCGCTGCGTACGGGCAACCGCGACGACATCTGCGTCCTGGACATCCACGTTCCGGACGCCGAGGCCGACCATCGGGCCGCAGCAGCAGGCGAACCGTAGAATCCGTTGACGCCCTCAACACCCTCAACGCCCACGGAGATCGGCGCCATACCTGTCCGGCTACTGGGAAAGCGTCCCACCACCCTGCCGGAGGGCCGGCGCTGCGTCGACCTCCACCCACACACACTTCCCGCCGTCCGACGGCTCCGAGCCCCACTCCCGGGCCAGTTGCTCCACGATGAGAAGCCCGCGGCCCCCGGGCCTGGCCGGGGTGGACGGGAACCTGACGACCGGCGCTACCGGACTCCCGTCCGTGACCTCGATGCGCAGTCGTTCGGCGGTGCAGCGCAGCAGCAGCGACGTCGGCCCGCCCGCGTGCAGGCAGGCGTTCGCCACTACTTCGGACACCATGAGCAGGGCGTCAGCAGCACTGTCGTCCGCGCGGCCCCTTTCGCCCCCGGCCCCCGGCGGCCACTGCCACTCGGTGAGGGCCCGGCGGGTGAAGTCACGGCAGCGGCGGACGGCATCCGTGGTGCCGTGCAGCACCAGTTGCCGTGTCTGCTGCGGTGACCGACGTTCATTCATCGGTACCCTTCCCTACGCGCGCCGGTGACCTGCCAGCGCCGCCTCCACATCGGCGTGGAGCGGAAACAGCCCGTCCGCGCCAGTGATGTGGAACATGTGTTTTACCGGTTGGCGGAGGCCGATCAGTTCGAGACTGCCACCGGATTCGTGGACGGCCAGCCGGTTGTGCAACAGCACGTTCAATCCCGTGGAATCGCAGAACTCCAGCCTGCTGAAATCGACGAGCAACCGCTGCCCGCCGTCTGCCCGGGCAGATGCGAGGGCCGCCCGCAACGGCTCGGCGGTGTCGTGGTCGAGCTCCCCGGCCAACGCCAGGACTATCGCCCCCTCGACGGGTCGTACTTCGACCGTGAAGCGGTCGTCATCCTCCGCCGTCGGCATCACGCAACCCCTTTCCCGCAGGTTCGTATCCAGCCGCATCGCGCGCCTACCCCTTCGCCCGCCGGCAAACCAGGCCGGGGGAAGTGCTCGGTGCCGGTCGGCCGGGACGCCGCACCGTCCGGGACGTCCAGGCGGGCACCCGCGCGGGCGACTGCGGGTCGCGGCGGCCCGCGTCCCGGGCGTACCGGCTCTCACATGTGGGGCTGGCCGTAGTACCGGGCGAACTGCTCCAGATAGTTGGGCTCGCCGCCGTACTTGGCCTCGTCGAACTCGGGGGCGCTCTTGATCTGCTCCTTGCTCCGGTTGACGTAGACCCTCTGCTCGGTCGTGTCGATGCGCGTGATGGTGCCGGCCGGTAGCAGAACGTGCTTGCCGAAGATCCAGACACCGGTGTCGACGACGAGGTGGGACGCGCCGACCTCGTCGGAGTGCTTGTCGATCTTTCCGATGCTGCCGTCGGTGGCCTCGACCTTGTAGCCGACGAGGTCGAGGCCACCGCGGTACCCCGTGTCCTGCCGGTGGCCCCAGATTTCTTCCTCACTCATGGCTCGTGCCTCTCTGCGCGTGGCCTGTCACCGTTCCTTGGGCGCCTCCCCGAAAAGGACGCGGGTACGCACGCGCCGGGGCACGGGCGCGGTGCGACGGGGCGGCCCCGGCCGTGTCTGGGTCCGGTCGGGCGGGGTAGGCGAAGGCGAGGGGGCCAGGACGATCGAGGGAGTGAACCATGAGCGAGCACGGGAAGCCGGGCCGTCATCCGCGGACCACGCCGTCGCAGGCCGTGGGCGAGAGTGGTGACGAGGAGGCCCGGCGGGAAGCGGACCGGGCGGTGAAGAGCGACCGGCGAGACGCTGACGGACGTGGCCTCGAAGGGCACTCCGCCAAGCGGCAGCGCCCCGGCATCGGACGTGAAGAGCAGACACGCCCCCACCCTCCCCAGAGCCGCCGCCCTGACTCCGAGAGCGACGACCGCTGAACGGTCGGCACCGCAGTCGGAGGTACCGCAGCCGGCCGGCCGGCTCGGCCCGGCCAACTCTCGCGGTGACGCAAATGGTGCGTACCGTAACAATGCGTGGCAGGGTGAGGCGGGAGTCCCACCCACGCGTTATGTGAGGAGTCGCCGTCATGGGCGGTAAGAAGAACCAGGGGCAGGAGTCGGGTAAGGGCCGCGAGGAGCAGGAGCATATGCGCCGTCCGGGCCAGGACCCCGTTCACCCCGAGACCGGCCGGGGCAAGACCCCGGAAGAGCTCAGGCGGCGCCAGGCCGAGATGCGGCGCGAGCAGGACGAGAAGCGCGACGAGGAGCCCTGACCCCGCTCTGATCGTTGACGCCCACGCACGCAGGACCCGGCCGGGCCCGTAGTCACCACCACCCCGGCCGGGTCCTGTCATGTGCGGGTCCGCACGCGGGGCTCGACCCTCCGGGCACCCGCCCTCACCGACATCGTGTCCGAGGATGACGGGCCAAGACCCCCCGCACCTCGTTGCGGAGGCCGCGCTGTGCGCTGCTTGGTGGCACCACCGGACGCCGGTCGAGATCAAGCGGACCAGGGTCGCGACTCCACCCGTGTCCTGCGGGGACCGGCTGGTGTGATCCCGGGAGCCCTCCCACTGGTGCTCGGGGGTCGGCCGGGCCGACCCCAGGCGCGGGGGTCAGCGGAGATTCGGCCGCATGAGAGCGGGCAGGGGAAGGGAGAGAGGTGTAGCCGTTGCGATCACGGGACGCGCCATGACGAACGCATACATGCACACGGAGAACGCGGGCGGGCACGCCAAGACCGGGCCGCCGACCCATCCGCTCCCGTCGGAGTCGGGCCCCGTACCTCCCACGCGCCCCTCCCCGGCCGACCCTCACACACCGAGGCCGGTCCCCAGGCCCGTCCCCGGACCGGAGCCGACGCCTGAACCGCCACCGCGTCCACCCCGGTAGCCGCGGCCCGCCCCGACGACAGGGGGAATCCATGGGTATCCCTCCGAACGATCCCGTACCTCCCAGTCCTACCCCGGCACCGGGCCCCGGACCCGATCCGCATCCGCAACCCGGCCCACTGCCCGGGCCCGTACCGGCTCCGGAACCGGTCAGCTGAGGGCGGCCGGTGGGTTGCCCTGCCGCTGCGGGAGGAAACCGTGAAGCTGCATTTCTCCCTTCCCCTCTACGCGCATCCCGGCCCGGTCGCCTCCGTATGCCTCGACACTTCCCGCGACGTCGACGACCCGGACCGGGCCATCGACATGCGTTGGCGCAACCTGCGCAAGAGCCTGCTCGCGCACGACGCCGACGAGCCCACCGTCGCAGCGATCGCGGACGCGGTAGGCGCCGACCGCGAGGTGGCCGGGCGGCACGGCCAGGCGATCTACGCCGCCCACGGGAGCCTCCTCCTGGCCGAGTGCCTGCCCGAGCCTCCCGCTCACGACAGCGCCCTGTACGGGATGCTGCCCGATACCCTGGCACTTGCCCTCCAGCACGCACCGGACATCCCGTACGCGGCGGTCGTGATCCACCGCACGCACGTCCCGGGGGCCGGCGGCGAGCAGGAGCTGGAGATCGACCACGAGACGGGCAGATGGCCGATGAGCCGGGTC
The DNA here is from genome assembly GCF_040612395.1 of Streptomyces sp. NPDC006430. Taxonomy (NCBI): domain Bacteria; kingdom Bacillati; phylum Actinomycetota; class Actinomycetes; order Kitasatosporales; family Streptomycetaceae; genus Streptomyces; species Streptomyces sp. NPDC006430. The sequence goes on from NZ_JBEXQA010000014.1 coordinate 28,444, forward strand.
GCCCCCACCGAGGGCTCGCACCGCCGGATACCGGTGGAGGGCTGGCCCGAGGAGGCCGAACGGCTCCTGGCGGAGCTGGTGGACGGCATGGACGTCGACGGTAACGAGTTGGTCGTGCTGGCCGGTGATCCGTGGGCCGTCAACAGCCTTGTGCGCCCGGCCCCGAGCAGGCTGCACGGCAGCTTCGTCAAACTCAAGGACGCCCACCATCGGCGATCGGAGCCGGGCCGGGCCCTTCTGGAGGAGGAACTCGGCATCCTGCTCGACGGCCGGCTGTCCGAACACGACAAGCACCAGCTCGACGCCTACCTCGGCCAGCGTGCCCGGCACCGGGAGTACGTCGAAGGACTTCCCGCAGCGGTGGCAGCGCTCCAGCGCAGCCAGGCCCAGGCCCTGATCCTCAATCAGCCGGTGCAGCTCACCCGACACCTGTGGGTCGGCACAGCACCCACCCATCTCGCGCTGTCCGGCGAGGACTTGAGCGCTTTCGGCCTGCACTACTACTGGGAGGAGCCTACGGCCGGCGCAGCCCTGATCCGGGCGGCCGTCGGCACCCACGCCGAGCTGATCGCCGTACCCCACGACGAGCTGCCTCTGGAAGACGGCGTCGCCGTGCTCCTGCGCTACACCGGCGCCTGAGCCCCCTGAGCCCCCTGAGCCCCCTGAGCCCCCTGAGCCCCCTGAGCCCCCTCGCCACCGTCGCCCGGTCCACGGCCCTGCGAGCGGGGAGGAGGCGACGCCACCCCCTCGGCCACCCCCACCCCTTCGCCCTTGACGGAGGGGCGACAGCCATGAGGGCGGGGCCGGGCCGGTCCGCCGTCGGCACGGTCGGACCGCGACCGAGGCCGGACGGCCCTCTTCACTGCCCAGTTGGCCTCTGGGAGCCGCGGTGCCCGAGCGGGACGCTGGTCACAGCATCAGCCATGACCGCCCTGTGCCGGCTGCACCGAGTGCGTCGTCCGCCCCACTTGACGGAGAAGGAGAACGAGAATGAAGCACACGAAGGTCGGTGCCCTGATGGAGAAGGACGTCGTTACGGCCGGCTACGGCACCGGGTTCAAGGAGATCGCGAGGCTGCTCGCCGAACACGACGTCAGCGGGCTGCCAGTCGTCGACGAGGACGAGAAGGTCATCGGAGTCATCTCGGAGACCGACCTCGTGTTTCGGCAGGCGGACGCCCCGGAGCCGGGCGCTCGGCAACACCACCCTGCGCTGTCACGGCTGACCAGAACCGGACGCCGCACCGCTGCCAAGGCGCGCGCCCGCACCGCCGGTCTGCTGATGTCCGCGCCGGCCGTCACCGTGCACGCCGACGAGTCGATCGCAGCCGCAGCCCGCACCATGGCGAAGAACCGCATCGAGCGGCTGCCCGTCGTCGATGACCAGGACCGCCTCGTCGGCATCGTCACGCGCCGCGACCTGCTTCAGGTCTTCCTGCGCCGGGACGAGGACATACGCCGCGAGGTGACGGACGAGGTGGTCGTGGGCGCCCTGTGGCTCGTGCCCCAGACCATCGCGGTCAGCGTGCACGACGGCGTGGTCACCTTGAGGGGCGAGCTGGAACGCGCCAGTGAGAAGCCTGTCGCGCTGAACCTGACGAGCCGGATCGACGGTGTGGTCGCGGTCGTCGACGAACTGACCTACCGCCTGGACGACTCGCATCTGGAGCCGGTCGCGCAGACCGTGCACGGCGTGACCGAAGACTGGCTGCGCAAGCTGTGACACGCGGTCCGGGCAGCCCCCTCCGCGGGGGCTGCCCTCGCCGGCCGGGGCTGCTCGTCTGAGGCCGGCCGGGTGAACCCGATCGCCCCGACCCCAGCGGTCACCGACGTGTGGCGCGTGGGACGGCTGTACCCGTGGCCGGCGACCGAACCCCTTCGGCCGCCGGCCACTGACGCGTACCCCGGCACGGCGGGCCGGAAGCGGAACGGAGCTGGCCCGGAAACACCGTGACGGTGTTTCCGGGCCGAGGACCCTGCGTAGGCGATGCGCCGGTGGCGCGGTCAGTCGTGGGGGAGGACCGCTACGGGAGCGCTGGCGCGACGCAGCACCGCGCGGGTAACGGGCCCGAGGTAAGGGCCGATCGCGGAGCGGCGCACGCGGCGTCCGAGGACCAGCAAGGAGGCGTCCTCCGAGGCATCGACGAGGTGGTCCTCAGCATGGCCCACGACGCACTCCAGCTTCACCTCGATTCCGGGGAATTCGCGTCGCCACGGCTGCAGTACGTCGTGGAGCACGTGCGACGCGGACTCGGGCGGCGGGGCGCTGTGGCTCGGGTCGACCTCTGCGGCGCCGGACCCGATGACGGGCTGCTGACTCCGCCCGTGGACGATCCGCAGGGCGGCTCCCCGTGCGGCGGCGGCTGCGAAGGCGTACTCGATCAGCATGTCGCAGGGTCGCGACAGGTCGAGCCCCAGCACCACGTCGCGGTACTCCTCGAACAGGCGGGGTCCGTCGCCGGGTACGGGCAGCCACGCGTCCTCGGCCTTCTGGTCGGGCCGCACGACGACCACCGGCCGTTCCGCGTGCGCGAGGACGGCCGTGGTGACCGATGCCGAGAGGAAACCGGTCTCCGCGTCCGCCGTCTGCGAGGCGCCCGGCGTCGGGGAAGCGAGGACCAGGACCTCGGCCGTCCGCGCTGCCGACAGCAGTTCGCCCATGCGCCGACTGCCGACCGGCTCCGTGCTGATGGCCAGGTCGGCCTGCTGCTCCCGCAGCCGGTCGATCGACTCGCGCAGCGGGCTCTCGACCCGCTGCTCCGTGAGCGTGGTTCCGCGCGCAGTGGCGCCTGCGGCCTCCGGCGGGGCGGCGGGACGGGGCGGGGGCGCGGTCTGCGAGACGTCCAGAACGTGGAGCGGCAGGCCGCGCATGCGAGCTTCGCGCGCGGCCCATTCGGCGGCGGCGAACGAGGCGGCCGAGCCGTCCACCGCGGTGATGACGGGACGTGTCATGGTGGTCCTCCTAGGAGTTGTGGGGCCGGGTAGGGGGCCGGGACCGGGCCGGGGGCCGCTGCCGGGGGAGCCGAGCGCGGTCACTCGGCTCCCCCTGTGGCCGGGACGGCCGTGTGCGGGGCGGCTGCGCACCGCAGGGTGCTCTACCGGGCGGGAGTGATCAGCCCGTAGTGGCCGTCGTACCTGTGGTAGAGCACGCATCCCCGACCGGTGGCAGAGTCGACGAAGAAGACGAACGCGAGCCCGGTGATACGCATGCGCCCGACGGCCTCGTCGATGCTGCACTCGGGTGCACGAGCCGGGCTCACGCTCAACAGGGGGCCGGCTTCGTACGTCGGGTTGTCGCCGTCGGCCGAGGCCACGCGGTGCCCGCCGGTGCGGGCGTCGCGGTAGACGATGCTGTCCGCTCCCGACGTCATGTCGGTGAACAGCCAGAAGTCGTAGTTCATGGACTCCAGGTCGATGACGGCGTCCTCGGGCGTCTGCCGCCCCAGACTGAACGACTTGTGGCGCACGATGCGACGTTCCTCGATCGGCGGCTGGTACCGGTCGGGGCGGGGCGCGTCACTGCGGCTCGCCCTGGACGCCTCCGCGCCGCCGGCACCGCCCCCACCGATGCGGTGGTCCTGCCCGCCGTGCTGCCGGGTACGGGCCAGGCGTGCGGCCAGCCGGTCCTGTAGGAGATCGACCGCCTCGAACATCGTGTCCGCGGCAGCGTGAGCGCGTACGGGGCGCCCGTTCACGTCCACCATGGCCTGAGCAGTGGCGGGGCGGCTCGCCGACGGGTTGGCCGCCTGGGTGAGCTGGGCCCGAACGGCCAGGACCGGCGCCCCCAGGTGTGCGATCGCCGCGAGCACCTTCTCCTGGGCGTACTCGGATGCGCCCTCCGGCACCGGCCCCCGGTTGCTCACCAGGACTTCGATGATCGGACGGGTCTTGAGTCGGCTCATGTGCTCCTCCTTGGTCGCTTCCAGCCTCGCTGTGGCCCGCCTCCCCGGGGCAGTGCCATCCGGCCCCGGCTCCGGGGCCACCCGTACCCGGACACCGGGGCTTCAGGGGCTGTTCGATCGGCTCCCGAGGGCCCTTCGGTCCTGAGAACGTGATCCCTCTCCCCCGCGAGCGGCCACGAACTACCGTGCAGCGAGGGACTGTTGGCGGCGCGGTACGGCCGTTCGTCCCCGTGGCTCCGCGCTCTCGCGGCAGGGACATTGGCCGTGGGCACCTGTGACGAGAACCGGAGGAACCGGGGCCGCCGCGGCCCGGACGGCCCCGGATCGACGGCGGTGATCAGGGTCGAACGGCCCGCGGCTGCGTCCCTGTCGGACCCTGTCCGCGAGTGAGCGCCGGTCCGAGGCTGTTCGGGACACGCACCACTGGACCCATCGGGGAGGGCGACGGACATGACCGTACGCATCGCAATCAACGGCTTCGGCCGCATCGGGCGCAACTACCTGCGCTGCGTGATGGAGCGCGGGGAAGACGGCAGCGGCGCGCCGATGGAGGTGGTGGCGATCAACGACCTCACCTCCCCGGGGACGCTGGCGCACCTCCTGGAATACGACTCCACGTACGGACGGCTGCGCCGCACCGTCGAGCACGACGCCCACTCGATCACGGTCGACGGACACCGCATCGCGGTCACCTCCGAACGTGACCCCGCCGCTCTGCGGTGGGACGCACTGGGCATCGACGTGGTCATCGAGTCCACCGGGCGCTTTCGCACTAGGGAGGCCGCCGGCGCGCACCTGAACGCCGGGGCGCGCAAGGTGCTGCTGTCCGTGCCCGGCAAGGGAGTCGACGCCACCATCGTCATGGGGGTCAACGAGGACACGTACGATCCGGAGGCCGACCACATCATCTCCAACGCCTCCTGCACCACCAACTGCGTGGCGCCGATGGTGAAGGTGCTCAGCGAGCGGTTCGGGATCGTCAAGGGCCTCATGACCACGATCCACGGCTACACCAATGACCAGGTCGTTCTGGACGGCCCGCACGCGGACCTCCGCCGGGCCCGCACCGCCGCCGCGAACATCATCCCGACCAGCACGGGCGCCGCCCGCGCCGTCGGGCTCGTGCTCCCCGAACTCGCCGGCGCACTGGACGGCATCGCGGTGCGCGTACCGGTCGAGGACGGTTCCCTGACCGATCTGAGCCTCGTGCTGGACCGCCCGGTCACGGCGGAGCAGGTCAACGCCGCCTTCCGGGAAGCCGCCCAGGGGCCGCTCAAGGGCATCCTGCGCGTCAATGACGCACCGATCGTCTCGCGCGACATCGTCGGCGATCCGGCTTCCTGCATCATCGACGGCCCGCTGACCCAGGCGCACGGCGACCTCGTCAAGATCTTCGGGTGGTACGACAACGAATGGGGCTACACCAACCGTCTCGCTGACCTGACGGACTTCGTCGCCGCCCGTCTCGATGACCGGTGACGCGGGACGTACCGAGAGGAAAGGCGCGAAAGGAGAAGGGCGGCGATGGACCGATCACGCACTGCGAGGGGCCGTTCGGCCCCTGTCACGAAGTGAACGGGATGTGTTCACTCGTCTTCTGGGTCCGCCCGTCGGCGACGGCGGGCGGTCCCACCAGTGCACGATCAAGCGGAGGGCGCCGCATGGGCGGGAAGAGGGAAGACGGATGATCGCGGCAGTGGGCCATGCCGATCTGACCCGGGAGGCTCTGGAGCTGGTGGAATCGGAGGTCCGGTCCCGGCTGGGCCACCTGGCGGCGAGCGCGACGGGGCTGGTGCGCGCGGGTGCCGGACTGCCGGTGGCGTTCGGGCGCGCGGTACGTGCTGCCGGCCGGCAGCTGGTCGTCCTGCTCCCGGCGGAGGGGGCGGTGCCCGCCGTGCTGCCGGTGCGTGACCGGGCTGCGGCGGGGGAGCTGCTGATACTCGCCGGCCAGGCCCGCCTGCTGGCGTTCGACCCCGCCGACCGCGATGCGTGTGTCGGTGCGGACGAACGGATGATCGCAGGCAGCAGCCGGCTGCTGGCCGTGTGGGACGGTTCGCCGTCCAACGGCCGGGACGCCACGGCGCACCTGGTGGCCTACGCCCGCGCCCGCGGCGTCCCCGTGGACGTGGTGTGGCCGGCCGGTGCCACCCGGAGCCCCGCTGCACGCGTGCGCAGGCTGAGCAGCACTTCCCGCTCCCACCCGTCGGGCGCCCAGCCCGCCATCACAGCACCGAGGCGGAACCACCACGATGACCAGCACCAGCACCAGCACCAGCACCAGCACTAGCCCCGGCCCCGTGCACGACCTGACCGCCAGCACGCACGGTCGCACACGGGACGTCGGGAATCCTGGGGACACCAGGGCCGGCGGGACCGGCACCGGGCGCGCCCTTGCCTGGCTCCTGGTCGTGTCCGGTGCGGCAGGGGTCCTCGCGTCGTTCGTGATCACCCTGGACAAGTTCAAGCTGCTCGCCGATCCAGGGTTCGTGCCCTCGTGCAATCTGAGCCCGGTGTTGTCCTGCAGCAACGTGATGCGCAGCGAGCAGGCGTCCGTATGGGGGTTCCCCAACCCGCTGCTGGGCCTTGCCGCCTATGCGGCGGTCGTCGCGATCGGCTTCGGACTGCTGGCCGGCGCCCGCTACCGCCGGTGGTTCTGGCTCGGGCTCAACCTCGGCACCCTCTTCGGCGCCGGGTTCTGTATGTGGCTGATGAGCCAGGCGCTGTACGAGATCGGGACGCTGTGCCTGTGGTGCTGCCTCGCGTGGGCGGCCACCATCGCCATGTTCTGGTACACCACGGTGCACAACCTCAGGCACGGCGTCATCCGTGCTCCCCGCGCCCTGGTCAGCGCAGTGTTGGAGTTCCACTGGGCCGTGCCGGTCACCTGGTACCTGGGCATCGTGATGCTGATCGCCACCCGGTTCTGGTCCTACTGGCAGACCGTGCTGTAACCCCGCCGACCGTTCCGGTCCCCGGTCTCCCTCAGCTCCTGGCCGCGCGGCGCGCCAGGATGGCGGCCCTGCGCTCGTCGAAGCGGGCCGCCTGGGTGTCCAGACCGGCCAGGAAGTCGCCCAGCTCCTGCTGGGCTTCGAGCCCCTCGGGGCCGAGACCGGAGGCCTCCAGGACCTGGAGGTGGCGCAGTACCGGCTGGAGGACGTCTTCCAGGTGGATGCGCAGGTTGTAGACGCCACCGAGGGCGATCTGTACGGCGGCGCGCTCGAAGCCCGGCATGCCGTGGCCGGGCATCCGGAAGCCGGTGACCACGTCGGCGACGGCGCGCAAGGCCTGGTCGGGGGCGATTTCCAGGGCGGCCTTCAGCAGGTTGCGGTAGAAGACCATGTGCAGGTTCTCGTCCGTGGCGATCCGCGCGAGGATGCGGTCGCAGACCGGGTCGCCGGAGCTTCGTCCGGTGTTGCGGTGCGAGATGCGGGTGGCCAGCTCCTGGAAGGCGACGTAGGCGACCGTGTGTAGCGGTGAGTGCCGGTTGTCCGATTCGAAGCCGGCGGACATGTGGGTCATGCGGGCCCGCTCCAGGGCGTCCGGGTCCACCGCCCGGGAGGCGACCAGGTAGTCCCGCATCACCATGGAGTGCCGGGCCTCCTCCGCGGTCCACTGGTGCACCCATGTGCCCCAGGCGCCGTCGCGCCCGAACAGGGTGGCGATCTCGTGGTGGTAGCTCGGCAGGTTGTCCTCGGTGAGCAGGTTCACCACCATCGAGACGCGGCCCACCTCGGTCAGCGGAGACTGCTCCGGAGCCCAGGGCTCGCCGCCCAGCACCCCGTCGAAGTCCCGCCCCCGGCTCCACGGGACGTACTCATGGGGCATCCACGCCTTGGACACGGAAAGGTGGCGGTTGAGCTCGCACTCGACCGTCTCCTCCAGTGCGTGGAGCAACTGCGTGTCCGTCCACGTGGGGTGCAGGCTGGAACGGGAAGGGGGGATGGTCACGGGGAATCGGCCTCTCGCCGCGGTGTACAGAACTTACGGTTCCGTAAGTTATGGGACCGTGCCGCGGTCTGTCTGGGGGCCGTTCGGCCCTATCGCAGGGCCGGCAAACCGGCCTCCTGCGGGCAGAGCGGGACAGATAGGGCCGAACGGCCCTGTGGTCCGAAGGCGTTCTGTCTCAGAGTGACGGGGTAATACCGACGCGCCTTCCGGCTGCCCGCCCGGTGACCTCGCTACGGCGTGCGCCCAGCCGGTACGGGGAGGCGCTACGGATCTAGTTCGACAGGAGCCGTTCCATGTCCCGCCCGCCCCGCCTCGCCGTGTACGGCGCCGTCGTCTGCGCTCTGGCCACGGCCGCCGCGGTGATGTCCTTCGTCCGGGGCGAGTGGGCGGGCATCGTCTGGCTCCTGCTCGCCGGGCTCGCCTCCAATATCGCCTGGTACTACGCACGCCGGGCCGGAGCCCGGACGGGGAGCGGCAGCCGGAAGGTCGTCGCCGGGCAGGGGTCCGGACCTTCGCCCACCGGCTGCGCGAGCAGCGGTGCGTGCGGCGGATGCGAGCAGAAGACCTGCTGACCGCGGTCCGGCAGCACGAGGGCGAGACGGTAAGGCAACGAGGAGACCCCCCGCTTGAACACCACCCGAGTCGATGACTACCACGCGCTCCTGGCACGGCAGGACGCGATGAGGTTGCGCCGGCAACTGCTCACCCCCGGCCAGCGGTCGCCCGCGGCGACGCCCGAGCGGCAGGAGACCCGGGAGTGGGCCTCCGTCGGCGCGGACTTCTCCGGGGGCGCCGACGACCAGCAGGTGATCCGTCGCCATCTGCCGCTGGTGACCCCCTTCGGCCGGCTCATCGACTACCTCTACGAAGCCCTGTTCGAGCGGCGTCCGTACCTGCGCGGGTTGTTCCCCGAATCGATGGAGTTCCAGCGCGCCCACCTGGAGCTGGCCTTCTGCTACCTGATCGAGAACCTGCACCGGCCGGACGAGGTGGCCGCCTTCTGCACCCGGCTGGGCCGCGATCACCGCAAGCTCGGAGTGCGGCCGGTGCACTACGAGGCGTTCGAGGCGGCGCTCGCCGAAGCGCTGCGACGGAGCGCGGGCCCGGGATGGAGCAGCGAACTGGAGCTGGCCTGGCTGCGGATGCTGCGTTCCGCGGTCACGGCCATGGTGGCAGGGGCGGCCCAAGCGCTGACCGAACCGCCGTACTGGAATGCAACGGTGACGGAGCATCAAGTACTCCGTCCGGACCTCGCCGTCCTCCGCGTCCGCACCAGTGCACCGTACCCCTATCGTGCCGGGCAGTACGCGAGCCTCCAGTCGCCGCTCCTGCCCCACACCTGGCGGCCCTACTCCATCGCCTGCGCACCCCGCCCCGACGCAGAGCTGGAGTTCCACGTCCGCCGCACCGGCTCCGGTGGGGTGAGCGATGCCCTGGTGGCGCACACGTCGCCCGGTGACGTCCTCCGCCTGGGTCCTGCCCAGGGGGCCATGACGCTGGACGACGGACTGGCGCGGGACGTGCTCATCGCGGCGGGCGGCACCGGATGGGCCACCGCGAAGGCGCTGCTGGAGGAGTTGGCCGTACGGCGCCCGCCGGGCCGCAGGGCGCACCTGTTCCTCGGCGCCCGCACGCTCGACGACCTGTACGACACCCGGGCCCTGGCCGCACTGGAGGACCGGTCCCCGTGGCTCCGCGTGGTCCCGGTGATCGGGGCCGGCCCGGCAGCCGCCGAGTACGGCTCGGTGGGCGAGTACGGCTCGGTGGACGAGGCCGTGGCCGGGGGCGGTGACTGGTCGCGACACCTCGCCTACGTCAGCGGCCCGCCCGCCATGGTCCGCGCCACGGTACGGCGACTGGCCGCGATGAAGGTGCCCGCCGACCAGGTCCGCCACGACCCCGTCACGGGCACCGCCGCCCTCCCCCTCGACCAGTGATCCACACCCTTGAAGGAGCCCTCATGAGCGACACGACCACCCATCGGCCCGGAACCGGACAGGGCGTCGGTCACGCCGTCGTCATCGGGGGCGGGATCTCCGGACTCGCCGCCGCACACCGGCTCGCCGAGGCCGGGGCCCGTGTGACCCTGCTGGAGGCATCGCAGCGGCTCGGCGGCAAACTGCGCGCCGGCGAGATCGCGGGCGTGCCGGTCGACCTGGGCGCGGAGGCCCTGTTCGCGCTGCGGCCGGAAGCGGTGGACCTGGCCCGAGCCGTCGGACTGGGGAGCCGGTTGCAGCCCGCCGCCACCACAGCCGCCGCCCTGTGGACCCGGGGAGCCCTGCACCCGATGCCCAAGGGCCATCTGATGGGCGTGCCGGGCGACGCGACCGCGCTCGCTGACGTGCTCTCGCCGGAGGGGCTGGCCCGCGTCGAACGGGATCGCGTGCTGCCGCGCACCGAGATCGGTGAGGACGTCGCGATCGGCGCGTACGTGGCCGAGCGGCTCGGGCGGGAGGTCGTCGACCGGCTGCTGGAGCCGCTACTCGACGGGGTCTACGCGGGCGACGCCTACCGGATCTCGATGCGCGCCACCCTGGGCCACCTCTTCGAGGCGGCCAAGTCCCACGACTCGCTCCTGGACGCCGTCCGGTCCGTCCAGCGGCAATCCGCCGCAACGCCCCCGGCTGGCCCGGTCTTCATGGGCATCGACGGGGGCATCGGGCTCCTTCCCGATGCCGTGGCCGACGCCGTACGGGCCCGGGGCGGCGAGATCTTCCTGGGCACGCCCGCAGTGGAACTGGCCCGCACCGGCACGGGCTGGCAGGTCCGCACCGCCGCCCGCACCCTCACGGCCGACCACGTGGTGCTCGCGACTGTCGCGGGGGCGGCGGCCACCCTGCTCGCCGCGGAGGTCCCGGCCGCAGCGGCCGAGCTGTCCCAGGTGGAGTACGCCTCCCCGGCTCTGGTCACGCTCGCGTACCGCCGCTCAGAGCTGCCCGAGCTGCCCACGGGGAGCGGTTTCCTCGTGCCGCCCGTCGACGGCCGCACCATCAAAGCCGCGACCCTGCTGTCCCACAAGTGGCAGTGGATCTCGGACGCGGCCCCCGACCTGTTCATCCTGCGCGCCTCCATCGGCCGGCACGGCGACGAGCAGGCCCTGTACCTCGACGACGGCGATCTCGTCGCGGCGGCCCGGCGCGACCTCGGTGAGGCGACGGGCCTGACGGCGAAGCCCGTGGCCGCCAAGGTCAGCCGCTGGCACGACGGGCTGCCGCAGTACGCGGTCGGTCACGCGGCGCGCGTCTCCCGGATCAGGGAAGAGATCGAGAAGCTGCCCGGCATACGGGTCTGCGGCGCCGCGTACGACGGCGTGGGCATCGCCAACTGCGTCGCTGGCGGCCAACGCGCCGCTGACCAGATCACCGGTGCCGACCTCTGACGGTGCAAGGCGTCACCACGGACCGGGCCACCGTCCGGTTCGAAGGCCCCGGCCGGTCACCGCAGGATCCCCCGCTTCCTTCCCTCGACGTCGACGGAGCAGCACTCATGCACGCACACGCCACGCCCGCCTCACCCCTGCGGGTCTTCATCCTCGACGACCACGAGGTCGTACGCCGGGGGGTGCGCGACCTGCTCGAAGCCGAGCCGGACATCGTGGTGGCCGGTGAGGCGGCCAACGCGCGGGAGGCCCTCGCCCGGGTACCCGCGGCCCGCCCGCACGTGGCCGTGCTGGACGTGCGGCTCGGCGAGGGCGCCGGCGGGGGAAGTGATCACGGCGGGGTGGAGGTGTGCAGGGAGCTGAGGGCCCGCATGCCCGAGCTGGCCTGTCTGATGCTGACGTCCTTCGACGACGACGAGGCGCTCTTCGACGCCATCATGGCGGGGGCTGCCGGTTATGTGCTCAAGCAGATCGGTGGCTCCGCCCTGGTGGACGCCGTACGCACGGTGGCGACCGGCCGATCGATGCTCGATCCCCGCACGACCGCTCACGTGATGGCCAGACTGCGGGGTCCCAAGCCGGTCCCCGAGCAGCCGGACACCTCGCAGTTGGAACGGCTCTCACCGCGAGAGCTGGAGATCTTGGACCTGATCGGGGAAGGGTTGACGAACCGGCAGATCGCCACGCGCCTGTTCCTGGCGGAGAAGACGGTCAAGAACCGGGTCTCGTCCATCCTGGCCAAGCTGGGCGTGGGCCGCCGCGTCCAGGCCGCGATGATCGCCGAGAGACTGCGAGAACAGTCGCCCGGACCGCGCCCCCACTGACCGCGGACACCGTTGGCCCGCGGTTTCAGTCCGCGGGCAGCGGCACGCGCCACACGATCCGGGTGCCGCCGCGTTGCGGGGACTCGATGCTCAGGGTGCCTGCGTGCTCTTCGGCTCGTGAGCGCATGTTGGCCAGCCCGCCGGTGTGTCGGGCAGCGCCGACGCCCACGCCGTCGTCCGTGATGGTGAGCGTCAGGCCGTCCTCGGCGTCCGGCGCGATGAGCACGACGTCGGCCCGTCGGGCCCCGGCATGGCGGGCGGTGTTGCTGAGGGCCTCTGCGGTCACTGCCAGGACGTGGTCGGCCAACTCGGCGGGAACCACGGAGTCCACGGGGCCCTCGATGCGCAGGGTGGGCGGGAACCCGAGCGACTGGGCAGCCAGCCGGGCGGTTTCGGGCAGCCGGTGACGCAGGCCGGCACCGCCCCGGTGCCCGTCTGCCGACCGCAACTCGAAGATCGTGGACCGGATGATCTGAATGGTGGTGTCCAGATCGTTCACCGCGCGGCCCACGCGCTCGGCCGCGTCGGGGTGCTCGATCAGGCGATGGGCGCTCTCCAGCGTCATGCCGGTGGCGAAGAGCCGCTGGATCGCCAGGTCGTGGAGATCGCGGGCGATGCGGTCCCGGTCGTGCAGGACGGCCAGTTCCTCGCCGTCGGCCCGCCGCTGGGCGAGCTCAAGGGCGATCGCGGCCTGGTCGGCGAAGCCGGAGATGAGCTGCACCTCGATGTCGTCGAAGGCGGGCCGGCCCGCCCGGCGGCTCAGCCTCACGGCGCCACAGGCGTCCGCGTCGACCGGGAGCGGCACCGCGACCGTGGGACCGTACGCCTCGTCGTCGTCCCCCAGCCGATTCGCCCGGGGGTCGGTGGCGATGTCCGCGGTGGCCACGGGCCTGCCCGTGCGCGCGGCCAGCCCCGGGAGCGAACCGTGCAGGGGCAGGTTCAGCCCCCGGACCCGCTCCGCGCCGTATCCGTGCGCCACCTCGGCGGTGAGTCCCTCCTCGCCGCTGTTGCCGCTCGCCGGAAGCAGCACGACGGCGAGGTCGGCGCCGGCCACCTCCATCGCCCGCCGGGCGATCAGACGCAGTACATCTCCCGCCGCCGTGCCGACGAGCAGACTGCGGGTGATCTCGCCCAGTGCTTCGAGCCAGTGCTCGCGCCGGCGGCTCTCGTGGTACATGCGGGCGTTGTCGATGGCGATTCCGGCCGCGAGCGACAGGGTGGTCAGTACGGCTTCGTCATCCGCGTCGAACCCGCCCCCGCCGCGCTTCTCCGTGAGGTACAGGTTTCCGAACACCTCGTCCCGGACGCTGACGGGTACCCCGAGGAACGTGCGCATCGGAGGGTGGTGGTCGGGGAAGCCGAAACTGTTGGGGTGTTGGGTCAGGTCGGTCAGCCGCAGGGGTACGGGGTGCTGGATGAGTTCCCCGAGGATGCCGCGCCCGCAGGGGCTCTGACCGATGCGGGCCACCAGTCCATCGGCCATTCCGACGGGCAGGAACTGGGACAGCCGCTGTCCCTCCCCGACCACTCCCAGCGCCCCGTACTCGGCGTTGGTGAGCGTGACGGCTGCCTCCACGATGCCGTGCAGCACCTGCGGAAGCTCCAGCCCGCGCCCCAGGTTCATGACGGCGGCCAGCAGGCCGTGCATCCGCTCGGGTGCGTCCAGAGGTGGCCACGGCGGGACCGTGGGGGGTGTTCCCGATGGCATACCTGCTCCTCAACCGCTGTTGCCGAGACAGCCTACGACAGCCCTACAACAGCTCTACGACGGGCCCACGACAGTCCCACGACAGCCCCGTGCGGTGCGGCGGCGCCGTGTGCAGCTGCGATCCTCGCAGGGGCCGTTCGGCCCCATCCCCGGATGTGGGGAGGGGCTGTTCGGCCCTATCCGCCCCCCGGGCCCCTCCGCCGATCATGGGGCGGCGGCCGGGATGCGCCGTGCTCCCCGCACCGAGGGCGCCTCCCGGTCCGCCTTCGGCACCACAAGACCGGGAGGGCGTCGTCCAGTGGACGCGGCAAGCACCAAGCAATTGAACACAGCGGGACAGCCACCGGTGGTGGCACACGGCGAGACGTCCGGTCGGACGAGCCGGCCTTCGTGGGTGGAGTGGCTGACGACCACCGATCACAAGAAGATCGGCACGATGTACCTGGTCAGTGCGTTCGTGTTCTTCATCGTCGGCGGCGTCATAGCCCTGCTGATGCGCGCCGAGCTGGCCCGCCCGGGTACCCAGATCATGTCGAACGAGCAGTTCAACCAGGCGTTCACGATGCACGGTTCGATCATGCTGCTCATGTTCGCGATGCCGCTGTTCACCGGCTTCGCGAACTGGATCATGCCGCTTCAGATAGGCGCCCCGGACGTGGCGTTCCCGCGGCTGAACATGCTCGCCTTCTGGCTCTTCCTGTTCGGCTCGCTGATCGCGGCGTTCGGATTCCTCACCCCCGGCGGTGCGGCCGACTTCGGCTGGTTCCTGTACGCGCCGCTGTCGGACTCGGTGCACTCGCCCGGGCTCGGCGCCGACATGTGGATCATGGGAGTGGCGCTGTCCGGCTTCGGCTCCATAGCGGGCGCGGTCAACTTCATCACCACGATCATCTGCATGCGTGCGCCCGGCATGACGATGTTCCGCATGCCGATCTTCACCTGGAACGTGCTGCTGACGGCGCTGTTGGTCCTCATCGTCTTCCCGGTGCTCGCCGCGGCGCTCTTCGCGCTCGAATGTGACCGCAAGTTCGGCTCCCACGTCTTCGACGCGTCCAACGGCGGCGCCCTGCTGTGGCAGCACCTGTTCTGGTTCTTCGGCCACCCCGAGGTGTACATCCTCGCGCTGCCGTTCTTCGGCATCGTTTCCGAAGTGATTCCGGTCTTCTCCCGCAAGCCGATGTTCGGCTACATCGGGCTGATCGCCGCGACGATGGCCATCGCCGGCCTCTCGGTGACCGTGTGGGCCCACCACATGTACGTCACGGGCGGTGTGCTGCTGCCGTTCTTCTCGTTCATGACCTTCCTGATCGCGGTGCCGACCGGTGTGAAGTTCTTCAACTGGATCGGCACCATGTGGAAGGGCTCGCTGTCCTTCGAGACCCCCATGCTGTGGACGGTCGGCTTCCTGGTCACCTTCGTCTTCGGCGGTCTGACCGGCGTCATCCTGGCCGCGCCCCCGATGGACTTCCACATCTCCGACTCGTACTTCGTCGTCGCGCACTTCCACTACACGGTCTTCGGTACGGTCGTGTACGCGATGTTCGCCGGATTCCACTTCTGGTGGCCGAAGTTCACGGGCAAGATGCTGGACGAGCGCCTCGGTAAGATCACCTTCTGGAGCCTCACGGCCGGGTTCCACCTCACCTTCCTCGTGCAGCACTGGCTCGGCGCCGAGGGCATGCCCCGCCGGTACGCCGACTACCTGGCCGCCGACGGCTTCACCGCCCTCAACACCCTGTCCACCATCGGCTCCTTCCTGCTGGGCCTGTCGATCCTGCCGTTCTTCTACAACGTCTGGAAGACGGCGAAGTACGGCAAGAAGGTCGAGGTCGACGACCCGTGGGGTTACGGCCGCTCGCTGGAGTGGGCGACCTCCTGCCCGCCCCCGCGGCACAACTTCAGCTCCCTGCCTCGGATCCGTTCCGAGTCCCCGGCGTTCGACCTGCACCACCCCGAGATCGCCGCGCTCGACGCGGCGCACCACTGAGGCGGCGGCCCTCATGTCTCACGCTGTCCCGGCGCTGGGCATCGCCGTACTGTGCGCCTCCGGTTGGGTCTGGTACCTGCCCGCCGCGGCGGACGTACGGGCCGGCGCCGACCGGCCGCTGTCGAGCAGGCTGTCCGCCGCGGCCACGCTGACCGGTTGGGGCACGGCCGCCCTCGTCGCCGCGTTGCTGCTCACCCCCGTGCCCTGGAGCGCGATCGCCGCTTGGGCGGCCGTGGGCGCGGCTGCCGCGGTATGCCTGGCGACCCGCGCGCGCGTCCAACACGTACACGAGGAGAAGGAAGAGGCCGAGCGCTGGAAGGCTCTGCGGTACGACGTCCGTCCGGGCCTTCCCGGTCCCCAGCGAGCCTTCGTGTGCTGGCTCCTGGTCGGCGTCACCCTCGCCACCGGGACGGCGCTCGCCGTGCTCTACGCCGGTGGTGCGGTACCCGCCGTCGTGGCGGCCGTGGCGGTCGCCGGCCTTTCCCTGGCCTTCGCGAGCACCCGCGCGCACCGGGTCCGCCGTCGCGCGCTCCGCTGAACACGGGCCCCGCCGCCCCCCCAGGGTTCGCACCCGATGCGTAGGTCCGGTCGGGGGGTGCGGGGCGCCACGGAAGGCTCCGCGCCCGCGTCCAGCGTGCTCCCCGCCTCCTCGTACACACCATCGGCGGACGCCGCGCGTGCGGCGTCAGTCGTGCGGGGCCTCGCCGCTGATCCGGTGATCGGCGTGGCTGAGCGCCTCCACCACGAGGCGGCGCAGGTGTCCGTCCCGCAGTCGGTAGTGCACGTGGCGGCCGTCCTTGCGCGTCTCCACCAGACCGGCGAGGCGCAGTTTGGCCAGGTGCTGGCTGACCGCGGTCCGGGACGCCGTACACCGTTGCGCGAGGGAGCCCACGTCAGACTCCTCCTGGGCCAGGAGCCACAGCAGGTGTAGCCGCGTCGCGTCGGAGAGCAGTGCGAACACGGCGGCGGCCTCGGCCAGCCGGGCGTCGTCGGGTGCACGCAGATGCGTCGTCGTCGCAGGTGGAACCGATTCGCTCACAGGCATGGGAACAGAGTAGGTCGACAGGGCCCGCATCCGGCCGGCCGCCGCCTCGCACCCGCCATCATGTGCACATCTGCGCACATGATGCATAGTCTGGGATGGTCGGCCCGATCGCCCGCGAAGGACGCCCGCATGCTGTCCGTACTGAGCAACCGCACCTACCGGCACCTCTTCACGGCCCAGCTCATCGCCCTCGTCGGCACCGGCCTGGCAACCGTGGCGCTCGGCCTCCTGGCGTACGACCTCGCGGGCCCGCGAGCGGGCTCGGTGCTCGGCACAGCCCTGGCGATCAAGATGACTGCGTACGTCGCCGTCGCCCCGGCGATCGGCGCGGTCGCCGACCGGATACCGCGCCGGGCCCTGATGGTCGGCGCCGACCTGATCCGCGCGGCGGTGGCACTGACGCTGCCCTTCGTCGACCGGGTCTGGCAGGTCTACGCCCTGATCTTCATGCTCCAGGCCGCCTCCGCCGCCTTCACGCCGACCTTCCAAGCGGTCATCCCCGAGGTGTTGCCCGAGGAACGCGACTACACCCGGGCCCTCTCGGCGTCCCGGCTCGCCTACGACCTGGAGAGCCTCTTCAGCCCCGCCCTGGCCGCCGCCCTCCTCACGTTCACGAGCTACAACTGGCTCTTCCTCGGCACCGTCGGAGGCTTCACGGCCTCCGCCGCGCTCGTCGTATCGGCCCTCCTGCCCCGACCCGTCCCCGCTCCGCGGCGGAACGGCGGGGTGTACGCGAAGGCCACCGCCGGCAGCCGGCGCTTCTTCACCACCCCGCACCTGCGGGCCCTGCTCTTCCTCAACCTCGCGGTCGCCGCCGCCAGCGCGACCGTCATCGTCAACACGGTCGTCTACGTACGCAGCCACCTCGGCCGTGCCAGCGGCGACGTCGCGCTGGCCCTCGGCGCCTACGGCGCGGGCTCCATGGTGGTCGCCCTGCTCCTGCCCCGCATCCTGGACCGGGTCGCGGACCGTACGGTGATGCTGCGCGGGGCCCTGCTGCTCACCCCGGCCTTCGGCGCGCTCGGGGGGATCACCGCGGCCGGGGCGGGCGGCTGGCGTTGGCCGGCACTGCTCGCGGCCTGGGCGGTGTTCGGCGCGGCGTGCTCCATGGTCCTCACCCCGACCGGCCGCCTCATCCGCCGCTCGGCGCCGCCCGAGGAGCGGACCGCCGCCTTCGCCGCGCAGTTCTCGCTCTCACACGCCTGTTGGCTGCTGACCTACCCGCTGGCCGGATGGCTGGGAGCCGCGGCCGGGCTCCAGGCGGCCGTCGTCGCCCTGGGCGTGATCGCCAGCGCGGCAGCCGTGGTGGCCGCACGGCTGTGGCCGTCCGGCGTCACGGACGAACAGCCGCACGTCCACACGGATCTGGCCCCCGACCATCCGCACCTGGCGGGTGCGGCAGAGGTGTCCGGCGGGTGGAGCCACCGCCACGGCCCGGCGCAGGGCGCCCTCCACCCGGCCGTGGCCGAGCCCGCCCGTTGAACGCCCGCCCGGACCGGGGGCACCGTACGCACGAGGTGCTCCCCGAACGCCTCCCCGTACCGGCGCCAGGAGATTCCCGGACGTCTCAGACGGCGGCAGCGCCGAACCACCGGGGGAGCCGGCCGAGCAGATCCCGCTGGTCCTCACCGACCCACGCCACGTGGCCGTCCGGCCGCAGTAGCACCGCGGGCACGTCCAGTTCCTCACTGACGTCGACGACGTGGTCGACCCGATCCGCCCAACCCGCCACCGAGAGCCGGCCGGTCTGGTCGAGCAGCAGCCCGCGGCCGGCGTGCATCAGCTCGTAGAGGCGCCCCCGCTTCAGCCCGATGTCCCGCAGCCGCCGGCCGAGCAGTTCGTGCCCCCCGCCGAAGTCGTAGCGGATCCCGATCGCAGTGATCTTCTCGATCAGGTGCCGGTTCACGTCCTCGATGTCCATCAGCTCCGCCAGCAGCCGGCGCACTGACCGGGGACCCGGCTCGGGGGACAGCAGCTCCATCTGTGCGCGAGTGTTGTCCAACACGTCCGCGGCCACCGGGTGCCGTTCGGTGTGGTAGCTGTCCAACAGCCCCTCCGGTGCCCAGCCCCCCACCTCGGCGGCCAGCTTCCAACCGAGGTTGAAGGCGTCCTGGACACCGAGGTTGAGCCCCTGCCCGCCGGTCGGCGGGTGGATGTGCGCCGCGTCGCCGGCCAACAGCACCCGGCCGACCCGGTAGCGTTCGGCCTGCCGGGTGGCATCGCCGAAACGGGAGATCCAGCGCGGTGAGTGCACGCCGAAGTCGGTGCCGGCGAAGTCCCGCAGCCGCTGCTTGAACTCCTCCAGTGTCGGCGCCACCGTGCGGTCCTCGGCCACCCCCTCGGCGGGCACGATGACGCGGTACACCCCGTCCCCGAGGGGCATGGTGCCGAACCGCAGGTGGGTCTTGCGGACTTCGGCCACCACGGAGGCCATCGTCTCCAGCGGTACACCCACCTCCACCTCGCCCAGCAGCGTCTCGACCCTGGTGGGCTCGCCGGGGAAGCCGACGCCGAGCAGCTTGCGCACCGTGCTGCGCCCCCCGTCGCACCCGACGAGGTAGCGCGAGCGCAGCCGCGTGCCGTCGGCCAGTTCAGCGGTCACCCCGTGTTCGTCCTGGCTCAGCCCGACCAGTTCGCAGCCGCGCCGGATCTCGGCGCCGAGCTCGGTGGCGTGCTCGGTCAGCAGGCGCTCGGTGACCACCTGCGGAATGGCGAGGACGTACGAATGCGAGGTGTCGAGCCGTTCGGGCCACGACGTGCCGATGCCGGCGAAGAAACCACCGACCGCGAACTGCTCGCCGAGCGCGAGGAACCGCTCCAGCAGGCCGCGCTGGTCCATCACCTCGACGCTGCGCGCGTGCAGGCCGCGCGCTCGGGACTGACCGGTCGGCTCCGCCTCCTTGTCCAGCACGAGCACGTGCACGCCGTGCAGCCGCAACTCACTGGCCAGCATCAGGCCGGTCGGTCCAGCACCGGCAATGATCACGTCGATCACGAGGACCCCCCATATGTTCCACAAGGCTGTGTTCCGGCCAGCTCCACGCGGTCCGGCGGCGCGCACATCAGCACCGGCGGATGCACGCGTACTGCGAGGACCGTGATTTCCGCAGATTCTGGCTTCGGTCGGAGATTTTGCAGCACGACCCGGGTCTTGCCGCAAGGCCCCCGGTGCGCTATACCTTGAGAGTGGCAAGGAGTGGTTTCACCTCCTTGCCTTTTGTCTTTTGTGCTTGCGTCTTGCGTACCCTCGTTCCCGTGCCAGCCCCCCGCCTGCATCACGTCGCCGTCCTCGTACTCGAGGGCGCCAAGCCCCTTGACGTCGGCATTCCCGCGCAGGTGTTCACGACCCGCGCGAGCATGCCGTACGAGGTACGGGTGTGCGGCGCGGCGCCCGGTCTCGTGACCGGCGGCGACGGTCTGTCGTACTACGTCGCACACGGCCTCGAAGCACTGGCGTGGGCCGACATCGTCTTCGTCCCCGGCTACCGGTTCCCGGACCGCGACGATCCGTCGCGGGCTGTCGTCGACGCGCTGATCGCCGCCCACGACCGGGGCGCGCGGCTCGCCGCCATCTCGACGGGCGCCTTCGCGCTCGCCGCCACCGGCCTGCTCGACGGCAAGCGCGCCACGACGCACTGGCACTACGCGCGGGCCCTCGCGGCGAAGCACCCGCTGGTACAGGTCGACGAGAACGTGCTGTTCGTCGACGAGGGCAGCGTGCTGACCTCGGCCGGCGCCGCCTCGGGCATCGACCTGTGCCTGCACATCCTGCGGGGCGACCTCGGGGTCGCCGCGTCGAACCACACGGCTCGGCGCCTGGTCGCCGCCCCCTACCGCAGCGGTGGTCAGGCGCAGTACGTACCGCGCAGCGTGCCCGAACCGCTCGGCGAGCGGTTCGCCGCCACCCGGGAGTGGGCACTGCACCGGCTGGCGGAGCCCCTCACCCTGGAGGCGCTCGCCCGGCATGCGGCGGTGTCGCCGCGCACGTTCTCGCGGCGCTTCGCCGATGACACGGGGTACACGCCGATGCAGTGGGTCATGCGCGCCCGCGTCGACATGGCGCGCGAACTGCTCGAACGTTCGGGACGCAGCGTCGAACAGATCGCCGCCGACGTCGGTCTGGGGACGGGAGCGAATCTGCGGCTCCACTTCCAGCACATCCTGGGCACCACGCCGAGCGAGTACCGGCGCACCTTCGCCCGGGGGGAGTAGGGACCCGGCACGTGGACTCCGGCACATGGCGAGATCCTTGCGAACCGTGGCGATCGCGCCGCTGTCACCGGCGGTCGGCGCGCGCGAACCTGATGGCGAACTCGAAGGGACACAGCTCATGACTCGCATCGCCATCAACGGATTCGGCCGCATCGGACGCAACGTGCTGCGCGCACTGCTCGAACGCGACAGCGATCTGCAGGTCGTCGCCGTCAACGACCTCACGGAGCCCGCCACCCTCGCGCGGCTGCTCGCCTACGACACGACGGCGGGCCGGCTCGGCCGCCCGGTGACCGTGGACGGGAACGCCCTCGTCGTCGACGGCCGTCGCATCACCGTGCTCGCCGAGCGCGAACCGGCACAGCTGCCGTGGGCCGAGCTCGGCGTCGACATCGTGCTGGAGGCGACCGGCCGTTTCACGTCGGCGAAGGCGGCCCGGGCCCACCTCGATGCGGGCGCGAAGAGGGTGCTCGTCAGCGCGCCGGCGGATGGCGCCGATGTCACCCTCGCGTACGGGGTCAACAACGACGCGTACGACCCGGCTGTCCACACGATCGTCTCGAACGCCTCGTGCACGACCAACGCGCTCGCCCCCCTGGCCGCGGTCCTCGACGAGCTCGCCGGCATCGAGCACGGCTTCATGACGACGGTGCACGCCTACACGCAGGAGCAGAACCTGCAGGACGGCCCCCACCGCGACGCCCGTCGGGCCCGCGCGGCCGCCGTCAACATCGTGCCGACCACGACGGGCGCCGCCAAGGCGATCGGCCTCGTGCTGCCGAACCTCGACGGCAAGCTGTCGGGCGACTCGATCCGGGTGCCGGTTCCGGTGGGATCGATCGTCGAACTCAACACGACCGTCGCCCGCGATGTCACGCGCGAAGACGTGCTGGCGGCGTACCGGGCCGCGGCGGAGGGGCCGCTCGCCGGGGTGCTCGAATACTCGGACGACCCGCTCGTGTCGTCGGACATCACCGGCAACCCGGCCTCGTCGATCTTCGACTCGGCCCTCACCCGCGTGGACGGCCGCCACATCAAGGTGGTCGCCTGGTACGACAACGAGTGGGGCTTCTCGAACCGCGTGATCGATACGCTCGAACTCCTCGCCGCTGGCTGATCGGAAGTCGGGGCGGCCCCGCGCGTCGACGGGCTCCGCACGCAGAGCCTCGCGGGCAGCCCGCTCGGGGCGCTCCGGTCGGGGCGCTCCGCTCGGGGCGCCCCGGTCAGGACGAGCCGGTCAGGGCGTGGACCAGCCGTTCCACCTGGTCCTGCGGGTGGGGTACGCCGGGACGGCCCGTCATCAGCAGGTGGTGCAGCGTCCCGACGAGAGCCAGCGCGACGGACCCGGTGTCCGTGCCGGGCCCGAGCCGCCCCCGCTGTTGCTCGGCGTCGAGGTAGGCGTGGACCGACGCCTGGATGGCGTCGAAGCCCGGAGCGCCCGCGGCCCAGGCTTCGCGGATCCGCAGGGCCGCCACCGGCCGGGTCACCGCCAGCCCGACGATCCCGGGGTCCAGGGAGAGCACCGCTGAGGCCAGTTCCACCAGGTTGCCGGCCACCGCGCCGTGGCCCGCCTTCCCCGGCAGCTCCGCCGCCAGTGCGGCGGTTTGCGTGAAGCGGTCCAGCACCAGCTCCGCCACGAACTCGTCCAGCCCGGCGAAATGGGTGTGCAACACCCCCTTGGCGCAGTCCGCCTCGGCCGTGATCGCCCTGCTGGTCAGGGCGGCGGCTCCGTCCCGGGCCAGGACGCGTTCCGCCGCGTCGAAGAGCCGCTCGCGCAGATCGGGGATGGCCACTCCGCGTGGTGACACCAAGTCCTCCCGGAGGAAAGGGGATTGCAGATATGGGCGGGCGCCCATACTGTTTGGGCATCCGCCCATTGTAGGGGTCGGTCCATGGCACCGCACGCCCGTCCGTAGGAGGTCCCATCCATGCACGGCATCGCGAACACCGCCCAGGCACAGGCCTGGAACGGTTATGAGGGCGCCCACTGGGCCTCACACCAGGACCGCTGGGACGCCGTCAACGCCGGCTTCGACCAGCCCCTGTTCGACGCCGCGGCCATCGCCCCCGGCGAACACGTCCTCGACATCGGCTGCGGCGCCGGAGCCACGACCCGGCTGGCCGCCCGCGCCGCCGCGCCCGGAGGCCGCGTCACGGGTCTCGACCTCTCCGCCCCCATGCTGGAACGCGCCCGGGCGAGCGCCGAGCGCGAAGGCCTCGGCAACGTCCGCTTCGAGCAGGGCGACGCCCAGGTCCACCCCCTCGCCCGCGGCGCCTTCGACCTCGCGATCAGTCGCTTCGGCGTCATGTTCTTCGCCGACCCCGCCGCCGCGTGGGCCAACATCGCCGCCGCGCTGCGCCCCGGCGGTCGCGTCGCCCTGCTCTGTGCGGCCGAGCCCGAGGGCAACGAGTGGCTGACCGCCCTGGCCACCCTCGGTGACCTGTTGCCGATGGAGGGCTTCGGCAAGCCGAACGGGCCCGGCATGTTCTCGCTCGCGGCCCCCGGGGTGGCCGCCGACCTGCTGAGCGGGGCGGGCCTTCGCGACGTACGGGCCACGCACGTGACGGCGTACGGGACCTGGGGACGTGACGCGGCAGGGGCTGCGGAGTTCCTGCTGGACTCCGGGCCCGGCCGCCACCTCGTCGCCCAAGCGGGCCCCGGCGCCGGCGACCGTGCGCGGGCCCGCCTCACCGAGGTACTGCGGCCCCACGAGGCCGACGGCGCCGTGCGGCTGCGCGGCACGGGCTGGCTGCTCACCGCCACCGCCCCGTAGGCCTGACCAGGCGCCCCCACTGGCTCGGACAGGAGCCCCGTGGGACGCCGACGGTCGGGCTGCCCTCGACCGGTCGGGTAGGACCGCCGCCCCTGAGGTCGACGCCGGCCCGCCCGTCAGTGGGGCAGTCCGACGGCACGCTCCCCGCTGCGCCGTTGCTGGATGACCACGGCTATGACGAGGAGGGCGCCTTGGGCGACGTTCTGCCAGAAGGTGTTGATGCCTTGGACGGTGAGGCCGTTTTCGAGGGCGCCGAGCAGGGCTACGGCGAGGAGGGTGCCGCCGATGCCCCCCTTGCCGCCCTTCAACGCGCAGCCGCCGAGTGCTGCCGCCGTGATGGCCTTGAGTTCGAGGCCCTCGCTGCCGGAGGTGGGTTGGCCCGAGCCGGTGCGGGCGGTGAGCAGGATGCCGGCGACGGCCGCGACGATGCCGATGAGGGCGTAGACGCAGACGAGGTACTTGTTGATGTTGATGCCGGCGAGGCGGGCTGCGGTGTCGTTGCCGCCGATGGCATAGAGGTTGCGGCCGATGTCGGTGTGCTTGAGGAGCAGGTGGACGGTGAGGGCGACGAGGACCAGGATCCAGACCATGACGGGGATCCCGGCGATCTTGCCGCGGCCGAGGAAGATGAAGGTGTCGTCGCCCAGGACGTAGCCCTGGGCGCGGCCGTCGGACAGGAGCTGCGCGAGGCCCTTGTACGCGGCGAGCCCGGCCAGGGTGGCGATGGTGGGGTTGACCCGGCCGTAGACGATGACCAGGCCGTTGACGACCCCGACGAGGACTCCGACGCCGACGGCGGCGGCCACGCCGGTCAGGGTGCTGTGGCCCGTGGAGGTGAACACCATGGCGCTGACGACGGAGGCGACACCGACCTGGGAGCCGACCGAGATGTCCAGGCCGCCGCAGATGATGACCACGGTCTGCACGACGGCGAGCAGCCCGGTGATGGTGGCGGCCTCGGCGATGACCTGCATGTTCGACAGGCTCAGGTAGTTGTCGTTGAGGAACCCGAACAGGCCCAGGACGACGATGAGGGCGCCGGCGAGGCTGATGTTCTGCCCACCGATTCCGGCGAGGAACCTCGGTGCGCCGGCCGTGCGGTCGCCGTCCCGCGGACCCTTCACGGCCGGAGTGGAGGTGCTGGTGACGGTCATGATGCGGCTCCAGGGGCGGCGTCGACGATGTCGTCGGCCATGGCAAGTGCGAGTATTGCTTCTTCGCCGGCTTCGGCGCGGTTCAGTTCGCCGGTGATCCGGCCGCCCTGCATGACCACGATGCGGTCGGCGAGGCCGAGGAGTTCCGGGAGTTCGGAGGAGATCACCAGCAGGGCGACTCCTTCCTTGGCGAGGTCGGCGACGATCTGGTAGATCTCGGCCTTGGCGCCGACGTCGATGCCACGCGTCGGCTCGTCCAGGATCAGGACCTTGGGCTTGCGGGCCAGCCATCGTGCGAGCACGACCTTCTGCTGGTTCCCGCCCGAGAGTTTGCGTACCTCGTGGTTGATCGACGGTGTGCGCACCCGGAGCCGATCGGTGTGGTGCTCGGCGAGTGCGCGCTCGGCGGAGCGTCGGACGAAGCGCAGGCGGCGCAAGCGGTCCATGACGACGAGCGAGATGTTCTCCCGGACGGACTGCTGGAGGAACAGCGCCTGGGCTTTGCGTTCCTCGGGGGCGAGCCCGAGGCCGGCCCGTATCACCCTGCCGGGGTTGCCGCTGGGCAGGGGTGTGCCGTCGAGCGTGACGCTGCCGCTGTGGACGGGGAGGTCGCCGGCGAGGGCGAGGGCGAGTTCGGAGCGTCCGGCGCCGATGAGCCCGGCGAGGCCGACGACTTCGCCCGCGTTGACCTGCAAGGTGATGTCCTTGACCTTGTCCGTGGTGAGGTTCCTGACGTCCAACACCAGCCGGTCGGTGGCCACGTGTTGGCGAACGAACATGCTGGAGAGGTCACGGCCGACCATGAGGCGGACGAGTTCGCCCTCGTTCGTGTCCCTCGCCTGCTGGACGCCGACGAGCTTGCCGTCGCGCAGGACGGCGATGCGGTCGGCGAGTTGGAAGATCTCCTGCATGCGGTGGGACACGTAGACGATTGCGATGCCCTGGTCGCGCAGGGTGCGGATCAGGCCGAAGAGCGCTTCCACCTCGTGCTCGGAGAGGGAGGAGGTGGGCTCGTCGAAGGCGATCAGTTTCGGGGCCGTGGTGCCGGTGAGCGCCCGCATGATCTCGACCAACTGTCTTTGCGCAGGGGTGAGTTGCGATCCGAGGAGGGCGGGGTCGAGGACACCGGAGAAACCGAGGCGCTCCAGATCGGCGGTGATGCGGCGGCGGAGTTCCGCCCGGTCCAGTGCCCGGCCCCACCGCCGGGGCAGGGCGCCGGCGTACACGTTCTCGGCGACCGAGACGTGCGGGATGATCTCGGGTTCCTGCGGAATGATCCGGATGCCGGCGTCCCGCGCTCGGGCGGGCGAGGGGAGAGCGGTGGGTTCGCCGTCCAGGACGACATGGCCCTCCGTCGGCTGGTGATCACCGGTGAGGATCTTCAACAGGGTGGACTTCCCGGCTCCGTTCTCGCCCATCAGGGCGGTCACCTGACCGGCGGGGAAGGCGAGCGTGACGCCGCCGAGCGCCTGCACGGCGCCGAAGCGCTTGGTGACGCCCGCGACGCCGAGGAGATCGGACGGCGGCGCCGTGCTGGAGCGGGTGCCGGAGCGGGTGCCGGAGCCATCCGGGTCGGCGGGCGGACGGGACGGTGTGGACATGTGCGGGTCTCACCTCGAAGGCGTCGGACAGGTGTGGTCCCCGCGGCTCCGGTCCGCTGGGAGCGGGGCCGGTGCCGGGCGGCTGCTACGGGACGAACGGCCGCTACCGGGTGACGGCCGTTGCGGGGCGACGGCCGTCCGGATCAGCCGCAGGTGAGGCCGGAGCCCTTCCAGGAGCCGTGGTCGACCATGGTGGTGGGAGCGAAGGCCTCCTGCGGGAAGTCCTTGCCGTTCTTGAGCTTGTCGTACATGGTCTGAACGGCCAGGGCGCCGACGTCCTTGCCGTTGATGAACAGCGCCGCCTTCATGCCGGAGACCTTGTCCGACTGCCATTCCTTGCAGGCGAGGTACGCGCCGAGACCGACGCCGATGATGTGGTCCGGCGCGATGCCGGCGTTCGACAGGGCGGTGACGCCGCCCATGACGTTCTCGTCGTTGCAGCCCCACACCACCCAGTTCTTGACGCCGGAGTTGGCCGTGAGCGTGGCTGCGATCTTGTCCTGGGCCCCGGTGGGGGTGTTGTCGGTGGGCACGTCGATGGCCTTGACGCCGGGGACGGCGGCCTCGAACGCCTGCTTCGCGGCGTTGACGCGGTCGCCGCAGACGGTGACGTCCTGCTTCCAGGCCGAGACGACCCGGGTGTCGGCCGCGGCCCAGCCCGCCTTCGTGAACTCGGCGGCGGCGCGCGCGCCCACTTCCTTGCCCATCTGGGCGCCGCTGAAGCCGATCCGCGGCACGAGGTCGGTCTTGGCGCAGGCGGCCGGGTCGGGCCCGGTGGTGCAGATCTGGTCGTCGGACGTCAGCAGGGCGACCTTGGCGTCCCTCGCGGTCTGGACGACCTGGGGGCCGACGGCCGGGTCCGGGACGACGACGATGACGCCGTTCGCCTTCTGGGCAACGGCCGACTGCACTTCGCTGACCGTCTTGTTGGCGTCGTTGCCCAGGTTCACGATCTTGAGATCGATCCCGAGCTCGGCGGCCTTCGCCTTGGCGCCGGCCGCCTCACCCACGAAGTACTCCTGATCCCCCTGCTTCTGCAGGTAGGTGAGGGAGATCTTGCCGTCCACCTTGGCGACCGTGCCGTCTCCGGTGGCTTCCTTGCCCGAAGAGCACGCGGTACTCAGCCCCCAGACGAGGACGAGACCGGTGGCGGCTGCTATGCGACGGCGGGTCGTTCGGTACATCCAAGGCTCCTTTGTGCGGAGGCATAGCCCCGAAATCAATCAGAAACCAACACGTTCCAACGGATGGGCTATATGAGACCCTCGGCGCGGGGAGGCGTCAACCCTTCGAGGGGGGATGAGATGAGCCTGTGATGTTGCAGCCCACCATCGAGGCTGCAGAGAAAGGCAGTTGGCCCGATCGAGGGGGCCGGGCCGCCCCGCCTCCCGACCGCGAGGCGGTGCGCACGGTCGGCAACAGAAGGCAACGTGTTCGACCGGAGCGCGCAGTGCGCCCCGCGGTTTCGCTACGCCGGCCGGGTCTCGGCCAGGATCAACTGACCCACGGCATCGCCGAGGACGGAGCGCGCCTGCGCGTCCAGTCCGTCGTCCGAAACGAAGTAGTCGATCTCGGAGAGGGCAATGAACTGACTGAGGCCCACGACGCCCCACTTGGTGTGGTCGGCGACCACGGCCACCTGAGTGGCGGAAGCGATCAGCGCACGGTTGGTCTGCGCCTCCGCGAGGTTCGGGGTCGTTGCGCCCGCGCGTTCGGAGACGCCGTGGGCCCCGATGATGAGCAGGTCCACCTGCAAGGACCGGATCGCCTGGTCCGCCAAAGGGCCGACCAGGGAAGCCGACTTCGTCGGCGTGCCGCCCGTCAGCAGCAGCGTTTGGCCCGCGGCGCCGTGGTCCGGTCCCGGCGTCCTCAGCAACTCGGCGACCGGCAGGGAGTTGGTCACCACGGTCAGACCCGGGACGTCCCGGAGGCGGGTCGCGACCGCGTAGGAGGTCGTCCCTCCGGAAATGGCGACGACACTGCCCGGCTTCACGAGCGCGGCAGCAGCCCCGGCCACCGCCGCCTTCGCACCCGACTCAAGAGCCGCTTTCGTTTCGAAGGGTGGTTCGTCCCCCGTCGTGACCGAGGAGCGGATGGCACCGCCGTGCACCTTCGACAGGGAACCGCCACGCGCCAGCACGTCCAGGTCGCGGCGGATGGTCATGTCGGAAACGCCCAGCTGCTCCACGAGTTCGGCCACGCGCACGGCTCCGTCGCGGCGCACCATGTCGAGGATCAGCGCCCTGCGCTGGGGGGCAAAGCGTGCTGCTTCCGTCACGATCTCGTCCCCTGTTCCGCTGGCCGCCGGCGGGGGCACACCTCAAAGGCACACGGCGTCCCTCACGAACGAACAGTCTACCGCTCACGTGTCATCGGTCAGTGGTGCTGGGTCGCCGCCCTCCTCGGCAGGATCACTCGATGCGACGGGCGCCGGCCGCCGGGGAGATCGGGAACAGCTGCGGAGCCCGGTACCCGGCGGCCCGGAACCCGGCGGTGACCGCGGCGCCCACCGCCTCCGCCCGGTCCTCGTCCACCAGCGCGATGACGGTTCCGCCGAACCCGCCACCGGTGATCCGCGCACCCAGCGCCCCTGCTCCCACGGCGGTGTCCACCGCGAGATCGGTCTCGGCGCAGGAGACCCGGTAGTCGTCCCGCAGCGAGGCGTGACCGGCCGTGAGGATCGGGCCCAACGCTGCGATGCGGTCCGCGCGCAGGTGGGAGACCGCCTCGGCGACCCGGGCGTTCTCGGTCACCACGTGCCGGACCAGGGGCAACAGGTGCGACGGCAGCGCCCGCGCGGCACGGGGGAGGTCCCCTGGCGACAGGTCGCGCAGGGCGGTCACGCCGAGCACGGCGGACGCCTGCTCGCACCCGGCGCGCAGCGCGGCGTACGCGCCGTCCCCGAGGTCGTGCTTGACGCGGGTGTCGATCGCCAGCAGGCGGAGCCCTTGCGCTTCCGGGGCGAACGGAACCTGCTCGTGCACCGTGCCGCGGCAGTCCAAGTACAGCGCCGCACCGGTGGTGCAGCAGGCGGAGGCCATCTGGTCCATGACCCCGCACGGGACGCCCGCGAAGACGTTCTCCGCACGCTGGGCGAGAAGGGCGAGCGCGGGTGCGCCCAGATCCAGCCCGTAGAGATCGTCGTACGCGAGGGCGACCGCGCACTCCAGGGCCGCGGAGGACGACAGCCCGGCCCCCGTGGGCACCGTACTGTCGAAGTGGAGGTCCGCGCCGCCGATCCGGTGGCCGGCCTCGCCCAGCGCCCAGACGACGCCGGCCGGGTACGCGGCCCACGTGGTGAAGGCGCCGGGCACCAGATCGGCGACGGCGAGGTCGACGACCGGGCCGCCGACCTGGGCGCTGTGCAGTCTCAGCCGTCCGTCCTCGCGCCGCCGCGCCGCGAGCAGCGTGGTCTGCGGGATGGCGAAGGGCAGCGCGAAGCCGTCGTTGTAGTCGGTGTGTTCGCCGATCAGGTTCACCCGGCCGGGCGCCGCCCACACTCCGTCCGGGTACGTGCCGAAGACGCGTCGGAAGGCCTCGTTCACGCGGCCTCCTCCCCACCGTCGTAGCCGGCGCTGCCGGTGACCAGGTACCCGCTCATGACGCGACCTCCCGCAGGCGCTGCGCGGCGGCTTCCGGCGCCACGTCGTTGACGAAGGACTCCATGCCGGATTCGACCCCGGCGAGGTACTTGAGCTTGTCGGCCGTCCGCCGCACCGTGAACAGCTCCAGGTGCAGGGCGAGTTCGTGCCCGCCCGTGGCGGGGGCCTGGTGCCAGGCGGAGATGTACGGGGTGGGGGCCGTCGGCGTCGACCTCCCTTCCGGCAGGAACAGCCGGTCGAACCTGCGCAGCAGTTCCAGGTAGATGCCGGGGAACTCGACGCGTTCCGCTTCCGTGAGACGGGTGAGGTCGGGGACGCGGCGGTGCGGGTGGAGGTGCACCTCGTACGGCCAGCGGGCGGCGTAGGGGACGAAGGCCGTCCAGTGTTCGCCTGCGAGCACCACCCGCGAGGTCGCGGCGCGCGCCTCGGCCAGCAGGTCCTCGAAGAGGTTGCGGCCGGTGGCGGTGCGGTGCGAGGCGGCGACGGCGACCATCTTGGCGGTGCGGGGAGGGACGAAGGGGAAGGCGTAGATCTGGCCGTGCGGATGCGCCAGGGTGACGCCGATCTCCGCGCCCCGGTTCTCGAAGCAGTACACCTGCTCGATGCCGGGGAGGGCCGTCAGCCGTTCGGTACGGTCCGTCCAGGCGTCGAGGACGAGGCGGGCCCGGTCCTCGGTGAGATCGGCGAAACTGGCCCCGTGCTCAGAGGTGAAGCACACGACTTCGCAGCGTCCGACCCGGCCCGCCAGCGAAGGGAACCGGTTCTCGAACACGGCCACCTCGTAGTCCGCGGCAGGGATCTCGCTGCGGTGCCCCTCCCGGGAGGGGCAGAGGGGACACGCGTCGGTCGGCGGAAGGTGGACGCGTCCCTGACGGTGGGAGGCGATCGCGATCCACTCTCCGGTCGCCCGGTCCAGCCGCAGTTCGGGCCGGCTGTCGACCGGCTCCAACAGGCGCCGGTCGAGGGTGTCGCGGTCGGCGGCGTCGTCGCGGTCGAGGTCGTAGTAGATCAGCTCGCGGCCGTCCGCGAGCTTCGTCGTGGTTCTTTTCACGGAACTCGCCCGTCTCTCGATGTACGGCAGCTCTCCATGGCGCCACACAGCGACAAGAATAAACATGAATCAACTAGGGTCAACATTGCTTGCCAGAGTGAGCGTCGCCATCCGAGGCCGTACCGCGAGGCGGGCGGGCCCGGTCGGCTCCACCCTGCCCTGGGCCGCGAGGCGGGCCGCCGGACCTGCTCCCGGCCCCCGTCGCGGCGGCGTGACGGCGATCCCGGGCGGCCGACCTGTGCTCCGCGCACAACCGGGGCATCATGGCTAGAGGCCGGCGGGGCCTTCGTGCGACCGCCGGACCTATGCGGGACAGTACGCCCGAGCCGGGAGGTGACGCGGACGCATGGACGAATCACGCAGGGCCTGGGTCATGATCGGTGGGGTCGTCGCCGTCATCCTCTTGGACCTCCTGGCCATCGTCCTGATGAACACCGTCGGACGATGACCGTACGACGGTCGCCGGCGGCGACGCCTCGGAGCCCACGGCGCGGCGGAGCCTGTCTGTAGCATGCCTCGCCCCCCGCTCGACCTCCTGCACCGTGCGAGGGGGAACCGGGCCTGTGTCCGCACCGCCCCTCGGTACCCGAGGCCGCACCCGTCGGCCGTACGGGGGCATGGCGCGTTCCGCGCCGTTCCGCGTACCGCAGCAGCTTCAGCTTGAAGGTCAGCCCGATGGCGGGCGTGCACCGTGGCGGTCCCACGCCGTCGGCCGACGGGCCGGCGGCGCCGTGCCGTGGTGTTGTCCCGTGGTGGCGACCATCCGCTCATCTCTGACATTTGGTCAATTCCCATTGTATGGAGAGCTGTCCGTGGTCTTCGCCGGGCAAGAAGAGAGGCTGCCCGAACCCTTGCTGTGTCGCCGCGGTTCGCGAATGATGCTCCGGGCGTGTCGGTCGACGGTGGTCGGGATCCGCCCGCCAGCCCCGAACCCGACCGGCCAGGAGGCCCGTTGTGCGGACGCACCGTCACATCCGGAGATCATTGGTGGTCGTCGGCGCCGCCCTCGCGCTGGTCGTCGGCGTTCCCCAGGTGGCCTTCGCAGCTCCACCGCCGGCCCTGCCCAGCCGGGCAGAGGCGATCGAGCTGACCTTCCAGCCCGCCTACGACTACGACACCGACGGCTGCTATCCCACACCCGCGATAGGCCAGAGCGGGGTTCTCAACAGTGGTCTCAAACCGACCGGCGCCCTCAACGGCAACTGTCGGGACGCCTCGGACCTCGACAACACCAATGGCTACTCCCGCTGGACCTGCAACAACGGCTGGTGCGCCGTGATCTACGCGCTGTACTTCGAGAAGGACCAGGCCGTCCCCGGCATCAGCCTCGGCGGCCACCGTCACGACTGGGAACACGTGGTGGTGTGGATCCAGGGCAACGAGGCCAAGTACGTCGCGACCTCCGCCCACGGCGACTTCAGCCTCCACGCGCGTGACCAGATCCGCTGGGACGGCACCCATCCCAAGATCGTCTACCACAAGGACGGCATCGGCACGCACTGCTTCCGCGCGGCGAACACCAACGACGAACCGCCCGAGAACCACCGCGGGGCCTGGCAGTTCCCCGCACTCGTCGGATGGTCGGGCTACCCCGCGACGCTGCGGGACAAGCTCACCCAGGCCGATTTCGGCAGCGCGCACTTCGGTCTGACGGACGGCGCCTTCGCGTCCCACCTGGCGAAAGCCAAGCCGGCGGGCATCCCCTTCGACCCGTACCTGTAGACGGGCGGCCGTCGCCCGTGGCGGGCCGCAGCGGCGACGTCAGTCGTCCGCCGGGGGGTGCACTACCTCCACCCCCCGGTCCCGCACTTCCTTGACCAGCGGCGAGTCGGCCGGCGCGTCCGTGACGACGAGGGCGATCTCCTCCATCGTGCAGATGCGCCCCAGCGCCGCGCGGCCGAGCTTGTCGGCGGTCGCAACGAGGATCACCCGCTGCGCGGCGGCGACGGCGGCCCGCTTCACCTGGACGTCGTCCAGGTCGTAGGCGGTGGCACCCCGGACCGGGTCCACGCCGCAGCAGGACAGGACGAACGTGTCGAAGCACAGGTCCTTGAACGTCTGCACGGGGGTGTTGCCGTGGAACGAGAGCTCCTCGGCGCGCACCTGCCCCCCGGGCAGCACCAGTTGGATGCCGGGGTGCCCGGAAAGGACGAAGGCGGCGTGCAGAGAGAGCGGGGTGACGGTGAGTTGACGCCCGGCCATGGCCCTGGCGACGGCCACGGCGGTCGTGCCGGTGTCCAGGGCCACGGTCTCGCCTTCGGTGAGCAGTTCCACGACGGTGCGCGCCAGCCGCTCCTTGGTGCGGCTGGCGGACATGGCGCGGATCGCGTAGGGAGGCTCGACCCCGCCGGGCAGGCTGCTCACGGCGCCGCCGCGCACCCGGCGTAGGGCGCCCCGGGACTCCAGCACCTCCAGGTCCCGGCGGATGGTCATCTCGGACGCCCCGGTGGCCTGGGCCAGCTCGGCCACGGTCGCCCGGTTCTGCTGCACGAGCAGACCCACGACGAACTTGTGCCTCTCCATCGCGTTCATGTGTCTGCTTTTAGCACAGATGGGGCCCGCGGTTCCCCCGGAGGGTGTTTTGAACATCGTATCTGTTGAAACGAACATGGGATGTGGTTACTGTGTGCGAAGTCATGTGAACTTCCTGCGGTTGTGAACGTGGAAAACGTTCACAACGCCATGAACGACGAGGAGAGCGATGTCCGCCATCAGCCGGGCCCACCTGCCGGAAGCAGGAAGGCCGCTCCTCGGCACCGTCGCGGTCATAGCCTCGTGCGTGGCGTTCATGGTGATCGGCGCCCTCCAGGCGCTCTACGGCCCCGCGATCCCGGCCCTGCGGGAGGAGTACGGCATCAGCCCCGCCGCCGCAGGGCTCAGCCTCAGCGCCCATTTCGTCGGTGCACTCCTGGGAGTGCTCGTCTACCACCTGTTGCGGGGCCGCCTGAACGAGCGGCTGTTGCTCGGTGGCTCCTACGTGCTCATGGCCGCGGGCGCCGCGGCGTTCGCGTTCGCGCCG
This sequence comes from Streptomyces sp. NPDC006430, assembly GCF_040612395.1. Taxonomy (NCBI): domain Bacteria; kingdom Bacillati; phylum Actinomycetota; class Actinomycetes; order Kitasatosporales; family Streptomycetaceae; genus Streptomyces; species Streptomyces sp. NPDC006430. The sequence goes on from NZ_JBEXQA010000014.1 coordinate 62,649, forward strand.
AGCTGGCTACCGGCGCTGGCGGGCACCTTCGTCATCGGCCTTGGCTTCGGCGGCATCGACTACGGCCTCAACCAGCTCTTCGCCGTCGGCTTCGGAAACCGCAGCACCGCCATGCTCAACCTGCTCAACGGTCACTTCGGAATCGGCGCGATCGCCGGCCCGGCCCTGATCGGCTGGCTCGGAGCGGACCACTACCCGGAGATCTTCGTCGGCCTGGGCGTGGTCAGCCTGCTCATCCTGGTCACCCTGGGCGGGGTGGCGTCGCGGGAGTCCGAGCCGGCCACGGCGGACGGTGCCGCGACGGGCGGGGCCCGCGCGCTGCCGGTCATCGCGGGGTTCATCGGCATCTACGTGCTGCACGTGGCCATTGAGACGGGCGTCGGCGGCTGGGAACCCACCCACCTCGAAGCCGTCGGATACGGAGCGGCCACCGCCGCGACGGCGACCTCCGCGTACTGGGCGGCCATGACCATCGGCCGGTTCGTCGTCGCGCCCCTCAGCCTGCGCTGGTCCGCGCCGTCGATCCTGACCGTGTGCTGTGCGGGCATGGCGGGTTTCCTGCTCCTGGCCACCGTTCCGACGCTCGCCCCCTACGCGTACTTCGGCGTCGGTCTCACGATCGCGCCCATCTTCCCGACCTGCCTGCCCTGGCTGAACCGGGCGGTGCCCGGCGTGGCCGCGGCCGGCGCCTACGTGATCGCCGCCTCGATGATCGGCGGTGTGGCCTTCCCGCCGCTGCTGGGAGCGGTGGTCGACACGATGGACGTCACGACGTTGCCCCTCGTCCTGTTCGGCCTCGCCGTCGCCTGCGCCCTCCTGAGCCGGTGGCTGCGCAGGAACGTGCCCGATCCCGGAGGCGTTGCCGAAAGCCGGGCAGCACAGGGGCCAGAGCCCGTCACCACCCGAGAGAGTTGAGGAACCAGAAGGATGGAAGCAGTTCTCTTCGACATGTTCGGTGTCATCGCACGTGTCCAGTCGCCGCAGGCCCGGGGCGTACTGGAACGCACGGCCGGCGCCGACCCCGACCGGTTCTGGGAGGCGTACTGGTCCCGGCGCGCCCCTTACGACCGTGGCGACGTGACCGGCCCCGCCTACTGGCGGGGGGTCTGTGCGCAGCTCGGCATCGTGTCCGACGACCGCCTGACCGCGCAGTTGCTCGCCGCCGACCTCGCGAGCTGGAGCGAGATCGACCAGCGCAGCGTGGACCTGCTCGGCCGGCTCGCCGACAGGGGAGTCGTCCTCGGCCTCCTCTCCAACATCCCCGAAGAGCTCGCCGCCCGGTACGAGGCCACCCAGCCGTGGCTGCGCAGGTTCGCCGTCCTGGGCCTCTCCTGTCGGATCGGTAGTGCCAAGCCCGAACCGGCCGCTTACGAGTGGTGCGTCCGCGAGCTCGGACTGCCCGCCGAGGAGATCCTGTTCGTCGACGACCGGGTCGAGAACGTCCGGGCGGCACGCGAACTGGGCCTGCAGGGGCATGTGTTCACGTCCCACGACGCGCTCATGGCGGTCTTGGAGGAAGCATTGCCGTGATGGCGACGCCGCCCCCCCCGTGTCGCTCAGCTGCCGCTGCCGCTGCCGCTGCCGGCACCTGTTGCTGTCGGTGAGCTTCAGGCGCCGCAGACGAGGGTGTCGGCGAGGCGTCGGTGCGCCGCCCTGGCCGCCGGGAGGACGGCGAGGGCCATCGCGCCCAGCACGGCGCCGGCGGTGAGCAGCAGCAGGTGGACCCCGGACGGTGCGTGGGCGATGCCCGCGCCCACCCCGCTGGTCCGGCCCTCGTGGTCGATCAGCCACCGGGCGAGGGGGACGCCCACGGCGGTGGCGACCGCCGCGGCGGCCAGGGCAGTGCAGCCGACGGCCGTCACGGCCAGGGCAGTGACCTGGCGAGGGGACAGTCCCATGGCCTTCAGGGACAGGACGTCCCGTTCGCCTTCCCGGACCGTTGCGCCGATGGCGGTCGACACTTCCGCCAGCCCGATCAGGGCCAGCACCACGATCAATCCGACCACCACAGCCCGCAACGGGGCGAGCCGGTCGCCCGGGTCGGCGACCTCGTGGATGTCGAGGCGACCCGCGGAGGCCGCGAGCAGCTCGGAACGGACCGTGTGCGGGTCGGCCGAGGGGCGCAACCGCAGGTGGTAGAGGGTGGGCTGGAGAGCCGGATCGTTCTCCAGCAGGGTGTCCAGAGAGGTGGAGATCGTCCTACCGCCGTTCTCCGGGTCCAGGTTGCGGCCGACGACGTGCAGCACCTGGGGGTGACCGCCGACCGTCACCCGGACCCAGTCACCCATCCCCACTCCGAGGAGGTCGAGCAGCCCTTGACCGGCCACCGCCTCGTCCGGCCCGAGGGCCGGCCGGCCCTCCACCACGGAGTACGGATAGGGGTCCTGGAGACCGCCGAGACCGCGCAGGGTGACGGTCCCGGTCTGGCCGGGCACCAGTGCGGCGACCTCCAGGCCGCGGTGCGCGGCGATCACGTCGGGGCTGCGCTGGAGGAGGGCGCGGGCCTCCCGGTCCCCGACGCCCTCGGCGGGCCGGGCGGTGAGCGCAGCGGGCATGCCCATCTGGTCGGGGCGGGAGTCGAAGCGTGCGATGGTGCTCCAGGCACCCAGGGCCACGCAGATCAGCAACAGCGGGAGGGCGAGCCGGGCGATGCCGGCCGCTGCGTGTCGTCCGCGGCTGAAGGCGCTGTGCCAGCCGAGCACCAGGGCGGGCGGCATCCCCGGCAGGGCGAGGGCGCGGCGCGCCGGTGCGGACAGACCGCGGCCGGCCGGCGGGGCGACCGCCGAGCCGGCGGGCACGGGCGGTACCCGGCCGGCACGCCAGGCGGCGAGTGCGGTGGCCGCACCGATGAGGAGGACGACGGCCGTCGGGACGCCGAGCAGTACGGCGGTGTGACCGGGCAGGCCCTGCCAGACGTCGACGGCGTCGCCGAGCCGCCCGGGTAGCAGGTCGCCGGCTGCTTCGGCGAGCACGATGGCGAGGGCCGCACCGAGGGCCGCGTAGGCCAGGTGCTGGGCGAGGAAGATCCGGACGACCTGGCCGGGGGTGAAGCCGATCGCCTTCAGTACGGAGATGTCGCGCAGGTGACCCCGTACGCGGGTGCTGATGGCGCCGAACACGGCCAGCGCGGCGGCACCCAGCGCAGCGAGTCCGAACAGGCCCAGCACCTGGCCGAGGAGCCGGTTGTCGCCCTGGGCTTCGGCACGGGCGCGCTGCCAGGGGCTGACGTCGGTGACGGCTCCGGCGCCGAGCACGGTCACCGCGCGCTGTACGGCGTACTCGGTGTCCTGCGGGTCGGTGAGACGCAGGCCGGTGATCCGGCCGGCCGGTCCCGGGGTGCCGTGGACCGTGTTGGCCGGGGCCCAGATGGTGCCGGGGCGTTCACCGGGCCGGTAGCGGGGTTCCGCCGTCTCGGCGATGCCGAGGACGGTGAGCGTGGCGTCGCCACCGCCGGGCAGGCTGAGGGTGTCACCGGGGGCGGCGACCAGAGCGGCGGCCAGGACGGCATCGAGGACCACGCCGCGGGGCACGTCCGGGTCGAGCCAGCGGCCCGCGACGATCAACGGGCGGCCGGTGGTGGGCGGTCGGGCGGCGCCAGCGCGCAGTTCCACGGCGGCGCGGGCGCCGCGGGAGGCGACGGTGGTGGCGACCGTGTCGTAGGGGCCGGCGACGGCGGCGACGCCGTCGATCTCGGCGAGCCGGGCCGGTTCGGCGGCGCGGTTGGTGTGCAGCCAGACGTGGGCGCCGTGCGACCGGTTGAAGACCCGCTGCCACGGGTTGGTCGCGTAGCCGAAGAGTGCGGTGGCGAGGAGCAGGGACGCGACGACGCCGGCGGTGGCCGCGATCAGGAACAGGGCCTCACCGCGGTGGGTCTTCAGGTCGGCGTGCGCCCAGCGCAGCATGGCCCGCACGGCGTTCAGTCCTGCAGCTCGACGACGCTGGCGGGTCCGACGGACCTCGACGAGGAGGCGCCCTCGTCGAGGTCGGCGTCGTCGGTGACGCGACCGTCGAAGAAGCTGATCACCCGGTCTGCGGCGCTGGCCAGCCGGGCGTCGTGGGTGACCAGGACGATGGTCTGGCCGCGCTGGTGGAAGCGGGTGAGCAGCCGCATGACCTCACGGGTGCCCTTGCTGTCGAGACTGCCGGCCGGCTCGTCGGCGAGCAGCAGCCGGGGCTGGTTCACCAGGGCGCGGGCCAGGGCGACCCGCTGTTGCTCGCCACCGGACAGTTCGCCGGGCATGCTGCGGGCCTTGGCGGTCAGGCCCAGTTCGGCGAGGAGTCTCTCCCGCTCGGCCCGGGCCTGTTTGGTGGGGGTGCCGGCGAGCAGGGCGGGCAGTTCCACGTTGTCCGCGACGCTCAGGCTGGAGACCAGGTTGAAGAACTGGAAGACGATGCCGATGCTGCGCCGCCGCTCGACCGCCCAGCGTGCTTCCGAGTAGCCCTCGGTGGCTTCGCCGTCGAGCCGGACGGAGCCGCTGTCGGGGCGCTGGAGCCCTCCCAGGAGGTGGAGCAGGGTGGACTTGCCCGCCCCGGAGGGGCCGGTGACGGCGACGAACTCACCCGGCCGCACGGTCAGGTCGACGCCGCGTACGGCGTGTACGGGCCCGCCCTCGCCGTGATGCGTCTTGATCAGGCCCCGGGTCTGGAGCAGGGGTGGTATGGAGGTCTGGCTCATCGCGGTTCCTCCACGCCTTCGAGCTCTTCCTGGCAGCGTTCCAGCCAGTCGAGGTCCGCCTGGAGATGGAGCATGGCGCCCTCGATGAGCAGGAGGGCCGTCCGGTTGTTCCGGTCCTCGGCGGAGGCCAGCTTGGAGAGGGTGCGCATGGTCTTGAGGTACTCGCGTCGCTGTTTGTTGATGAGGCTGATCTGGTCGGCGAGACCGGTGCGGGGGGCGAGGGAGAGCTTCATGAAGAAGTCGTCCCGGACCCGCGGCTCGTCCGCGGTCTCCTCGAACCAGGCGCTCAGGGCCTCGCGCCCGGCGGCGGTGAGGTGGTAGATCTTCTTGTTGGGCCGACTCGACTGGGCGACTTCCTCGCCCTCGATGAGTCCGGACTTCTCGAGTCGACCCAGGGTGACGTAGATCTGGCCGACGTTGGGTTGAGGGTACGCGGACCCCAGGAGTTGCTCAAGGTCCTGTTTGAGTTCGTAACCGTGCGCAGGCCCGTCCGCGAGGAGAGCGAGCAGTTGCATGCGCACTCGGGGCTCTCCTTCAGGTCGCGATACGGGATCGATGTGCTCTGCGCCCTAGTATCGCCCAATACCTAACAGGTATACATGCGACTGATCTGACGAAGGCGTCGGGCGCAGGTGTGACAAGGAGGAACCTATGCGGTGGACGAGTGCCGCGGGTAGGGGACTCCTGGCGCTCGTCCTGCTGTTGGTGGCCTCGGTGACGTCGAGCGCGTCGGCGCAGCCGCGGCGGGACGCCGGGCGCGGGCCGATCACCCTCGCCACCGCCGGTGATCTCACCGGCTACCTCGGCCCGCTGTTGGAGGGGTGGAACCGGGCGCGGCCCGCCGAGCGGGTCAGGCTGGTGGAACTGCCCGATTCCGCGGACGAGACCCGGGCCCAGATGATCACGGACCTGCGGTCCGGTCAGGGACGGTTCGACGTCCTGAACATCGATGTGGCCTGGACCTCGGAGTTCGCGGCGGCCGGGTGGATCTCCCCGCTCGACCGGCAGCGCTTCGACCTGGGCGCCTTCCTTCCTCCGGTGGTGGACACCGCCACCTACCACGGGCGGCTGTACGCCGTGCCGTACGTCACCAACGCCGGCATGCTCTTCTACCGGGAGGACGTCCTGACGGCGGCCGGCGAGCGTCCACCGCGCACCTGGGCGGAGCTGGAGCGGCAGGCCAGGACCCTAGCGCCGCGGTTCGGCCTGGACGGCTACGCGGGACAGTTCCTGCCGTACGAGGGGCTCACGGTCAACGCCACGGAGGCGATCTACTCCGCGGGCGGGTCGATCCTCGGCGACGAGCAGGGGCGGGTGGCCGTGGACTCGGCCGCCGCACGATCCGGGGTGGCCTTCCTCGCCGGGGGCGTGCGGGACGGATGGATCCCGCCGCAGGCACTGTCGTACACGGAGGAGGAGTCCCGGCAGGCCTTCCAGGACGGGCGTCTGCTCTTCCTGCGGAACTGGCCGTACGCATGGGCCGGCGCGGCCGGCAGCGCATCCCGGGTGGCCGGCCGGTTCGGGGCGGTCCCCCTGCCGGGGCCTGCGGGGCCGGGGACGAGCGTGCTCGGCGGGTCCAACCTCGCGGTGAGCAGTCGAGCACAGCACCCGCGGACGGCAGCCGACCTGATCGGGTACCTCACGAGTGAGGCCGTGCAGCGCAGGGTGCTGACCGAGGGGGCGCTGCCGCCGGTGCGGGCGGCCCTGTACGGCGAGCCCGAGCTGGTGCGGAGGTTTCCCTACCTGCCGGCGCTGCGGGAGAGCGTACTGGCGGCCCGACCACGCCCCAAGAGCCCCCGATACGAGCAGGTCAGCCTGGTCGTCCAGGCCGTGATGCACGACGCGCTGACGCAGCGCGAGACGCCCGCCGCGGCGGTGCGACGTCTGGCGACCGAGTTGGGTGCCGTCGCGCGCGAGGAGTGAAGGGCCGCCTGAGAGCGTTGCCGACCCGAGAGCCCGCCACGGCGGGCTTTTCTATTTAACCGTTAGGTATCCGGGGCGCCGCCTCGTGGAAACATTTTGCGGGACAAAACGGCACAGGCTGGGGTAACTCCCCAGTTACTTGTGGCGCATTCGTTGACATGGCCTGAAGGGTCCTACCTAACATGCATGCATAACCGCTGCCCCTTCCGAGCAGCGCGCACCCTTCACGCAGAACAGGTCCACGGGTGATGCTCACAGCCCCGGCCACCAACGGCCCCTCGCACCGCCTCACGCTCCCTTGGTGGCGCGACGCAGTGATCTACCAGGTGTACGTCCGCAGCTTCCTGGACAGCACCGGCGACGGAATCGGAGACCTCGCCGGAGTCCGTTCCGGACTGTCGTACCTCAAGAAGCTCGGCGTCGACGGCATCTGGCTGAGCCCCTTCTACCCTTCCCCGCAGCACGACCACGGCTACGACGTCGCCGACTACTGCGAGGTGGACCCGGTCTACGGAGACCTCGGCGAGTTCGCGCTACTGGTCACCGACGCCCACCGGCTCGGGATCAAGGTGCTCCTCGACATCGTCCCCAACCACTGCTCAAGCGAGCACCCCTGGTTCCGCGAGGCGCTCGCCGCAGGGCCCGGAAGCGATGCCCGGGCCCGCTTCCACTTCGCTCCCGGCCGCGGACCGGGCGGCGACCTCCCGCCGAACAACTGGCACGCGATGTTCGGCGGGCCGGCCTGGAGCCGGGTGACCGAGCCGGACGGCACGCCCGGCGAGTGGTACCTGCACATGTTCACGCCCGAACAGCCCGACCTGAACTGGCGCAACCCCGAGGTCGGGGCGTACTTCGACCAGGTGCTGCGGTGCTGGCTGGACCGCGGCGTGGACGGCTTCCGCATCGACGTGGCCGCCGGACTGTTCAAGCACCCGCAACTGCCGGACTCCAGCGACCCCGAGGCCGACGCCCGGACCCGGGACGCGGTCAACCCGCTCGCCTGGAACCAGCCCGAGGTCCACGACGTCTGGCGGCACTGGCGCTCGGTGTGTGAGGAGTACACCGCCCGGGACGGTCTGGAGCGCCTCCTGGTCGGCGAGGTGTCCGTACCCACGGCCCGCGAGCACGCCCTGTACGTCCGCCCCGACGAGCTCCACCAGGCGTTCTTCTTCGACCTGCTGGGCGCCTCCTGGGACGCCCCGGGCTTCCGGGCGGTGATCACGGACGCCCTGCGGGACATCGCCGGAACCGGATCCAGCGTCACCTGGGTCCTCAACAACCACGACCAGGTCCGGACGGTCACCCGCTACGGCGACTGCGACCCGAAGGGCAGCGGGCTCGGCGCCGCTCGCGCCCGGGCCGCCGCCCTGCTCATGCTGGCGCTGCCCGGCGCCGCGTACATCTACCAGGGCGAGGAACTGGGCCTCCCGGAGGTCGTCGACCTCCCGGACGAGGTCCTCACCGACCCGATCTTCCGGCGCACCGGCAGCCGGGCCCGGATCCGCGACGGCTGCCGGGTTCCGCTGCCCTGGTCCGGCCACGCCTCGCCGTTCGGGTTCAGTGCCGGCATGGAAGTCAAGACCTGGCTCCCGCAGCCCGGCTGGTTCGCCGAGCACGCCACCGACCGGGCCCTGGCGGACACCCGTTCCTTCTGGCACCTCTACCGCGAGGGCCTCCAACTGCGCCGCGGCCTGCCCCAGTTGGGCGAGGGCACGCTGCGCTGGCTGGACGCGCCCCTCCAGGTGCTGGCCTTCGAGCGGGGCGACGGGCTGGTGTGCGCGGTCAACTTCGGCACCGAACCGGTACCGGCCCCCGTCGCCGGCGCCCCCCTGCTGTCCAGCGGAGCCTGCCCGGCGGGCACGTTGCCCGGGTCCACCGCCGCCTGGTGGATCACAGAGTCCCCCTCCATCCCGTCCTTCTGACCCTCCCCGTAGTTCCGACCCCGCCCCGAAAGGTACGGACATGATCAGACGACGTTTCACGACGGCCTGCTGCTCGGCCCTCACGCTCACCCTCGCCCTCGGAGCCACCGCCTGCGGTGGTGATCCGGTGAGCGCCGCCGGTGGGGGGAAGTCCCTGGCGGGACAGACCGTCACCGTCGCCGGCGTCTGGTCGGGTACCGAGCAGAAGAACTTCCAGAAGGTGCTGGACGCCTTCACCGAGAAGACCGGTGCACAGACTCGTTTCGTGTCCACCGGCGACAACGTCTCCACGGTCGTCGGCAGCAAGATCGAGGGCGGCAACGCCCCCGACGTGGTGATGGTCCCGCAGGTCGGCGTCCTCCAGCAGTTCGCCCGCCAGAAGTGGCTCGCCCCGCTGTCCACGGCCGCCCAGAAGTCCGTGGAGTCCCACTACGCCCCGGTGTGGAAGAGCTACGGGTCCGTCGACGGCACGCTCTACGGCCTGTACTTCAAGGCGTCCAACAAGTCCACCGTCTGGTACGCCCCCGACGCCCTCGACCAGGCCGGCGTACAACCCGCCAAGTCCTTCCAGGAGATGCTCACCACCGGACGTGCCGTCGCCGATTCGGGAGTCAGCGCCTTCGCGGTGGCCGGCGAGGACGGCTGGACCCTCACGGACTGGTTCGAGAACGTCTACCTCTCCCAGGCCGGGCCCCAGAAGTACGACGAACTCGCCCAGCACCGGATCAAGTGGACCGACCCGAGCGTGGTGGACGCCCTGAAGACCCTCGGCACCCTGTTCTCCGAGGACAAGCTCCTCGCCGGAGGTCGCAACGGCGCCCTGGCCACCGACTTCCCCGGCTCGGTCGAGAAGGTCTTCGGTCCCAAGCCCGAGGCCGGCATGGTGTACGAGGGCGACTTCGTCGCCGGTGTGGCCGAGGGGGAGTTCAACCGGAAGGTCGGCGAGCAGGCGAAGTTCTTCCCCTTCCCGGCCGTCGGTGGGGGCGCGGCCCCCGTAGTCAGCGGGGGTGACGCGGCCGTCGTCCTCAAGGACGGCAAGAACCAGCAGGGCGCGATGGCGCTCCTGGAGTTCCTCGCCACGCCCGAGGCGGCGGCCGTATGGGCGGCCCAGGGCGGATTCCTCTCCCCGAACAAGGCGCTCGACCCCGCCGCGTACCGCAACGACACCCTGCGGGCCACCGCCAAGTCCCTGATCGAAGCCGGGGATTCGGTCCGGTTCGACATGTCGGACCAGGCCCCGGCCGCGTTCGGCGGCACCAAGGGCGCGGGCGAATGGAAGATCCTCCAGGACTTCCTGCGCGACCCCTCGAACCCCACCGCCACCGCAGAGGCGCTGGAGACGGCCGCGGCCAAGGCGTACGGCGCCGCGAACCAAGGCTGAGGCGACGGACCGACATGACCACAGTCACCCGAACCGTCCGCCACGGCGCCGCAGATGAGCGGCGCCGTGCCGGACGGCGGCGGCGGACCATCGCCGTCGTCTTCGTCCTGCCCGCCCTGCTGCTGCTCGGCGCGCTGGTGGTGTACCCCGTCCTGTTCTCGATCGGCCGCAGCTTCTTCGACGCCTCGGGCAGCCGTTTCGTCGGCGGCCACAACTACGCCGAGATGTTCCGCGACCCGGCCACCCTGCGGGCCGTCCGCAACAGCACCATCTGGGTGGTCGTCGCTCCCACCCTCCTGACCGGCCTGGGCCTGATCCTCGCCGTACTGGTGGAGAAGATCCGCTGGGCGGCGGCGTTCAAACTGCTGCTCTTCCTGCCGATGGCGGTCTCCTTCCTCGCGGCGGGCATCATCTTCCGCCTCGCCTACGACGAGGACCCGGACAAGGGGGTGCTGAACGCGGCGGTGGTCGGCGTGCACGACGTGTTCCGCAGCGGCTCGTCCTACCCGGGCGCACGGGTCCGGGGAGCCGAGGGCGTACGCCCGGCACCCGGCGGCGGGTACGAGACCAGTGCCCACCTCTCCGCGGGCAGCACGGTGGTTCCGCTCGGCCTGGTGGGCATCAAGCCCGGCGACGTCGCGGCCGAGGCCCGTCCGGCCGCCGGCGCCGCCGCTGCCGAGGCGGCCCCCGACCAACTGCGCGGCGTGGTCTACCTGGACTTCGCCCCGGGAGGCGCCGGGCGCCCCGGAATCGTGGACACGGACGAGCGCGGCCTGCCGGGCCTGACCGTCGAGGTGCTGCGGGACGGTCGGGCGGTGGCCACGACCACCACCGGCGCCGACGGCGCCTACCATGTCAGCGGCCTCGACGCGGACGGTAGTTACACCGTGCGGCTGCCGGCGTCCAACTTCGCGGAACCCTTCACCGGGGTGTCCTGGCTCGGTCCCGCCCTGGTGACCCCCGCCATCATCGGCGCCTACCTGTGGATCTGGGCGGGCTTCGCCATGGTGCTGATCGGCGCTGGGCTGTCCGCGTTGCCCAGAGACGCGCTGGAGGCGGCGCGCATCGACGGCGCGAGCGAATGGCAGGTGTTCCGGCGGATCACCGTGCCCCTGCTCGCCCCGGTCCTGACGGTCGTCTTCGTCACGCTGGTGATCAACGTGATGAAGGTCTTCGACCTGATCTACATCATCGCGCCCGGGCCGGTGCAACAGGACGCGACCGTACTCGCCACCCAGATGTGGCTGGTCTCCTTCGGTGGTGGCAACGACCAGGGGCTCGGAAGCGCGCTGGGCGTGCTCCTGCTGCTGCTCGTGCTGCCCGCGATGGTCTTCAATGTCCGTAGATTCCGCAGGAGCCAGTCATGACCGCGACCACGACCGCCCCCGTCGCCGAGAAGACCCGTCCCGTGCCCGCGGCCCGCCCCGCACGCCGGAGCAGTCGCCTCCGCCGCTGGCTGGGCAACGGCCTGGTGCAGGCGTTCCTGCTGGTGGTCGGGCTGATCTGGATCACCCCGGTGGCCGGTCTGCTGCTCTCCTCGCTCCGCACCGCGCAGGACAACGCGTCGAGCGGCTGGTGGACCGCGCTGGCCGACCCCGGACGGTTGTCCTTCGACAACTACACCGCTCTGCTGGGCAACGCGGGGATGACCCGGGCCTTCTGGAACACGGTGCTCATCTCGGTCCCGGCGACAGCCCTGGTGGTGGTCCTCGCGGCGCTCGCCGGATACGCCTTCGCCTGGCTGGAGTTCCCCGGCCGGGACTGGCTCTTCCTCCTGGTGGTGGCCCTCCTGGTGGTCCCGGTGCAGGTTGGACTGCTCCCGGTCGCCAAACTCTTCGGTCAGTTGGGCCTGTTCGGCACCATCCCGGGCGTGGTGCTCTTCCACGTCGCGTACGGGCTGCCGTTCGCCGTCTTCCTACTGCGCAACTACTTCGCCGAGATGCCGGCCGAAATGCTGGAGGCGGCCCGGATGGACGGCGGCGGCGAGTGGCGGATCTTCACACAGGTGATCCTGCCGGTGGGCCGCCCGGCGATCGCGAGCCTGGCCATCTTCCAGTTCCTGTGGGTGTGGAACGACATGCTGGTGGCGCTGCTCTTCGCCGACTCGTCCGCGCAGCCCCTGACGGTGGAACTGCAGTCGCAAGTCCGCCAGTTCGGCAGCAACATCGACGTACTGGCGCCGGGCGCCTTCCTCTCCCTGGTCGTGCCGGTGGTGGTGTTCCTGGTGTTCCAGCGGCACTTCGTGCAGGGAGTCATGGCCGGCTCGGTGAAATGACGCGCCCCCGCAGAGCCTTTGCCGGCGGAGGCTCTGCGGGCCGGCACCCGACGGCCCGCAGGACCGTCGTAAGAACGGAAGGTCGGATTATCGGCGGCCCCGCTTAGGGTGCGGACATGAGCTTTCATGTCGTCGTGGGTTTCGGGCCCGCCGGGGCCGCAACGGCCCGGTTGTTGGCCGAACAGGGCCGTTCCGTACGTGTCGTCACCACATCGGGCCGCAGCCCGGAACCCGGAATCGAGCACGTCGCGTTGGATGCGACGGACACCGCGCGGCTGATCGAAACCGCGCGGGGAGCAACCGCGATCTACAGCTGCGCCGCGCCGCCCTACCACCGTTGGGCCGACGCATGGCCTCCGCTGGCCTCGTCCCTCTGTGCCGCGGCCGAGGCGACCGGCGCCGTACTGGTCATGCTGGGCAACCTCTACGGGTACGGACCGGTCGACGGTCCTATGACCGAGGGGCTGCCGCTCGCGGCGACCGGGCCCAAGGGGCAACTGCGCGCCGCGCTCTGGGAGCGGGCGCGCGAGCTGCACGCGCAGGGCCGCATCAAGGCGGTCGAGGTGCGGGCCTCGGACTTCTTCGGGCCCGGCGTGACCGATGGCGGCCACCTGGCCGCACGGGTCGTGCCACGGCTGCTGCGCGGCAAGCCGGTCTCCACGCTCGCAGACCCGGACGCCCCGCACAGCTGGACGTACGTCCCCGACGTGGCCGGGGCCCTGGTCGAGGTCGCGGGGCAGGAGCGGGCTTGGGGGCGGCCCTGGCACGTCCCGACGGAGCCCGCGCTGTCCGTTCGGGACATGGTCGGCCGCCTGGCCGCCCGGTCGGGAACGGATCCGGTCGCGGTGCGCAGGATCCCGTCGGCCGTACTGGGCGTGGCCGCCCCGTTCTCCCCGTTGATCCGCGAACTGAAAGAGGTCCGGTATCAGTTCGACCGTCCGTTCGTCGTCGATTCGAGCGCTTACCGGACGGAGTTCGCGGTACGGGCCACGCCCTTGGACGAGCAGGTCGGGGCGACGGTCGACTGGTGGCGCGCGCGGCGGACGACCAGCGGGTGACCGCGCGCCGGCGCGCCGCCGCCGCAACGCTCCGGTCGGTGTTCCCGCCCGCTGGACACCGGGAGCACCTGGAACACCAGGAGCCCGATCGGGCTGCTCCCGAGGATGATTTCTCCGCTTAACCGATCATATGGGGCGTCCTGCCGCGTGGCGGCCCGCCGGGCTCGCCTCTTCGGTGCGGGGGCTGTGAGTTGGCTGTGAAGCGACGGAGGGAGGGGTCCGGGGTGCGGTAGGTGTGCCGACAAGTTCTATATTCGTATGAACCATCCATGCGCGGCCCTGCTGCGGTGATCAGGGGGGAACGACTGCGATGGTCGAGATCGACGCCGCTCCACAGGCCCAGGCCCGGACGGAGTCCCGCAGTGCCCGCAAGGCGCGCAAGAAGGCCCAGAACCGCAAGCGCCTGGGCATCGGCATCGCCGTGATCGCCGTGGGCGGGTCCGCCGCCACCGCGTACGCCTTCACGCTGGGTGGCTCTTCGGGCGCCGAACGTGATGCGAAGCTGGCGGGCTCGATATCCTCGGGGGCCGGCAAGGGCGGTTCCGGAAAGGGCACGGACGAAGCCTGGGACGGCAAGGTCAAGGTGCTCGGAGACGGCTCCACCTCCTACACCGGGCCGCAGCCGGGGCAGCTCAAGCCCGAGCGGTTGAAGCCCGGCGAGAAGCCGCCGCAGTTCGTGGTGTTCTCCTGGGACGGCGCGCTGGAAGGCGACGACCACCTCTTCTCGCACTTCCGCCAGGTGGCCCGGGAGAGCAAGGCCCACATGACCTTCTTCCTCACGGGCATCTACCTGCTGCCGGAGAGCAAGAAGATGCTCTACCGCCCGCCGCAGCACAGCGCGGGCTCGGCCGCCATCTCGTACCCGACCGTCCCGCACGTGAAGACCACGCTGGAGCAGTTGCGCGGCGCCTGGAGCGACGGCAACGAGATAGGTTCGCACTTCAACGGGCACTTCTGCGGGCCCAAGGGCGGCGGGGACTGGAGCCCCGCCGAATGGAAGAGCGAGATAGACCAGACCTACTCGTTCATGAAGACTTGGAAGACCAATACCGGGTTCACCAAGGAAGCACCCCTGCCCTTCGACCCGGACCGGGAAGTGGTCGGCGGCCGTGCACCCTGCCTGGAAGGTCAGAAGAACCTCCTGACCGCGATCAAGCCGTACGGCTGGCGCTACGACGCGAGCTCCTCGGGAGACTTCCAGATGTGGCCCTCCAAGCAGGACGGCATATGGAACTTCCCCCTCCAGCTCGTCCCCTTGCAGGGCAAAGAGGTGCAGGTCCTCTCCATGGACTTCAACTTCCTCTACAACCAGTCCGGCGACAGCACCCAGGGTGACCCGGCGAAGTTCGCGGCGTGGCAGGCGCAGACCCGGGGCTCGTACATGAACGGCTTCAACCGCGTCTACAACGGCAGCCGGGCGCCCATGTTCATCGGCAACCACTTCGAGGACTGGAACGGCGGCATCTACATGAAGGCCGTCGAGGACGTGATGAAGGACGTCTGCCCGCGCAAGGAGGTCCGCTGCGTGTCGTTCCGGGAGCTGACGGACTGGCTCGACGCCCAGGACCCGAAGGTCCTGGCCCAGCTGCGCATGCTCGACCCCGCGCAGGCGCCGGACTGGAACGCGCTGATCAAGTAGCCGCCGCCCGGGCGCCGTGAACCGGGCGACGTACGCGCCGGGCGGGTCGGTGTCCGGGCGGGTCGACCGCCCGGATGCCGACCCGCCCGGCCTACTTCACCGCCTTGATGTAGTCGGCCCACAGGCGTACCGCCCGCTCGCTGCTGGGGGTGCCCGGGGCGTCCCCGCCGAGCCCCGTCAACGGCAGCGGAATCAGGTCGGTCAGTGACATCCGGTAGACCACCACGGCCGTGGACTCCTGCTCCGTGCTGGCCACGAACCAGCCCGCCGTGTTCGTGGCGGTCGTTCCGGTCTTGCCGGCCGCGCCGGGGTGCGCCTTGCTCGCTGTTTTCGCCGATCCCTCGGTCACCGCGTCCCGCAGGGCCTCCGTCACCGCACGTGCGGTCTTGGCCTGCATCGCCCGGGTCGGCTTCGGCGCGGCGACCGGCACCGCGGCGCCGTTGCGGGTGATCGAGCGCACCGAGTAGGGGTCGGTGTGCATGCCGTTGGCGGCGAAGGTCTCGTATGCGCCGGCCATGCGGATCGCACTGGGCGTCGAGTTCTCGCCGAGCGCGAACACGGGGATCCGCGGCCCGAGGCTCGACGCGAGCAGGCCCGAGCGCAGGGCGAACGACTCCACCCGGTCGAGGCCGACGTCGAGGCCGAGCTGGAGCATGGGCGTGTTGACGGAATGGGCGACGGCCTGGTTCAAGGTCACCTGGCCCCAGTTGCGTCCGCCGTCATTGCGCCCCTTCACCACCTTGCCGCTGCGGTCCCAGTACGGGCCCTCGGGCGTCTGCACCGTGACCTGGTCATTGCCGTCGTAGGGGCTGGAGGGGGAGACGGGCGTACGGGCCTTGCCGCGGGTGCGCAGCACCCCTTCGTCGAGCGCGGCGGCATAGACGATCGGCGTGAACGCCGTGCCGGCCGGGATCGTCGTCGCGTTCGACTCGTTGAAGCCCTGCTTCAGGTAGTCGGGGCCGCCGTACACGGCGAGCAGCCGCCCGTCGGGGGCGACGCTCGCCGCACCGATCTTCGCGTGCTTGTCGGTGGTGGGACGCCGTTCGGCGTCGAAGTCCTTCTGCGCTCCCTGGACGGCAGCGGTCAGGGCGGTCATACGGGCCTGGTCGAAGGTCGTGTAGATCTGGTAGCCGCCGAGGTCGAAGTCGGAGTCCTTGATGTGACCGGACTTGATCGCGTAGGCCTTGGCCAGCTCCACCAGGTAGCCGGTCTGGGCACCGGGGGTGCCGGCGGTGCCCGGCCCCGTGGGCTCCGGGAACTTCGTGTAGGTGGCGCGCTCGGCACGCGAGAGGTGGCCGGTCTCGACCATGCGGTCCAGGATCCAGTTCCACCGTTCGACGGCCCGCGCGTGGTTGTCCTCGCTGAGGGCGGGGTCGAAGAGCCCGGCGCCCTTGAGGAGGGAGGCCAAGAAGGCGCCCTCGCTGGCGTTGAGCTGCGAGACGTCCTTGCCGTAGTACGCCTGGGAGGCACGCTGGATGCCGTAGGTGCCGCGCCCGAACCAGCTGGTGTTGAGGTAGTCCTGGAGGATCTGCTTCTTGCCCGACTTGCTGTCCAGCTTCAGGGCGAGCATGAGCTCGGTGAACTTCCTCGACAGGGTTCGGTCCTGGTTGAGGTAGGCGTTCTTCACGTACTGCTGCGTGATGGTCGACCCGCCCTGGGTCTCGCCCCCCGTCACCGCGGCGCGCACGGCGCGCAGGACGCCCTTGGGCGAGACTCCGGGATCCGAGTAGAAGCTCGCGTTCTCGGCCGCCAGGACGGCTCCCTGGACCTCCGCGGGCACCTTGTCGAGCGGCATCTCCTGCCGGCTGACCCAGCCCGTCCGGG
The DNA here is from genome assembly GCF_040612395.1 of Streptomyces sp. NPDC006430. Classification (NCBI taxonomy): domain Bacteria; kingdom Bacillati; phylum Actinomycetota; class Actinomycetes; order Kitasatosporales; family Streptomycetaceae; genus Streptomyces; species Streptomyces sp. NPDC006430. Next base: position 79,346 of record NZ_JBEXQA010000014.1, read on the forward strand.
CCATCGTGGAGCCGTCGGCCCAGTAGTAGACGTTGTCCTGCTGTGTGGCGAACGAGTTGAGGTCGTCGGGTATGTCCGTAGTTGCGTAGGCGAACGTGACGAAGCCCACCATGCCGATGAACACGTACAGGCACATGCCCAGCCACTGGCGCCACGAGGGTATCCAGCGCCGCCAGTCACTGCGGCCCGGCCTCGGGTAGGCGGGCCTCAGGCGCCGCAGCTGCGTGCGCGCCGCAGCGACGGCCGGTGCGACGGCCGGTGCGACGGCCGCTGCGAGGGTTTCCAGGCGAACGGCCCTCGCCCGGGTGCGGCGGCGCGCGCCGGAGTTCCCCCGGCGCCCCGAAGAGGCTTCGTTGTCGCCCTCCGAAGCCGCCTGCCTGCCGCGTGAGCGTCCTCTTCCGGCCGTATCCTGCCTGCCCACTCCCAATGCCCCCTCTGCTGTACTTTCCCGCACACCCTAGATGCACCGCCTGTGGGGCCGACGCGGTGGTCGGCGACCTGCCGCGACCGGCCGGTCGGTGCCGGTGGGTGCCGGCCCGGTTCGCTGCCGGACCCTTCCGGGCCCGAGCCGGGCCTGGACGTGGCTGCGCGCCGCGGTCCCGCGGAAGCGTCGCCTCCGCCGCCTGTGATGTCCAGCCGGAGCCTCGCAGCCCTGGCCGTGCCGTTGCGGCGGAACGGTCCGGGCAGACCAGGACGCGGGACCTGCCGCCGACCCGTGGCCGGGAGCCGGTCGAGGCGCCGGGTTGGCGCCGGGGGACGTCGTGACGATCGGTACCCCACCGCCGTGGTGGCCACCGTGGACCGCAAGCGCGCGGCGCAGGCATCGACGGTCACGAGTTCACGGTGCGTCAGCTGCTGCGAGGGGGCACGGAGGGTGAGGGGGCGTCCGGGAAGCCGAGCCGCCGGGCCCGCTCAACGGCACCATCTGCGTCCGCTCCGCGACCGAACGTGCTCTTTTCCTCGCCGATGTGCGCAGTACTCCGACCCCCTTCGGTCCGCTCAAGCGGAACGGAACGAAAGGTTCGCCAACTTGTGCGAGGATTCCGTCCCCCGGTCCGTGTGGACCGGGTGACAAGGGGAAATAGAGTGATACCAAAGACGTTCAGGCCCGCCGTCGGCGTGGCACTGACCGTAGCCCTGGCGTCCGTAATTCTGCCCGCCTCTGCGAGTGCAGTCTCTGGTCCTCACGAGGCCGACCGGACGACCGTCAACGCCTTTGCCCGTATAGCCGACGACGTGCTCTCCCAGCGCACCCAGGCCCTGGTCGAAGACCAGCCGGGGCACCGCCGTTCCGGCCCGACCTCCGCGAAGGCTCGCATGTCGAGCCAGCTGAAGCGGGACGAGGACGCCGCGCTTTCGTCGCTGCGGTCGCGCAAGACGCGGCTGGCGGAGCTCGGTGAGGCGTACACGGGAGCCGACACCCGGGTCAACGTGGACCGTGCGACGGTCACCGGCGGGAAGGCGACCGTCCAGGTCACCGAGGAGACCACGCTCACCTACAAGAAACTGCGGGGGGACGAGCCGGCGACGACCGACTTCCGGACGCGGTACGAGCTGAACCTCACGAGCAAGAAGGGCGGTTCCTGGGAGTTGACCTCGATCAAGTCCCAGGAGAACGGTCCCGTCGCGGTCAACGAGCCCGTGGCTGCCAAGGCGAACGTCGTCAAGGACGACGGCCAGACCTACCCTAACGGCACGCCCGCATCCACGAAGTACCCCGCGACGGCGAAGCCCAAGTCGAAGACCGGCGCCGCCTACGACTACACCGCGATGGCGAAGTACGCGGAGAAGTACTGGAGCAACTACAACCCGGCGTACCGGAAGTTCAACGGGGCCGGCGGTGACTGCACCAACTTCATCAGCCAGGCGCTGAAGGCGGGCGGCTGGAAGAACGTTTCGGGCACCACGTCGGACTACCGGAACTGGTGGTACGACGGCACCCGCCAGACCGACTCCTGGGTCGGCGCGAACGAGTGGGCCTGGTTCACCCTCTCCAACCAGCGGGCCACCAACCTGGCGAACGTCTACCAGACGGATGTCGGCGACATCGTGCAGATGGACTTCAACAGGGACGGGTCCAAGGACCACTCCATGATGGTGACGTACCGCAGCGGCGGTGGAATGCCGTACCTCACGTACCACTCCACCAACACCTACCGCAAGTCGCTCGCGAGCATCATCGCGTCCTACCCGAACGCGGTCTACTTCGCGTACCGCACCTGACGGGTGCCCTTCGGCTTCTCCTGCCGCGGAACCTCCGCGGCGGGAGGGGCCGGTTGGATCGTCTCCGCTCCGGAGGCCCACGGCCGGCCGGTGCGTACCCGGCCGCCCCCCCCGATCTCGTCGGCACCACGCGCCGGTCAGGACTCCGTGTCCATCGGAGCGTCCGGCCCGCAGGGGCATCGGCACCGTCCAGCGGTCACGTTCCCCGGTCTTCGTCCGCCCCGCGGGCAGCGGCCCCCAGAGGAGCGAGATGACGGACGAACCAGTCCAGTGCCGCGTCGGCCACCGCGTCCAGCGCACCGGGTTCCTCGAAGAGGTGGGTCGCGCCGGGAACCACCCCGACCCGGTGCTCGCAGCGCAGCAGCGCGGCGGCCCGGCGGTTGAGGTCCAGCACCTGATCGTCGGCTCCGCCGACGATCAGTAGGGTCGGTGCACGGACCGCGTCGAGCCGGGAAACGGCCAAGTCAGGGCGTCCGCCCCGGGAGACGATCGCGGTGATGTCCGACCGGGGTTCGGCGGCGGCCACGAGCGCAGCCGCGGCGCCCGTGCTGGCGCCGAAGTAGCACACGTGCAAGGACAGCCGCCCCCGGAGCCATCCAGTGGCCTGCGTCAGGCGCAGGGCGAGGAGCGGTACGTCGAAGACCTTCGCCCGGTCGCTCGCCTCGTCCGGGGTGAGGAGATCGAACAGCAGCGTCGCCAGCCCCGCCCGGTTCAGCACCTCGGCCACGTGGCGGTTGCGGGGGCTGAGACGGCTGCTGCCGCTGCCGTGCGCGAAGACGACGACGCCCGCGGCCTCCTCGGGTACGGTCAACAGCCCGGGCAGCGCCGTGCCTCCCGCGCTCACCACCACTTCCTGCGTCCGTGGCGGGGCGTGCTCCGACTGGGGCCTTCCCCGAGCCCGTTGCGGCGCTGCCGGGCGGGCCCTGGCCGCCGCGGCCAACAGTGCGGCGACCTCCTCGTCCCCGACCTGCGAGAAGTCCTCGTACCACTGGCCGACCGCGGTGAAACGGTGGGGCGCCGACAGGCACACCACGTCGTCGGCCTCGTGCCGGAGCAGCTCCAGCGCCTGCGGGGCCGCCACGGGAACGGCCAGCACCACCCGCGCCGCCCCGTGCTCGCGGGCCACCGTGCACGCCACGGACGCGGTCGATCCGGTGGCGGCGCCGTCGTCCACGATGACCACGGTGCGTTCGGTGAGCGCAATGCGCTGCAGACCGTGCCGGTAGTGCGTCAGCCGACGTTGCAGCTCCGCGCGTTCGGTCTCCTCGACCCGGGCACACTCGCGTTCCCCGAGCCGGGCGGCGCGGACCGTCTCCCTGTTGATCAGTCGTACGCCGTCCTCGCCGATGGCACCGAACGCCACCTCGGGCTGGAAGGGCACCCCGAGTTTGCGGACCACGATCACGTCCAACGGCGCGCCCAGAACCTTCGCGACCTCCACGGCCACGGGCACCCCGCCGCGGGGAAGGCCGAGCACCACCGGCTCGGCCAGGTCGAGCCGGGCGACCTCACCGGCCAGCCGTACACCGGCGGCCTTTCGATCGGCGAAGAGCATTCCGTACCTCCTGAACGTCCGGTTCGGCACAGCCGCCCTGATCCCATCGTCGTACCGGCCCGAGGGGCCCGCATCCGGCCGGGGGCCGCGCGACGCGGACGAGCCCCGACCGGCCCCTGCGCGAGTCGCAGTACGGGGCCATGCTGGAGGCCGGGGGACAAACCCTCACGACGCGGCGACAGGGAGTCCGCTATGGGATCGGCGCCACACCCGCAGGCACAGTCCCGAACGGCCGGGACGGACACGACGGTGATGTCCCTGTCCGTCGGGGAGATCATGCGGACGGACGTGGTGGCCGTCGCCGCCGACGAGACGGTGCTCATGGCCTGGGAGCTGCTGGAGAGGACCGGCGCCGCCCACCTTCCCGTCCTGCTGCCGGACGGCCGCTGCTCCGGACTCCTCGACCGCTGCGACATTGCGGTCGCGTGCTCCCAGCCCGCCGTCGGGCTCTCGGCGCAGGACGTGAGCACCCTGGTGGCCGGCCGCCGGTGGGCGGCCGTCCGGGCGGAGGAGAGCGTGCGGAAGGCAGCGGTCGCCATGACGGACAACGACTGCGACGCCCTCCCGGTGCTCGGAAGCGGCGGCAGGCTGGTCGGTGTGCTGACGGCCTCCGACGTCGTGGCCGCCCTGGTGCGGCACCCGGCCCCCGTGCGCCGGGCCGGCGAGGGGAGCCCGATCGGACCGGCCACGCTGACCCCGGGACTCCGGCCCCGGCGGGACGAACGGGTGAACCCCGTCCCATGACAGGCAACAGGATGAGGACGAGATGACCAGGAGGAACAACCACCGGGCCGCACGCGAGGCAGGTCGCAAGAGGCGGCCGCGACGGAGCGAGGGGGGCCGGCCGAGCGGCGCGCTGCCCGCACGCGGGGAGTCCCTCACGCCCCTCGCGCCGCCGCCGACGCGACACGGCGCCTCACCACGAGGGCGGTCCGTGCACACCATCCGGGTGCCGGAACTGTTCGGGTGACCGCCCCTGCGGTTCCCAGCACCAGGTCATGCGGGGGCGGAGCGCGAGGCGACGTAGTCGGCGCAGCCGTTCAGGGTGATCAGAGCGGGATAGTCCGTCTCCGGGAGTGGGAGGCCGGTGCGACTGCTCAGCCCCTCGACGAAGTTGAGGAAGTCCAGCGAATCCATCTCCAGACCGTCCCGGAAGTTCTCGTCGGGTGAGAGAACGCTCGGGTCGGCGCCCGGAACCACCTCCGTCAGCACGTCCTTGATCGCTTCGAGTGCCGCATCACGGTTCACAGGTCCTCCGGTCGCTGGAGCAGTCGGTCGATCGCGGTCAGGAAGCGGGCCCCGGTCGCACCGTCGCTCGCCCGGTGGTCGGCGGAGAGCGTGGCCGTCACGGTCGGGTGGACCGTGAGCATTCCGCCCACGGCCACCGGTCGTTCGATGACGCGCCCCAGTCCGACGAGCGCGACCTGGGGCGGGTAGATCACCCCGAAGACGGCCTCCACGCCCTGGTCACCGAGGTTGGTCACCGTGAGGGTCGGGTCGGCGGTCTCCGAAGCACGCAGGCGCCCGCCACGTGCCCGCGCGACGAGGTCCCGAAGCGCCCCCATCAGTTCCGGCAGCGGCATGGTGTCGGCATCCGCCAGCGCGGGCGCCGCGAGACCACCGCCGCGCAGGGACACGGCCACGCCGAGCCGTACCCCGCTCGCCGGGACGAACGCGTCCTCCTGCCAGTGCCCGTTCAGCTCCGGGACCTGGCGAGCCGCCAGGGCCACGGCCTTCAGCAGCAGGGCGACCGGCACGAGCCGCTCCGCCACCGGCCTGCCGGCGTTCCGGTCGCGCATCCACGTCATGGCGGCGGCGAGGTCCACCGTCGTGGACAGGTAGTAGTGGGGGATGTCGCGTTTCGCCCGCGCCATCAGCGCGGCGGTGGCCGCACGCGCCCCCGGCGCGGACTCCGCCGGCGCTGCGGGCACCGGCTTCCGCGCCGGCTCCTCCACCGGTTGCGGGGGTTCCGCTTCGCCGGGCGGACGACGGCCTGCCGCAGCACGTACGTCGTCCGCCCTGATGGCGCCGTCGCGCCCGGTACCCCGTAGGCCCTTCAGATCGACGCCCGACGACTGGGCGAGGCGGCGGGCGAGCGGCGATGCCCGGACCCGCTGCGACGGCTCGACCGGTGCGTGTTCGACGTCGGAGCGGGTGATCCGACCTCCCTTGCCGGAGCCGTGGACGGTGGACAGGTCGAGGCCCTTTCCCTCGGCGAGGTGTCGCACCAGAGGGGTGGACACGGCGACCTCAGTGCGCGGGGCGGTTCGACGGGGGCCGGGCTCCACAGCGGGAGCCGGTGTGGGCGCGCGCGCGGGAGCGGGCTCGGGCGCGGGCGTGACGGGACGCTCGGCGGCGGGCCGTGCGGCACGGGCACCACCGGCCGGGTCGATGGCCGCCAACGGCGTACCGACGGGCACGGTGGTGCCCGGCTCGACAAGGAGGGCGCTGATCGTCCCCGAGTCGAAGCACTCGACTTCGATCGTCGATTTGGCCGTCTCCACCACGGCGACGACATCCCCCTTGGCCACGGTGTCCCCCGGCCCGACCAGCCACTCGACCAGAGTGCCCTCCTCCATGTCCGCGCCGAGGGAGGGCATGGTGAACTCGGCCATGTCAGCCCACCGTCCGACGGACCGCGTCCACCACGGTCGCGACTTGGGGCAGTGCGGCCTCTTCGAGCTGCCGCGCGTAGGGGATGGGCACCTCCGCGCTGCAGACGCGCTGCACCGGGGCGTCGAGCTCGTAGAAGACCTGCTCGGTGATGCGTGCCGAGACCTCCGCGGCCAGACTGCCGCTGCGCCAGGCCTCGTCGATGACCACCGCCCGGTGCGTACGGCCGACGGAGGCCATGATGGTGGCGTCGTCGAGGGGCCGCAGGGTACGGAGGTCCACGACCTCCGCGCTGATGCCCTCCTCGGCAAGGACGTCCGCCGCCGCCAGCGCCTTGGGCAGCGAGCCCCCGTACGTGATGACGGAGACGTCCGTGCCCGCCCGGCGCACGGCAGCGGTATCGAGATCGACGGCTTCGACGGTCTCGTCCAGCACGCCCTCCGCGTTGTACAGACTGCCGTGTTCGAAGATCAGTACCGGATCCGGGTCGGCGAGGGCAGCCGCGAGCATGTGCCGCGCGTCGTCCACCGTCGCGGGGGCGAGCACCCGGATGCCGGGGATGTGGGCGTACCAGCCTTCGAGACTGTGGGAGTGCTGGGCGCCGAGCTGCCGCCCGGCCCCCGTGGTCATGCGGATCACCACGGGGACGCCCAGTTGCCCGCCGGACATGTGCAGCAGGGTGGCCGCGTTGTTGAGGATCTGGTCCATTGCGAGAAGACTGAAGTTGACGGTCATGATCTCGACCACGGGCCGCATCCCGCCGAGCGCGGCCCCGATGCCCGCACCCACGAATCCCGACTCGGACAGCGGAGTGTCACGGATCCGTTCGGGTCCGAACTCTTCGAGGAGTCCGAGACTGACGCCGAAGCATCCGCCGTACTTCCCGACGTCCTCGCCCATGAGGAAGACCCGCTCGTCCTCGGTCAGGGCGTCGCGGAGCCCCGCGCGCAGTGCCTCTCGGTACGTGGTCGGCCGGGGAGCGTCGGTGGACGGCTTGCGCGTGCTCATGCGGTGCTCCCGGGTGGGCTCGTGACGAAGCGGAGCAGGTCCGTGACGGGCTCCACGGGAGCGTCCTCCGCCGACCGGACGGCCCGGTCGATCTCGTCGAGTACGCCCGCGTCGAGCTCCTCCATCGTCTTGTCGTCGAGCCGGCCGTCCGTACGCATCCGGTCGGCCAGTGCCCGGACGGGGTCGCGGCCCTTCCACGCCTCGATCTCGGACTTGGCCCGGTACCGGTCGGGGTCGTACATGGAGTGGGCACGGAACCGGTACGTCTGGGCTTCGAGGAAGTGCGGTCCGTTGCCCGCCCGTACCGACTCCACCGCCCGGTGCGCGGCGGCTTCGACGGCGAGCACGTCCATGCCGTCGACGGTCCAGGCGGGCATGCCGTACGAGGCGGCCCGCATCGCGAGGTTGGTCTGCGCGTGCTCTCGGGCCAGGCTCGTTCCCATGGCGTACAGGTTGTTCTCGCAGACCAGCAACAGGGGCAGCTGCCACAGGGCCGCGAGATTGGCCGTCTCGTGGAACTCGCCCTCGGCGAAGGCGCCGTCCCCGAAGAAGCAGCAGGTGACCCGGGTGTTAGCGCGCATCCGGTCGGAGAGGGCGAGTCCCGCCGCCAAGGGCAGTCCGCCGGCGACGATCGCGTTGCCCCCGTAGAAGCGGCGGCCCGCGTCGAACAGGTGCATGGAGCCGCCGCGCCCGCGGCTGCAACCGGTGGCCTTGCCGTACATCTCCGCCATCACGGCCTCTGCTGGCACGCCCCTGGCCAGCGCGTGCCCGTGCTCGCGATAGGTGGAGACCACCGCGTCCTGCTCGCCCAGCGCCTGGTTGACGCCCACGGCGACGGCTTCCTCGCCGATGTAGAGGTGGACGAACCCGCGGATCTTCGTGCTGCTGTACAGCTCGACGCACCGCTCCTCGAAGCGGCGGATGACGAGCATCTGCCGCAGCAGGGAGTGGTGGTGTTCCGGCGCCGGGCGGCCGTCGGGAGCGCCACGAGCGGCGGTGCCGGCCGCCTCGGTGCGCCGGCTCTTGCGTGCTGCCGGACGGGCTTGTCCTTCCGTCCGCGCGCGGGTGCTGCTCATCGTGCCGCCTTCTCTCGGGAGCGGGTCATCCGGGATTTTCGAGGGTGGACAGGTCCCCTTCGGGCAACCCCAGTTCCCGGGCCCGCAGCAGTCGGCGCATCACCTTGCCGCTGCGGGTCTTGGGAAGGTTCTGATCGAACTCGATCTCTCGGGGAGCCACCGCGGGACCCAGCCGGCGGCGGGCGAACGCCAGGAGGTCCCGTTCGAGGGCCGCATCGGGGGCGAGCCCCGGGCGCAGCGAGACGAAAGCCTTGACCACGGACCCCACGACGGGGTCCGGGCGGCCGATGACACCGGCTTCCGCCACGGCGGGATGTTCCATCAGCGCGCTCTCCACCTCGAACGGACCGATGAGGTGTCCTGCCGACTTGATGACGTCGTCGGCACGGCCGACGAACCAGAACCATCCGTCCTCGTCACGCTTCGCCAGGTCACCGGTGAGGTACCAGCCGCCGGCGAAGCACGCCACGTAGCGGGATGCGTCGTGCAGGTAGCCCCGGAACATCGACGGCCAGCCCGGACGCAGCGCCAGTTCTCCCTCGACGTCCGCTTCGCCGATCACCCGCACGCGCCCGTCGGTGATCTCCACACGGCCGTCCTCGCCGCGTTCCAGGAGCGCGGCCTCGATGCCGGGCAGCGGGCGCCCCATGGAGCCAGGGCGGATGTCGCTGGACGCGAAGTTGGCGATCATGATGGCACCCGTCTCCGTCTGCCACCAGTTGTCGTGGATGGGCAGACCGAGGACGTCCTGCCCCCACAGCACCGCTTCGGGGTTCAGCGGCTCGCCCACGCTGGCGATGAAACGGAGGGCCGACAGGTCGTACGGTCCCGGCAGCTCTCGGTCGCCCTCCCGGGGCGTGGCGCGCATCAGCATGCGGACGGCCGTCGGGGCCGTGTACCAGACGTTCACCCGCTGGCTGTCCAGGATGCGGTACCAGCGGTGCACGTCGAAGTCGCCCTCGTCCACCACGACGGTCGCGCCGTGGGTGAGCGGCGCGATGATCCCGTACGAGGTGCCCGTCACCCACCCGGGGTCCGCCGTGCACCAGTAGACGTCCTCCTGGCGAAGGTCGAGCGCGAAGGCGGCCGTCGCGTGGTGCGCGACGACCGCCTCGTGCACGTGGACCGCTCCCTTCGGGGCCCCCGTCGTGCCGCTGGTGAAATGGAGCAGCGCCATGTCTTCCGGATCGGTGGGCGCGACCGTGTACTCCGGCGGGGACTGCTCCATGAGCGCGGCGAAGGAGACGGTCCCCGGGGGCGGGTCCGTGACCGGACCCACGAGCAGGACGTGCTCCAGCCGTGACAGGCGGTGCCGGTTGTCCGCCACCTTGCGCCGGTACAGCGCTTCCGTGGTGACGAGGACCCGGGCATCGCCCAGCTCCAGTCGCTGGCGCACGGGGTCGGGGCCGAAGGCGGAGAACAGGGGACACAGCACGCGCGCGCTGCGCAAGGTGCCCAATACCGTCGTATACAGCTCGGGGCAGCGTCCCAGGAGGGTGAAGACCCGTTCCTGCCGTCCCACGCCGAGGGACGTGAGGACGTTGGCGAACCGGCCCGTGAGGGCGGCGAGCTCGCCGTAGGTGAGGCGGGTGACGCTGTCGTCGGCCGCGATGCAGCGCAGGGCCTCCCGCCCGCCCCTTCCTGCGAGCAGGTGGCGGTCTACCGCCTCGTACCCGATGTTGAGCCCGCCTCCGGGCAGTCCCGACAGCGCGGACCGGGCCTCGGCCCAGGTGAAGTCCGCACGGGCCCGCTCGTAGTCCTGGAGCACGAAGGCCGTGCCGGGCCGGGGCTGTTTGTGGATGATCGGGTGGTCCATCGTGGGTCCTTGTCCTCACCTGGCAAAACCCAAGGAGACAGCGTGACGCTTGGTGACGGCCGCTGACGCGGCAGGGTGTCCCCGGGCGCCACCCGAACGGTCCAGGCGCGAGGGGCGCCGCCACCGGCGCTCAGGACCCACGATCCGCTGGGCACCGCAGGAGGAGGAGGGCCGAACGGTACGGAGCCGGGACCGATCGGACCCATCCGGGGGACACGTCCTTCCGGGAAGATCCAGAACGGCGCCGGCCCCCCGCCCCGCGCTGCGGCGGAACGGGGGGCCGGTGTCATGCGAGAGCCGTGGCTCAGCGTGCCTGGACGAACGCGCGGCCGGTACGGGACCCGTCGGAGCAGGAACGCTTCTCCGCAGCGGTCATCTTGCGGCTCTTGACCACCACCGCATTGGTCTTGCCGTCGGTGCCGTTCTTGGCCGGACCCGTGATGGTGTCCTGGAAGAACCAGTAGTAGTGCCCCCACCTGGGGCTGTCGTAGTGGGTCTGCCAGGTGCCGGAGACCCTCTGCATCACCTGGGCGCGCGAGATCCAACCCACCTCGCCCGGCTTCACCGTCATGTTGAGCGAGCTGCTTTCCGAATGGGTGCTCGACCAACTGTGGCTGTAACTCGCCGTTACGCTCAGGTCAACGATGCCCGCGATCTTGCCGCCCGCAGTGACGGAGACGCCCAACGAGTCGGTGGAACCCACCGTGTCGTCCCAGGTCATCGTCTGGGTGGAGTCGGACGAACTGCAGTTGTACAGCGAATCCGACACCTGCCGGAGCTCACCCAGGTAAGCCTCTTCGAGCTTGGGCGAGTTGAACGTGCACTTGCCTTCGCCCGAACCGCAGTCCGCCATGAGCTGCTGTCGTGTCGGCTGGTCGGCGGCGGACGCCGGAAGGGCGGTCGCCGCGGCGACGGCGCAGGCCGCCACCGTCATGGTCAGCGCGCGGGCTACGGAGCGCCTGACGCGGGTTGTTGTCATCCTGGTACCTCTCACCGTGCTGGGGGGTCGGTGAACGGGCGTACGGCGGAGGCGATTTCGAGCGCCACCAGCAGCACGGACGATCACCGCCTGTTGCTCCTGAGATTCTCCCGACCGGTCCCAGGGGTACGGCGCGAATGAGTCAACCCGCGGTACGAGTTCAATGCTGCTCGACGCGGCGCGGAGTCGGGCGGAGCACCGCGACCTCCGGGCCGAAGGCCACCACGAGCCGCCCACCGGGCGCAGCTGCGAGCGCCCCCACCGGAAGCGGGAACAGGTACGCGTCCTCAACGGCACGTCCAGTGACCAGGTCCACGAACTGCACGCTCCGCCCTTGGGCGGTTGCCACCACCGGCCGACCGTCCCTGACGGTGACGGCCATGGTCCCGTTCGGGTCCGTGTCACAGGTCGCGCCACCGACCTGCCTCATGGTGGTGAGGTCCCACAAGCGCACCGTCCTGTCCCGGCTCCTGCTGATCGCGACGGGCTTCCCCTCCAGCACCGCGGTGGCCACCGAGGTCACCCAATCGGTGTGGCCGGTCAGGGGTTCGCCGGTCTGCCGACCGGTGGTGAGGTCCCACAGTCGTACGGTCTTGTCCCAACTCCCCGTGACCGCGACGGGCCGTCCCTCCAGCACTGCCGTGGCGACGGAGGTCACCCTGCTGGAGTGACCGGTCAGCGGTTCGCCGACCTGCTGATGGGTGGCGAGGTTCCACAGGGCCACGGTGCGGTCGGTGCCCGCCGTGACGGCGAGCGGTTGACCGCCCACCGTTGCGGCGGCGACGCCCAGCACCTTGCCTTGGTGGCCGAGGACCGGTTCGGCGGGGTGCCGTTCGCCGGCCAGGTCCAGCACGTGCAAGGTGGCGCCCGGACCGGCGGCCACGGCGACGACCCGCCCGTCCACCACCGACGTGGCCAAGGCGGTCACCTCACCGTCCGGGCCGGTCACGGGGGCCGAGACCAGCTGCCCGGTGGCCAGGTCCCAGAGGCGCAGGACGTGGTCGGCGCATGCCGTGACGGCCACCGCTCGCCCGTCGAGGACCGCCGTGTCCATCGCCACGGCGGATCCGGTGTGCCCCGTGCGCGGGCCGCCGCTCGTAAGGGCGTCGGTGAGGTCCCAGGTCCGGAGCGTGTGGTCGGCGCCTGCGGTGACGGCCACCGGCCGGCCGTCCACGACCGTGGTGGCCACGTCCCACACCCTGCCCGTGTGGCCGGTCAGCGGCGGGTCCCACGGCAGTCCGGTGGCCGGGTCCCGTACCACCACCGTGCCGTCCTCCTCCAGGGTGAGGACGGCCGGGGCGTCGTCCGTCCCGTCCCGGACCGTGCTGCCGCTGCCGCTGCCGCTGCGTTCGTTCCTGCGGCCGGAGATCCGGTGCCACAGGTCTGCGTCCTTCGCCGCGCCGGGGGAAGGGGCGGGCTCCTGTCCGTTCGGGCCGATGCTCCGGATCACGCGCATGCCGTCCACGCGCGGATGATCGGCCGTCAGGTCCCAGATGCGCAGGGTTGCGTCCTCGTCGACGGTGAGGGCGACGGTACGTCCATCCAGCACTGCGGTGTCCCGCCCTCCCTCCAGAGCGCTGATACGGCGGGCGTGGGCCAGGGCCCCGACGAACCGGGGCTCTTCGTCGTCGAGCCCGATGGCGACGACGCGCCCGTCCACCACGGTCACGGTGGAGACGCCGGGTACGTCCTCGGCGTCGTACGGGATCGGGTCGGCCGAGGAGGTCCCGACCGGCTCGCCGGTGGCCAGGTCCCACCACGGCCCTGGTACGTCCTGGCCCACCTGAAGCGTCACGGCGAATAGGCGCCCGTCGAGGACGACGGTCCGCACCACCTCCAGTGACACCGCCAGTTGACGGCCGGTGCTCAGGTCCCACACGCGCACCGTCCGGTCGACGTCGGTGCTGTCGACGGTGACGACGACGCGGCGACCGTCCAGCACGGCGATGTCGGTGGCCGACCGGAACGCGCTGACCTGGCGGCCCGTGAGCAGGTCCCCCACGCGTAGGGTCCCGTCAGCCCCATGGGTGAGCACCACACGGCGCCCGTCCAAGGCGGTGCTCTCCACGAGCCCGACGAACTCCCCGGCCGCGCGGCCGGTGGCCAGGTCCCACACGAGCACCGACCCGTCGGCGTGCAACGTGAACGCCACGGTCCTGCGATCGGCCACCGCCGTGGCGACGGAAAGGACCTCGGCCGTCATCGAGGACACCGGGTCCGTGCGCCCGGTCACCGGATCGTGGAGTTGTACGCCCGTAGCGACGTCCCACACGCGCACCGTGTTGTCGCGGCTGCCCGAGACGGCGACCGGTCTGCCGTCGACGACAGCCGTCGCCACCGCCCGCACCGGGCCGCCGTGACCCGTGAGGGAGCGCAGCAGCCGGTGGTCGGGCAGGGAACCGCCGGCCCACTCCGCGGTCCACTGGGCCAGGGGCTCTCCGGGCAGCTCCACCGCCCCGAAAGACGCGGCCAGTTCCGGTGCACCGAGCCGGGCGGCGTCCAGCGCCAACACCTGTCGGCGCTGGGCCGCCCCGAGCGTCCGGTGCACGTCGGAGGAGGCCCGGTACACCGCCGCGATGGCCCGAACCCGCGGATCGTTCGACCGTTCAAACAGGGCGAGCGCGTGTTCCGGTGCGGCGGTCACCACGTACCCCGGATCCAACAGCGAGTCGGTCACGTCGGCGGGCACACCCGTGGAAGTCTCAGACATGTTGCAGAGGCTAGAGGCAGGTTCTGACATCGACCGCCGACGGCCGCGCACCGGGACGCCGGTCATCCCGTGCGGTCCGGGGTCGGTGAGGCTCCCGCTGGCTGCGGGCGGTTCCCGTACGGGGTGTGCCCGCAGCGTCCCGCCGTCACCTGCGCCAGATCTTCTCGTACGCCTCGCGGTAACCGGACGGATCCCAGGTGGTGGCGCCCTTGCTGTTGTCGGTCGTGGAGATGTGCACGGGGGCGACGTAACCGCTGGCGGGCCGGCCGGAGAAGGCGCGGTTGAACTCGTCGACGATCTGCCAGCCCTGCTGGGACAGCGGCTCGGGAACGGTGGCGGCCTGGTACTGCTGGCTGTTGATGCGCTGGAACGCGGAGGGGTCGCCATCGCCCGCACCGATGTTGAAGGGCGGTCCGGCGCCCGGTTTGCCGGCCGCCCGGAAGGCAGGGGCGGCGTCGGCGAAGTACAGGTCGTTGATGGCGACGGAGTAGGTCCACTCGTTCCGGAAGCGGGACAGAAGGGAGGAGACCGCCTGGGGCGTGCGGTTGCTCGCGTCGGGGATGGGGATGTTCTGGGACGTCAGTAGCCTCGTGCCGGAACAGGTGGCGAGCTCCCGCTTGATCAGTTCGGACTTGTTCTTGGCGAACGGGATGGAATCGTCCGTGAAGAGGACGACTCCGGCGTCCCCCTTGGACCGGGCGATGATCCAATCCGCGCTGATCTTCGCCACGTCCTCCACCTGGGTGGTGACGTTGGTGAACAGCGGGGGGTCCTCGCTCGGGCCCGGGGAGCCCACGGCGTGCCAGCCGATGACCGGGATGTGTGCCGCTCGGGCCCGCGCCACCTGCTGCGAGGTCAGGAAGGGATCGAAGCCGCCGATGACGATGCCCGAGGGTTTGAGGGTGATCGCCTGGCTGAGCGCGGCCTGGATGCCTGCGGGGGTGCCGTCCCCGTCGATCACGCGGACCGTCCAGCCGATGGTCTTCGCGGCTTCAGCGAGCCCCTTCGCGACGCCGGCGACGCCGGGATTGGTCATGGTCTGCGCGACGTAGACGATGGTCTTGCCGGGAACCGCCGGGGGGCCGCTGGTGGGGCCGGTCCAGGAGGCGTCGGGTTTCTCGGCCCCCTGTACGGACGCCTCGGCCCCGGCGAGGGCCTCGGGGCAACCTGGCTCGGCCGGCCCGGCGCCGGCCGACGGGCCCCGCCCGCAGCCGGCGACGAGGGCGGCGGTCGCCGTCAGCAGGGCTGCGGCCGTGAGGGTGGTCCTGTGGTTCGAGTACACGGTGCTCCTGACGCGGGTGCGCGTACGAAATGTCCTAGGGGTGGTCGTCCTGAGCCGCGGCGGCTGACGGCTGCGCGGCTGACCGGCGGGACGCGGCGGCGCCGGTGCGCAGCCGGCGACGGGCGGAGTAGCCGGCCAGCCCGACGGCGATGAGCAGGGTGCAGCCGTTGAACAACGGCGTGGCCCAGAACTGGGCGCCGAGCTGGCCGATGCCGGCGAGGCCGACGGAGAGTACGGCAACCGCCACGACGGTGCCGAGGGCGTTGGCGCGGCCGGGCTTGATCGTGGTGGACCCGAGCAGGGCGCCGACGAAGGCGGGGAGCAGGTAGTCCAGCCCGACGCTCGGGTTGCCGGTCTGCTGCTGGGCGGCGAGGAGGACCCCGGCGAAGCCGACGACCAGGCCCGATCCGGCGAAGGCGTAGACGGAGTACCGGCGGACGGGGATGCCGACGATGGCGGCGGCACGCGGGTTGGAGCCGATCACGTACATGTACCGGCCGAGGGGCAGCCGCTCCAGGACCAGCCAGAGGGCGGTCGTGGCGGCGAGGACGTAGAAGGCGGGTACCGGCAGGCCGAGGAACCGGGAGTCGTAGAGGGCGGTGAAGGAGGCCGGCAGGCCCTGTGGTCCGGGGACGATCCGGGCGCCTTCGGTGATCCAGCCGGTGAAGGCGTACATCACGCTGCCGGTGCCGAGCGTGGCGATGAAGGAGTCGATCTGCCCGAACTCGACGATGACGCCGTTCAGGGCGCCGACCGCCGTCCCGCCGAGGACCACGGTGAGGCAGGCGAGGGGCCAGGGCCAGCCTTCGTTGACGATGAGCTGCATCGCCATGACGTGCGCCAGGCCGAGGCCGTAACCGATGGACAGGTCGAACTTGCCGGTGACGATGGGGATGGTCGCGCCGAGCGCCAGGATGGCGGGGATCGATTGGTTGGAGAGGATCGAGGAGACGGTGTCCCGGGTGGGAAAGGTCTCCGGTAGGGCGAGGGAGAAGACCAGGAAGAGCAGGGCGCCGAGGGCGAGGAGGCCGTAGGAGCCGATGAGGTGCCCGTGGAGGCTGCCCCGTACGGGTCGGGGCGGCGGGGAGGTGGTCATCGGCTCGTCGTGGTTCCGGTGATGGGGGGCATGGCCGAGGCGGTTCGGGTGAGTTCGGCGACGGTGAGGGCTTCGCCGCTCAGCTCGGCGCCCACGGACCCGCGGACGAACACCAGGGCGCGGTGGCACACGTGGGCGACCTCTTCGAAATCGGTGGAGATGAGCAGTACGGCCAGGCCGGAGGCCAGCGCTTCGTCGAGCAGCCGGTAGATCGTGGCCTTGGCACCGACGTCCACGCTGGCCGTCGGCTCTTCGAGGACGAGCAGGCGCAGGCCTCCCCGGAGCCATCGGCCGACCACGACCTTCTGTTGGTTGCCGCCGGACAGGGTGGCCATCGGCACCTCGCTGTTGCGGGGGTGCACCGAGAACCGGTCGATCAGGGCGGTGGCCTCGGCGCGCTCGCGCCGGGGGCCGATCCAGTGCCATGCCGGCACGCCGGCGGCCCGGGGGTTCGCCAGGAAGTTCTCCCGTACGGTCAGCTCGGCGGCGCAGCCCTCTTCCTGTCGGTTGCCCGTCACGAGGCCGACGCCGCGTTCGACGGCGGCGGCGACCGTCCGCGGGTGGTAGGGGCGGCCGTCGAGCAGCACCCGTCCGGCGAGGACGGGCCGGGCACCGGCGAGGGCGCGGCCCAGGTCCGTGTGACCGGCGCCGGTCAGGCCCACCATGCCGAGGACTTCGCCCGCGCGCAGTTCCAGGCTGACGTGATCGGCGCGTGCGGTCCGCACCCCGTCGAGACTCAGGACGGGCGGGCCGGCGGCGGGGGTGGTGCCGGGCCGCGAGTCCGCCGGTTCGCGGCCCACGATGGCGTGCACCAGACGGGAGGGGCTGTGGCCGGCGAGCGGACCTCGGCTGACGAGGTGGCCGTCGCGCAGAACGGCGAACGCGTCGGCGACCTTGTACACCTCGTCGAGTCGGTGACTGACGTAGAGGATGCCGTGTCCCCGGTCGCGCAGGGTGTGCAGGACGTCGAAGAGTCGGGCGCAGTCCGCGGCGGGCAGGGTGGCGGTGGGCTCGTCGAGGACGATGAGCTCGGTCCGTGCCGCCAGGGCGCGGACGATGGCGACCAACGAGCGCTCGGCGGGGGAGAGGTCGGCGATCCGGGCGTCGGGGTCCAGGTGACCGGCGACGATCCGCAGGGCCTCGACGCAGCGTTGCCGGGTCCGTCGCCAGGAGATCAGCCCGCGGCGCCGTGGGTATCCGGTGCCCAGGGCGATGTTCTCGGCCACCGTCATCCACTCGACGAGGCCGAGGTCCTGGTGGATGAAGGACATGCTCCGGGTGGCGGCGTGCGAGCCGAGGGGGTGCCCGGCCACCGTCACCTCGCCCTGTTCGGCGTGGTGGACTCCGGCGAGCACTTTGATGAGGGTGGACTTCCCGGCACCGTTGGGACCGAGCAGGGCGAGGATGCTGCCCCGGTACAAGTCGAGGTCGACCGCCGCCAGGGCGAGGGTGCCGCCGAACCGCTTGCTCAGACCGCGCACGCGGACGAGGGGTTGCCCACCGGTGCCCGGGGGCGGGCCCGTCGAGGTGTCGGGAGCGTCATGCACAGACTTCTCCGGGGGTCGGCCTCCGAGTTCTTCCCGACTGCATGCGGGATTCTACGGGGATCTGTCCCTGTATTTCCGGTATGTCGACGTATTCCTTGACCCCGATGGGTGAATCCTCGGGTCCGGGTCAGGCCGCTTCCTGGATGCACTCGGCCCAGATCACCTTGCCTTCGGTGGTGTAACGGGTGCCCCAGGCCTGGGCGAGCTGCGCGACGAGGAAGAGGCCGCGGCCGCCCTCGTCGGTGGTGGCCGCGTGGCGCATGCGCGGGGCGGTGCTACTGGTGTCGTGCACCTCGCAGATCAGGCTGCGGCCGTGGATGAGGCGTACCCGGATGGGCCCGGCGCCGTACCGCACGGCGTTGGTGACCAGCTCGCTGAGCAGCAGTTCCAGGGCGAAGGCGGACTCGTCCAGTCCCCACTGGCTCAGCCGGCCAACCGCCGCGGCCCGGACCTCGCCGACCAGGGCCGGGTCGGCGGGCAGGTGCCAGGTGGCGATCCGCTCGGGGGGCAGCACGTGGGTACGGGCGACGAGCAGCGCGATGTCGTCGCCGGGATGGGCGGGCGCCACGGCGTCGAGGACCGCCCGGCAGGTGTCCTCGGGGGAACGGTCGGGGTGGGCCAGCACGCGGCTCAGCTCGTCGAGGGACGCGTCGATGTCGCGATGGCGGTCTTCGACGAGCCCGTCGGTGTACAGGACCAGTTGGCTGTGTTCGGGGAGGTGGAACTCGACCGACTCGAAGGGCAGGCCACCGAGGCCGAGAGGGGGGCCGGCGGGTAGGTCGAGGAACGTCACCGTGCCGTCGGGGCGGACCAGCGCGGGCGGAGGGTGGCCGGCTCGGGCCATCGCGCACTGTTGCGAGGTGGGGTCGTAGACGGCGTACAGGAAGGTCGCGCCGACTATGCCGGCGCTGCCGGCGGCGGGATGGTCCCCGCCCTCCTCGCGGTCGAGGCGCACCATGAGGTTGTCGAGGTGGGTGAGGAGTTCGTCGGGGGCGAGTTCCAGTTCGGCGAAGTTGCGCGCGGCGGTGCGCAGACGGCCCATGGTGGCGGCGGCGTGCAGTCCGTGGCCGACGACGTCGCCGACCAGGAGGGCGACGCGGGCACAGGAGAGGGGGATGACGTCGAACCAGTCGCCGCCCACCCCGGACTCGGCGGGCATGTAGCGGTGGGCGACCTCGACGGCGTCCTGCTCGGGAACGCCGTGCGGGAGCAGGCTGCGTTGCAGGGCCAGGGCCAGGTTGTGTTCGCGGGTGTAGCGGCGGGCGTTGTCGATGCAGAGTGCGGCGCGGGCGGCGAGTTCCTGGGCGAGCGAGCGGTCGTCGTCCCCGAAGGGGTCGGGATCCTGCGACCGGTAGAAGCTGGCGATGCCCAGGAGGACCCCGCGGGCGAGCAGGGGGACGGTGATGAGGGAGTGGACGTCGTGGGCGAGGATCCGCTCGGCGTGTTCGGGGTCCTGCGCGATCCATCCGACGGCGGTCTTCAGATCGGGTACCAACACCGCCTTCCCGGTGACCAGGGACCGCATGTGGGGGGTGGCCGGGCGGTGGCTGACGCGCTCGCCCACCGGGTAGAAGGGGCAGTCCTCCAGGATGCCGTGGACCACCGTACGGTGCAGTTCGGCGGCGGGGTCGGCGGCCTCTTCGCCGCGCAGTACGGCCTCGGGCAGGTCGATGGTGACGAAGTCGGCCAGGCGCGGGACCGCCATTTCGGCGAGTTCCCAGGCGGTACGGCTCACGTCCAAAGTGGCGCCGATGCGGGTGCTGGCCTCGGCCAGCAACTCCAGGCGCCGCCGCGCCGCGACGGCGTACTTTCCCACTTCCGGCTCGCCCACCAGCACGAGCCCGCTGACCACGCCACCGGGGGAGCCGGCGGAGTCTGGGGCGTACGGGGCGCCGGGCGGCCGGACCGTCGGGGTGGTCGCAGCGGGTGCGGTGCGGGGGAGGTGTCCGGGCGGCGGTCCTGCGGGTGTGGCCTGCTGCTGTGCGGGGACCTCGTCCGACCGTTCCAGGTACGGGGGGACGGTGAGCCGGTCTCGCGCCGGTCCGTCCGCGAAGGCGGCCTCGATGAGGGCCTCGATGACGACGCCCTCCACTCCGGAGGGGCTCGTCACCGGGCGGCTCACGAGGGTGACGCGCTGGCCGTGGGACAGGGTCACCTCGACGGCGGCCCGCTGGGCGCAAGAGATCAGCTCGGTGGCCTTCTCCTTGAGGATCGCCTGATCGCGCTGGTCCAAGGTGCCCCGGACCAGGTCTTCGATCCCGTTCGGCTGGCCGCTCCCGGCGGCCCCGTGGTCGGCCCGCGCGCGGCGCCCGGCGTCGAGGTAGGCCCGGAGCAGCCCGCGCTCGCGCGCCGAACTCTGTTCCATCAGCCGTCGTTCGATCGCCGCGCCCGCCCGGCGCACGACGGGGACCAGCGCCGGGTCCGCATCGGTGTGGGGATAGCCGAGGCACAGGACGCCCTCGATGTGCCCGCTGAGCTGGTCGCGCACGGGGATCGCCGTACAGGCACTCGACTGGGCACGTTCGGCGAAGTGCTCGGCGCCGTAGACCTGGCAGAGTCGCCGTTCGGCGAGGGCGAGGCCGATGCCGTTCGTACCGGCGAACCGTTCGGCGAACACGAAGCCGGGGACGCTCTGGATCGGGGCGAGACGCCGGACCAAGGAATCCTCCCCGAAGCGGCGTTCGAGCACCGTGCCGTCTCCGTCGGTGAGGCAGATGTTCATCTGGCTGCCCGCGAACAGGGACCGCAGCCGGTCGAGCACGGGACGGGCCGCGCGCACGAGGCGGGCCTCCGGGTCGAAGTCCTGCCGGAAGGGCAGCTCCGACTCGTCCGGCGAGAGGCCGAGGAGTCGGCTGCGTTGCCACGAGCCCAGGATCGGACTTCTCACGCTCCCCTGGACCGATTCGACCGACTCGCCGTGCAGGAATCGGTCACGGGACCGCGCGGGGCCGATGCGGTCTGCCACGACCCCCATGTACACCACTTCCTCACCGAACATAACCGGATCGCACTATTTGATTATATTCCTCACCCTTGGGAGGGGTTTCGTCACCACAAAGGGTGATCGTTCGATTGCGGAACGTCGAGAGGTGTGGTTGCCGGGCCGGCCGTCACAGGACCGCGACCGGGTTCACGGGGGAGCCGGTCCCGCCGGGGACGTTCAGCGGCGCCACGACGAGCATGAACGCGTAACGGCCCGCCTCGGCGCAGGCGGCGGAGAGCGGTTCGAGGTCGAGGTTGTCCAGCAGCGGCACTCCCATCGCGGTGATGGCGAGCGCGTGGACGGGGGAGTGCACGCCCTCCACCGGCGACGGCCGCACGTCACTGTCCCCGTCGGCGCCGAGCAGGGCGACGGCACGCTCGGCCAGCAGGGGCACGGCGTCCACGTGCCAGCCCGCGCTCGCCTCGTCGGCGTTCCAGGGGCCGAGGTCCCGACGACGGCGGAAGCGGCCGGTGCGCAGCAACACCGCATCGCCGTCTCCGATCGTCACCCCGAGTGCCTTCTCCGCAGCGGCGACGTCCCCCGGGTGCACCGCACGTCCGGGCTCCAGCCACGCGACGCCGAGCGCCGCGGGCAGATCGAGGAGCACGCCCCTCGTGACGAGGGGGCCGAGCGCCGCCACCGCGCCGAAACGGGCGCCCCCGGAATCGACGGCCGCGTGCGCTGCGCGGCCGTCGTAGAGCTGCCCCCGGTAAGCGATGTGCGAGAGTGCGTCGAGGTGGCTCACGCCCTTGCCGTGGTAGTCGGCTGCGATGAAGTCCTTGTAGGCGGAGGGCTCCTCGGCCGCCACGTCGCCGAGGTCGGACATGTAGTGCAACGCCGGCTTCGCATTGTCCGGTCCGGTCCGGGTGTTCCAGGGCAGCCCCATCGGTACGACCGTCCCGGACCGGACGAACGCGCTGGCCCGCTGCACGTGGCCCGGCGTCACCCTGTTCCAGGCACCGCGGTCGGCCGCGGCCCAGCGTCCCCACGTACGGACCGACTCGAAGAGCACGTCGAATTCCCGGCGGGAGACGGCGGGCCCGTTGTCGCCGGGAGCGTCCGGTGGGAGAGCGGGGACGCCGGACGGGCCGCTGTTCATCTGCACTCGGCGCTCCAAGGTGCGTACGGCTGCCGGCCTCCCGGTGGCGTCACAACCGGACGACCACGAGGGCGGTGTCGTCGGTGACGCCGCCGGGCGGGAGCAGTTCGAGGAGGAGGGCGTCGGCGAGGGTCTCGGGATCGGCCGCCTGATGACGGACGAGGGAGTCGGCCAGTCGGGCCAGTCCCGTGTCGATGTCCTCGCGGCGGCGTTCGATCAGCCCGTCGGTGTACAGGACCAGGGTGGAGCCCGGACGGAAGGCGGTCGTGGCCTGTGGTCGGGGTGCGGGCTCGGGACGGGCGCCCAGCGGGGTGTCGGTGGCCTGGTCGAGGAACTCGACGGTGCCGTCCGTCCGCAGGAGGGCCGGCGGAGGATGCCCGGCACTGCTGTAGGTGATGGTGTGGGCACGGGAGTCGACGACGGCCTGCACCGCGGTGGTGGATTCGGCGCCGTCGACGGAGCGGGCGTACAGCCCGAGGACTTCGAGCGTCTGGGCGGGTCCGTCGAGGACCCGGGCCGCTGCGCTCAATGCGCTGCGCAGCTGGCCCATGACACACGCGGCGGCCAGGCCGTGGCCGACGACGTCGCCGACGGCCACGCTGATGCGGTCATCGGGCAGTTCGACCAGGTCGTACCAGTCGCCGCAGACGTTCAGCGCGCCCGTGGCGGGACGGTAGCGCACGGCCGCCCGGTACCGGGTGAGCGGCGTCGGGGCGGGCAGCATCGCCTCCTGGAGGGTCAGGGCCACTTCGCGCTCGCGGGAGTGGGCCCGGCGCAGACGTTCGTTGAGTTCCTGTAGCTCGCGGGCCCGGGCGTAGAGCTCGGCCTCCAGTACCCGGCCCTGTCCACTGGCGCCGGTGCCGGAGGCGCCTCCACGGGCCCGGATGAGTTCGGTGACCTCCTCCACCCGGTGGACCACGAGGACGACGCTGCCGTCCGCCCCGATGACCGGGGCGTTCACCGGACTCCAGAAACGCTCCTCCCATTCGCCGGGCCGGTCCGGCGACTCGACGTCGTAGCGCTGCACCGCCATGGTGTCGCGCTCCCCACTGTCCAGGACGCGGCGGAGCGAGGCCGCGAGGTTGCGCACACCGGTCGCACCCGGGTCGTTGGGGTTGTCGGGGAAGACCTCGAACAGGTGGTGGCCCACCACCTGTTCACGGGTACGGTTCGCCGTGCGGAGGTACTCGTTGTTCGCGTCGGCGAAGACCAGCGTCGGGGTCAGCAGTGCCACCATGCCGGGCAGGGCCTGGTAGACCGCCTCGTAGTCGACTGCCGGTTCCGTCATGCTGTCCCCGCCTCAACGCCGTGGTGTGGCTGCCCACGATAGGAGCGCGAGCAGGACGGGGCCCGGCCCGGCGACCCGAACGAGGGCCGATGTCACTCCGGCGGTCGCGCAGCACCCGCGTACGAGGGCGTCAAAGGACCCCGGGAGGGGCCGTGTGCCGCGGGACCGTGGCCGCCCCGCCGTTGCGCACGGCGTCCACCACGGCCTGGTGCAGGTAGCGGCTGGCCTCCTCCGAGGCACACTCCGTGGGACTGCCGGTGACCGTGAACCAGTCCGAGCCCCCGCTGTACTGCACCGCGACATGGGCCTCCTGGCCCGACCAGGTGGTGTGGACCGTCAGATCCCCGTTGAGGATCCCGGCCTCGTCCGTACGCACTCCGCCGCGGCCGGCGAACACGCCGGTCGTGGTCCACGAAGCCCAGGCCATGACGCATCGCCCCTCACTGTGGAGTCCTTCCACCCTCCGGGATCGCCCGGAGGACCGACCGCTTCGACCGCTTCGGTCACTGCGGCCACTTCCACCGCGCCGGCCGGTCGGGCCGACGGTTGGTGGATCTTGCCCGGCGCGTGCGGCCACCGCGGCCGTCCGTCCCGGCATCACGTCACGTCTCACGATCATGCGGGGGCGGGGCGGTCGAAGGAGGTCCGGGCGGTTCCTCAAGGACGCTCCAGGCCACCGGGCCCAGGAGATCGGCCACGCGCTGGAACACGTCCATCAGCATGTCGTCCACGGTCAACATGCCCACCACACGATGCCCCTCCAGAACGGGCAGGCGACGGACACCGGAGGTCCTGAAGATCCGGTAGGCCTCACGGATATCGGTGGTCGCGTCGACCGTGATCACGGGTGACGTCATCACCGTGTCCACCGACTGGTCGGCGTCCAACCCCCGGGTCAGCACCCGGACGGCGAGGTCGCGATCCGTGACGATGCCCCGCAGTGCCCCTCCTGCCGTGACGAGCACGGAGCCCACCCCGTAGTCGTCCATCTGCCGGGCCACCTCACCGATCGAGGTGCGGTCGGGGACGGCCACGGCCGGTGAACTCATCGACTCCGAGACGCTCATCGTCGTGTCACGGCGGGTTGGGAACGGACCGCGGCCGGGACGAGGGCTGGCTCCATGGCGGCTGCCTCCGCGTCGTAGGGCTGGTATCAGGGTCGAACACGCGTGAGCGGAATGCCTGACGCTCCTCTCGCGCCCTCGGCCACCGGCAGCGAACGGGCCGGATGCGACCGACGCGGACGATTCTCCCTTCGAGCATGCCTCCAGCCGCAGAGCGGCGCATGCGGAGACACCTCCTCGGACCGGATCGGGCCGGCGGCGCCCCGGTCGCCGCAACGCCCGAGGGGGGAGCCGTCCCATCACGAGGGGGGCTCGCCCACCAGGAGACAGTGCACGCTGACGACGCCTTCCACGGCCCGGGCCAGGCGTGCGGCCACCGGAATCAGGTCGCCGTCGCGGACCCGCCCGGTCAGCGTGGCCACACCGTGGCTGACCTCGACCTCGACCTCGCTGTGGGAGAGGGGGAAGAGGCGACGGACCACCTCGCGCCGGATCTCCTCCGCGAGTTCGTCATCGGGCCGGAGGAAGACCTTGAGGAGGTCCGCGCGGCTGACGATGCCCTTGAGCGCTCCGTCGGCGTCGACGACCGGGAGGCGTTTGATGCGGCGGTCGGCCATCAGCCGGGCCGCCTGGGGGAGCGTGGCGTCCGCGTGGACGGTGACGGCCGGAGCCGTCATCAGCTCGTCGGCCTGCATCGAACCGGCCTTTGCGGTGGCACCGAGGCGGCGCATCTGCTCGATCATGCCGGGCCGGTGCGCGTGGAACTCCTCCTTGGGGAGGAGGTCGGCTTCGGAAACCACGCCGACGACGCGGCCCTCTCCTTCGACGACGGGAAGGGCGGTGACCTTCCACTGTGCCATGGCGGCGGCGATCTCCTTGAACTGCGCGGTGGGGGTGACGGCGACGACCTTCGTCGTCATGACGTCGCTGACGGTGTACGGGGTGGAGGTCATGGCACGTCCTCGATGTGGGCGGGGACCGCGGGGGTTGCTCTTCGGCCGGGTCAGCGGACCAGGACGCCCTCTCCGGAGCGAGGGACGACGGCGGTCCAACCCAGTTCGCGGTCGAGGCGGTCGCGGAGGGTCTCGGCTGCTGATTCCTCGCCGTGGACGAGGTAGGTGGTGTGCGGGGCAGGGGCACCGCGCAGCCAGTCGATGATCTGGTCGGCGTCGGCGTGGGCGGAGAAGTGCGGTACGTCGGCCACTTCGGCGCGTACGGGGATGTACTCGCCGAACATCTTGAGCGTGCGGGCGCCGTCGACCAGGTCGCGGGCCCGGGTACCGGCGGCGGCGAACCCGACGATGACGACCGCGTTGCGGGAGTCGGGCAGGGTCCGGTGCAGGTGGTGCAGGACGCGTCCACCAGTGGCCATGCCGGCCGAGGACACGATGACGGCCGGGCCGCTGGTGTTGTTGATCTCGATGGATTCCTCGACGCTGCGTGCGGCCAGGAAGGGTTCCGGGCTGATCGCAGCCTCCCCCTGGGCCAGGGCCTCGGGCCGCAGTTCGGGCGAGCGGCCGCGCAGGGCGTCGCGGTACACCTGGAGGGCGGCGAGGGCCATCGGGCTGTCCACGTAGACGGGGACATGGCGGGGCAGGGTGCCGTCGCGGCGCAGGGCGGCGAGCTCGTGCAGGACGACTTCGGTACGGTCGATCGCGAAGGCCGGGATGACGACGGTGCCGCCGCGTGCCAGGGTCCGGGTGACCACGGCGGCGAATTCGGCCCGCGCCGTGTCCGTGTCGTGACGCCGGTCGCCGTACGTGGACTCCATGAGGAGGACGTCGGCGCCGGAGAAGGGCTCCGGCGGTAGCAGGAGCGGGTGGCCGGGGCGGCCGAGGTCGCCGCTGACGGCGAGGGTGTGGCCGTCCTCCAACGTGAGGTGGGCCCAGGCCGAGCCGAGGATGTGGCCGCCGTGGTGGAGCTTCAGGAGGGTCCCGCCCATGATCTCGACCTCGCTGCCCACGTCCACGGGGTCGAAGAACTTCACCGTCTGGTCGACGTCCTCGTCGTCGTAGAGCGGCGCTGCGGGGTGGTGCTTGGACCAGCCGTGTTCGTTGGCGTGTTGGGCCGCCTCCATCTGGAGCTTGGCGCTGTCGCGCAGGACGATTTCGGCGAGGCGGGCGGTGGGGGTGCTGGTCAGGATGGGGCCGCGGAAGCCGTGCCGCACCAGGCGCGGCAGGTAGCCGCAGTGGTCGAGGTGGGCGTGGGTGATCACGACGGCGTGGATGTCGGAGGCGTCGCAGGGCAGCTTGGCCCAGTTGCGGCGGCGCAGGTCCGCGAAACCCTGGAAGAGCCCGCAGTCGACGAGGATCCGGGCGTGATCGCTCTCAACCAGGAACTTGCTACCGGTGACCGTCCGCACGCCGCCCAGGAAGCGCAGCAGGGCGGGGCGGGAGGACGAGGGCGTGGCTCCCGGGGGTGTCCGTGTCATGGCGGCACCCCTCCTTTCGGCAGGGATCGGCCCTTCAACGATCCCACCCGGGGCGGCGGACGGTCCTGGCCCGACAGGCCTTCGCGGGGGACCGTCCGGCCCATGTGCACCCGCGTGGCGCCGGCCCGTTCGATTGGTGACCCGGCTGACCCCAGGGCACCGCTGACCTGCCGCGGGCGCCGGGATCCCGCGGCGGTCGCAGGTCAGTGGACGGCCACGTCGTCGTCGACGGCGTAGCCGAGGTGCTGCGCCACGTGGACCACTCCGTCGACGCCGCGACACATCCGTTCGATCACCGGGATCAGGCTCTTGAACTGCACCGTGCCGCGCAGTTCGACCCGGCCGTCGGTCACTTCGACGGTGACGGCGCCGGGGTCCTGGTGCAGGGTGAGATCGAGTACGTCGCCGGTGATCTCGTGGCGGATGGTGTCGTCGTCGCGCAAGAAGATCTTCAGGAGGTCGCGCCGGCTGACGATGCCCACCAGTCGGTCCGAGTCGTCGACGACCAACAGCCGTTTGACGTCCTGTGCCTCCATCAGCCGGGCGGCCTCGGCCACGGTCCAGTCGGGCCTGGCGCACACGGGGGGAGCCGACATCAGTTCCTCGGCCCGGGTGCTCTCCGCCTTGTCCCGCTCCCGGGCCTCGGGCGCGGCCAGGGACCGCAGGAAGTCCCCCTGGTCGGCCGACTTCGGCAGGAGGTCTCCCTCCGATACGACGCCGAGGGGATGGCCGGCGGGGTCGACCACCGCCACGGCCGACACCTGATGGTCGGCGAGTGCGCGGACGACGTCCTTGAAGCCCGCATTTCCGGGGACGGTGACGACCTCGCGGGTCATCAGCTCGCCTAGTTCGCGATGTCTCACCGTTTACTCCTACCGTCCTGTGACGTCTCGTGGGTCGAACGACATGTCGTTGTGCTGTTGTGTGAGCCGATTGACCGCGCCCACCGTCATGCGGAGACTTCGGCGTCCAGCCGGGCCGTGACGTCCACGACGCCCGGCACGGTGCGCGCCACGCGCACCAACATGTCCTGGAGCGTGGGGTCGGGGACGGAGCCGTCGAGGTAAACGATGCCGTTGGACACGTAGACGCGCACGAGCGACGAGCCGGCCGGCATCAGGTGCGCCATGATCAGCTCGCGTAGTTCGGCCGCGATGTCCTCGTCGGGCCGGAGGTAGATCTTCAGGAGATCACCCCGGCTGACGACGCCGACCAGGTGGTCGTCGGCATCGACGACCGGGAGCCGCTTGAGGTGGCTGCGTGCCATGAGGCGGGCGGCGCCGGCGATGGAGGCGTCCTTGGCCACGGTCACGGCGGGTACGGTCATCAGCTGGCCCGCGGTCACCGCGCGGGACTCGTCGGCGCCCTCCGCCTTCAGCAGCAGGTCCGCTTCGGAGACCACCCCTACGACCTTCCCGTCCTCGGCCAGGACGGGAAGGGCACTGATGCGCCACTGCCGCATCGTTTCCACGATGTCCTTGAACGGCGCTCTGCGGTCGATGGAGATGACCGCGTGCGTCATCACGTCGTCGACCGTGCGCAGGTGCTTCATGACTCCTCCAGGACACTGAATCGGTATCTCCGAGCCTGGGTGCCGGTGCCCGGGAGGGGTAGGGCCGTTTGGGGCCGGGCGGGACTGTCCGGCCCGGCCGCGGGCCCCGGCGCCGGCCTCGTCATCACCGTGCAAGGGCGGAAGCTCCACGTTCTCAGTCGTGTGCGACCACCGCGACCGGAACGGCCGAGTGGTGCAGGACCGCGTGTGCCACCGCACCCAGGTGTGCGCCCAGGGGTGAGCGGCGCACGCGCCGTCCCACGACCACGAGGTCCGCACCGGTCGCCGCCTGCACCAGCTGACGGCCCGCAGAACCCATGAGGGCCTGCGTCGTGACGCTCACTTCGGGGAACTTGCGGCGCCACGGCAGGAGCATGTCGTCGAGCATCTGCGTGACGCTCGCGCCGATCTCCCGTACGTCGTCGGGGTCGAACGAGGCGTACGCGTAGGTGGCCGGGAGCTGCCACCCGTGGACGGCGCGCAGCGCACGGTCGTGGCGTGAGGCCTCCTCGAAGGCGAAGGCGAGCACGCGGTCGGCGGCTTCGTGGATGTCGACGCCGACGACGACCTCACCGGAAGCGTCCGGGCCCGGCCCGTACGGATCGGGCGCGTTGCGCACGAGGACCGCGGGCGTCTCGGTGGCTGCCAGGGTTGACATGCCGACCGAGCCGACGAGGAAGCCCGTCAGGCCGCCGAGGCCCCGAGAACCCAGGACCAGCAGTCCGGCGTCGAGGGCCTCGGCCGCCAGGGCGGCCGCGGGCCGGCCGGACAGGCACCGCGTGGTGAGGTCCAGTTTCGGATGCAGCAGCCGCAGCTCCTGGGCCGCCTCGGCGAGCACTTCGTCCGCCCAGCGGTCGGCGGCCGCACGGTCCGGCCGGGGCATCGCCGGGCTCACGGGCCAGTCGACGGCATGGACCAGGCGCAGCGGCACGCTGCGCAGGGCGGCCTCCCGCGCACCCCAGCGTGCTGCGGTCCGGCTCTCGGGGGAACCGTCGACGCCGACGGTCACGTGGTGGTTCATGGCAGGAGCCTCCTCCGCCGCGCGGCGCGGCACGTGTCCAGGGTTCTGCTCCAGGGTTCTGCCGATACCGGCGGGGCAGCAGGGGTCGTACGTCCCCGCGTGGGGCCGACCGTCCCCGACCCGGTCCGTCCTCCCGTCCCGTCCACCGTCCCGTCCATCACGCGCGGTCCGCCGATGTCGTGCTGTACGAGCAGATCCACGACATCCTGGAAGGAGGCGGCAGGAACCGCGGCGGACGCTCCCGTCCGCGCTCGTCAGGTCACCCCGGAGCAGAGGGCGCGCCCGAGGGCGAGGGGACCTTCGGCCCCCGACGGAGCCCTGGGCGGCCCTCTCACCGTCGGTGGCCCCGTGGCAGCGTGGTAGCTGTCCGTACCGGCTCGGCCAGGAGGAACCATGGAAGGGACCATCCGCAACCCGGATGTCAGTTCGGTCGTCGTCGGGGTCGACGGGTCTCCACCCGCACATCGGGCCGCGTTGTGGGCCGCCGCGGAGGCCGCCCGGCGCGAGCGACCGCTGCACATCGTCCATGCGGCCGATACGGACAGCCGCAGCCTGTACCTCTCGGTGCCCGGCGTCGAAGGCATCCGGGAAGTTGGCCGGGAAATCCTGCGGAGCACCGCCGAGGCGGTGTCGGCCGAGTACCCCGGAGTGCTCGTCACGACGGAGTTCAGCGGCAGCGACCCGGTGACCAGCCTGCGCAAGGCCGCCGGGACGCACGGCACGATCGTGGTCGGAAACCGCGGCATGGGCGGGTTCCACTCCCTCGTGCTGGGTTCGGTCGGCCTCAGGTCGGCAGCCGGTGCCAGGACCCCCGTGATCGTGGTGCGGGGTACCGAGGAGGCGACCGAGACCGGCGTGGTCCTCGTGGGCATCCGCGACGAGCGCGATTTCGACTGCGCACGGTACGCCGCGCGGGAGGCCGAGTTGCGCAAGGCGTCGCTGCGGCTGCTGCACGTGTGGAACGTGCTGGAGACGGTCGGGACGGTCACGACCACGCTCGACGACATGGAGGAGATCGCTGGCCGGCACGTCCAGCGGCTGAAGGCCGTCTCGCAGCAGATCCGCGACGAATTCCCGGACCTCACCGTGGAGGCGGACGCGGAGAAGAGCATCTCGGTGCCCGCGGTCCTGGTCGAGGCCTCGCACCACGCGGACCTGCTGGTCATGGGCGGGCGCCGCTCGCCCGGCTACATCGGGCCCACCCTGGGGCGGGCGACCCACAGCCTCATCCACCACGCGCACTGCCCCGTACTCCTGGTGCCCCGGTACGGTCACGAGTCGGGGAGCGAGTCGTGAGCGGGGCAGCGGGCGCACGCCGTGAACTCGTCATCGGCCTCGACCCGGCCAGGGACTGGCGGTTGCCCCTGGCCTGGGCGGCCGACGAGGCCCAGCGACGGCGGCTCGCCCTCCGCCTCGTCGTGGCCGTGCCGCCCCCGCACGACCGCCGGCACGGCGACGACGCGCCGCGTCAGCGCGCCCTGCGTCAGGCCGGAACGGAAGCGCTGGGAGCCGGCCTGAGCTGGGCCCGGGACCGCCATCCGGAGCTCGCCGTGTCCACCGATCTCCTCGGAGGCTACCCCTCCGCCGTGCTCGGCTCGCTGTCGCTGGAGGCCGGCATGGTCGTGCTCGGATCCCGTCACCTGAGCCGGACGGCGGAGTTCTTCAGCGCCGGATCCCAGGTGGTCCCCGTTGCCGCCCAGGCCACGTGCCCGGTGGTGGTCGTCGGCGACGCCGAACACACCACCCAGGAGCCGCCGTACGTGGTCGTCGGCATCGACGGCAGCGAACCGTCCAAGGTCGCCCTCGACTTCGCCTACGAGGAAGCCGACCTCCGCGGAGCGGAGCTGCACGCCATTTCGGTCTGGCAACCACCGGTCTTCCTGCTCCACGACGAGGAGGTCGCCCTCCAGGCCCAACGACGGATGCTGGCCGAGACGACGGCGGGCCGGCAGGAGAAGTACCCGGACGTCGTGCTCAAGCACGAGATCCCCATCGGGCACCCCGTGGAGGAGCTGGCGAAGGCCGGCGAGCACGCTCTGGCAGTGGTCGTGGGGCGCCGCGGACGGGGCGGATACAGCGGAATGCACCTCGGCTCCGTCGCCCACGGCCTGCTCCACCGGGCGCACTGCCCGGTCGTCACCGTCCCCGGCCGGTGACGGCGGCCGTGCCCGGCCCCGCCGCCGAGGACGCGCTCGCGTCCGTCCCGGCCCGGGTCGGACTGACGGAGGCCGAAGCAGAGCGCCGACTCGCCGAATGCGGGCGCAACGAGGTGGCCCCCGCCAAACCCGTACCCATATACGCGCGGGTGCTGGCCCAGCTCCGAGATCCCCTGATCATGGTGCTCCTCGGCGCGGTCGTGCTGACGCTCGTCATCGGGGACCATGCGGACGCCGTGGTCATCGGCCTGGTCATCGTCGTCAACACCACCGTGGGCGTGGCCCAGGAGATCCGCGCGGACCATGCCGTGGCCGCGCTCTCGGCGATGTCGGCACCGGCCGCCCGGGTCCTGCGGGACGGCGCGGCGCGGGAACTGACCTCCACCCTGGTGGTGCCGGGCGACGTGCTGTTGCTCGGGGAGGGCGACATCGTCGCGGCGGACGCGCAGCTCACGGAGGCCTCCGCCCTACTGGTGGACGAGTCGATGCTGACCGGCGAGTCCGTCCCGGTGGACAAGGCAGCGGACGCTTCCCTGAGCGCGGGAACCGTCGTGGCGCGGGGAAGGGGCGTCGCCACGGTCACCGCCACCGGCGATGCCAGCGCCCTCGGCAAGATCGCGGCCCTGCTCGAAGGCGGCCGTGAGCCGACACCGCTGCAACGCCGTCTCGCCTCCCTCGGTCGCATCCTCGCCGTGGTCACCGTCGGGCTGTGCGTGGCGTTCTTCGCGCTCGGCCTCGTGCGCGGGCTGCCGGCCGGAACCATGGCCGTCACCGCCATCAGCCTCGCGGTGGCCGCGGTCCCGGAGTCGCTGCCCGCCGTGGTCACCCTCGCCCTGGCCCTCGGGGCGAGCCGTATGGCCGCCCGGCACGCCCTGGTCCGGCGGCTACCGGCGGTGGAGACGCTCGGCTCCGTCAGCGTCCTCGCCACCGACAAGACCGGCACGCTCACCGAAGGCCGCATGGTCGTCCAACACGTGTGGACGCCCCGGGTCGAAGCGGATTTCTTCGGGGTCGGCTACGAGCCGCACGGGGACATCCGCAGGGACGGCCGACCGCTGACCGCTGAGGAACTCGAACCCGTACGGGAACTGCTGACCGCCGCGGCCCTGTGCAATGACGCCAGCCTGAAGCCGCCCGGCCGGCGAGCCACCGGTGCGGACCGGTGGACCGCCGTGGGCGACCCCATGGAAGCCGCCCTGTTGGCGGCGGCAGCCAAGGCGGGATGCGCCGACCAGAGCGACCTGCGCCATACCCACCCCCGGACCGCGGAGGCACCCTTCGACAGTCAGCGCAAGCGCATGACCACCGTCCACGGCACACCGTCCGGCAAGGCCCTGGTGTGCCTCAAGGGCGCTCCCGAGACGGTGCTCGACCCCGCGATCCTCCTCGACGGCGACGACCTGCTGCACGGCGCCCGGCAGCAGGCGGCCCTTCTGGCGGCCCGCGGATACCGCGTGCTCGCCGTGGCCACGAGCGAGCGTAGCCGCCAGCCGGACAGCATGACGGCAGCGGAGAAGGGCCTGCGCCTGTTGGGCCTCGTCGCCATCAGCGACCCTCCGAAGGCGTCGGCCGCGGCCACCCTCGAAGCCTGCCGCGAGGCGGGCATCACGCCCGTCCTCATCACGGGGGACCACCCGGCGACGGCCCGTGCCATCGCCGCCCGGGTGGGCCTCGTGCGCGAGGAGGACGGCGACGAGGTGTCCACCGGCCCGGACCTGCTCGCGGGCAGGATCCGCGACCTCACCGAGGTCCGGGTGTTCGCGAGGACCGACCCCCAGCAGAAGCTGGACATCGTCGCCGCCTGGCGGGCCCGCGGCGCGGTCACCGCGATGACGGGCGACGGCGTCAACGACGGACCGGCCCTGCGGCGGGCCGACATCGGTGTCGCCATGGGGGCCCGGGGCACGGAGGTCGCGCGGCAGGCCGCCGATCTCGTACTGACCGACGACGAACTCTCGACCGTGGTCGCCGCCGTCGAGGAGGGCCGTCGGGTCTACGACAACATCCGGCGGTTCCTGGTCTACGGGCTGGCCGGCGGCGCGGCGGAGATCCTCGTCATGCTGATCGGCCCCCTCGTCGGGCTGCCCCTGCCGCTGCGGGCGGGACAGATCCTCTGGATCAACCTGCTGACCCACGGCCTGACCGGCGTGGCGATGGGCGCCGAGCCCGTTGCCCCGGACGCCATGCACCGACCGCCCCGCCCCGCGCGCCAGCACATCCTGGGCGCGGGAGCCTGGCAGCGGCTGCTCGTCCTCGCGGCCGTCGTCACCGCCAGCTCCCTGTCGGTGGGCGTCATCGCCCACACGTGGGGACTGCCCTGGCAGAGCGTGCTCTTCCTCGCCCTGCTCGGGGCGCAGCTGGGCGTGGCCCTGGGGCTCCGAGCCCGCCTCCTGACCCGGGAGAACCTCTTCCTACCGCTATCGGTGGTCGTCTCGGCCCTCTTGGCGGCCGTGGCGCTGTACGCCCCGTTCCTCCAGTCGCTCCTGGACACCGAGCCGCTGGGGTGGTCCGGCATCGCCCTCGCGGCAACCTCGGTCATCACGGGTTACGCGGCGGCGCGTCTCACACGGAAGGCATTCCGAAAGGAGCGATGACACGGCGATCACCCCCACGGCGCGGCTCCGTACGGGGCATCCCGTGACTCCCGAGCCCGGGGTGGGCCGTCGAGCGGACGGCCCACCCCTGCGCCCACCGGGGTGGGGAGGGGCGGGCCGACCCGGTACGGCGCACGCCGGCCCGGATGTCGGCTACCGCCGGGGAACCGTCCGACGCCGTGGGCGTGCCTCACGGAATCCGCCATTGCTGGCTCTTGCTGCCGGAGCAGGTGACCACCGTCAGCTGGTTGCCCGGGCCGTTGTCCGTCAGGCAGCCGCCCTGGAAGGCGATGTCCTTGATGTAGTAGGCCCCCGTCGACGGCGCCCTTTCCAGGTTCCACCACACCCCTCCGCTGTAGGGGCCGGCGAGCTCGACCCGAACGGTGTCGCCGAACTGGGTCAGCGCCCGGCTCATCGCGGCACCGTCCGGGCCGCACGCCCGGAGGCTGTCGTACTGGCTCTTCTCGTGCACCCAGCCGTAGGCCGTGGTCCCGCCCATGATCACCTTGGCGCCGCCCTGGGGACCGCTGGTGCTCAGGCCGATCTTGAGCCCGTCTCCCACGTTGGTGATGGCGCCCCAGCCGGTACCGCCGCAGCCCTGCGGTGGCGCGTTCCCGCCGCTGCCCGATCCGCCGGGCGTCGCGCTCCCGCCGGGCGCGCTGCCGCCCCCGGCGCCGGCGCCGCTCGGCACCTCGCCGCTCTGGCTCCCGCCGTTGCCCGAACCGCCCGCGCCCTGCGGGGGGTTCGGTGCGGGCACGGCGCCACCGATGCCGCCCGCGGGGCTCCCCGCGCCGCCCTGCGCGCCCGACGCCTCACCCGGCGGCGGGGACGATGCGGCGGCCGAGGGGTCTTTCGTGCTGCTCGAAGGGGACGCGACAGGGCCCCCGCTCCCGTTGCCGGACGCCGGCGCGGACACCGACGGCTGGTGCCCGGGCGCGTGCGCCCCGGAATCCCGGGCCCAGGGACCGACGTAGAAGACGTTGACGGCCACCGTGGCCGTGACCGTGACCGTGACCGCGACCGGCACGAAGACGTTCGCGGGGACGCGTAGCTTCGTCCACCACTGCCGCCGCGGTTCACCGACCGCCACCGGGTCGGAACCATCCCCGGCGGCGGTCGGGCCCGCCGGCGCGTCGAGCTCGCCGAGCGGCCGGCCGGCCGCCGCGCGCCGGGCTGCCGCCGCCATCACCGAGGCGTCGGCGTACCGCTCTTCGGGCTTCTTGGCCAAGGCCCGGGCGACGAAGGCGCGCACCGGCTCCGGGAATTCGGCGGGAAGGGCCGGCACCGGCTCCCTGATGTGCTTGAGCGCGATCTCGACCACCGAGTCGCCGGTGAACGGCGGTTCCCCGGTCAGCAGTTCGTAGCAGACCACGCCCATGGAGTACAGATCGGACGCCGCGATGGCGCCGAGGCCCTCCGCCTGCTCGGGGGCCATGTAGAGGGCCGTGCCGAGCACCGCGTGGGAGTCGGTGATCGCGGTGCTGGCCGTGCTGGAACGGGCGATGCCGAAATCGGTGACCGTCACCCGGCCGTCGTCACCCAGCATCAGGTTCGACGGTTTGATGTCGCGGTGGGTCACGCCCTGCAGGTGTGCGGCGTGCAGGGCGTCGAGTGCCTGCCCGGCGATGTCGAGCGCCTGCTGGACGGTGAGCGGTCCGTCCTGGGTGCGGACCTCGTTCAGCGGCCGGCCCTCGACGAGTTCCATGACGATGTAAGCGACCTGCTCACCGGATTCGATCCGGCTCTCGCCGTAGTCGTGCACGTCGACGATGCCCGGGTGGCTGAGCGAGGCGAGGACCGTGGCCTCCCGGCGGAAGCGCGCGGCGAACGCGAGGTCGTCGAGCAGGGCGGGAAGCAGGACCTTCACGGCGACCTGTCGTCTGAGCACGCCGTCGTCGGCGCGCCAGACCTCGCCCATGCCGCCGCCGCCGATCCGCTCGGCCAGCGTGTAACGGTCCCCAAGGACCGTCCCCCGTCCCCACATGTGCGCCCCTCGCCCGTCCGGCTCGCTGGTGGTCAGTCAAAATCCGTCGGGCAGAGCGTACTTGCCGCCCACCCGGCACATCCCGTTGACGGCCGGTCGGAATCCGGCCGGGTCCCGCCCTGGCCGTCTGCGAGCAACGAAGGGAGCCTTTTGGTCACTCCGGGAAGATCATCGGGGCACGCAAGGGGGAGCCTTTGGGGCACCCTTGGGATGGAATAGACCATTCCTTTGGCTTTCTGGCTACGTTCGCCGCAGACGGGTCGTGGACGCGACCCGACGGACACAGGAGGTCCCAGGCATGCGACGTACCCTCACCAAGGCCGGTAGTCTCGCGGCGGTTTCGATGTTCGCCCTGTCGTTGGCCGCGCCCGCCCAGGCGGCCCAGAGCAGCGACACCGGAGCGGCTTCCACCGCCGCGTCGGCCGCCTACTTCGAATTCACCGACGGCACGGACACCTTCGTCTTCCAGCTCACCGACCGCGCCAAGATCAAGCAGGCCCGCGACATACTCAACGGCGTGGACACGGAGAACATCAGTGTCATGGGCACGGTCGTCAAGACCCCCGCCTCGTACAACAAGCCCTGGAAGTACCAGCTCGCCCCGAACTCGGTGGAGTTCTTCAGCATGGCCATGGAGGTGTGCGACGCGAGCATCGCCTACGTCAACGACCACCTCGGCGAGGTGGGCGGTGCCCTCCTGCCCAGGTCCACCTGGTGTCCCTGGCACTCCAAGCTGACGCGCGAGATCAGCAAGCCGTAAGGCGCCGGCGCCCCCGGGGCGCCGCCCGCGCCCGACGCCACTCCGGCCGCCGGACCTCCCGGCGGCCGGACGGACGTCCGCTGCGGGGCGCACCGGGGCCCGCCCGGACCCGCCCCGAACCGCCCGCGCGAAGCGACCGAAGTAACGTATCCCCTCGCCGGTGTCCAGGGGTGGGGAAGGTGCGTGGCGCAGAGTGAGGGCGTGAGCGGCGCCGCGGACGGGATCCGGTTCCGGATGCTCGGCCCGATGACCGCGCGGGCGGCCGACGGGACCCCACTGGCCCTGGGCCCCAACCAACAACGGGCGCTGCTCGCCGTGCTCCTGCTGAGGGCGGGCCGGACCGTGCCAGTCGCTGAACTGTGCGACGCGCTCTGGGGGGAACGCCCGCCGCCGCATGCCGTGGGGACCCTGCGGACGTACGCGTCCCGGCTGCGGGTGCTCTTCGAACCGGAGCGCCCGGCCCGTGCCCCGGCCCGGCTCCTGGTGCACGTCTCCGGTGGCTACGCCCTGCGGCTGTTGCGCCCGGTGGTGGACGTCGTCGAGTTCGAACGCGGGCTCGCCGATGCCGCCCGGCTGCGCGCGACCGGTGCCACTCGGGACGCGTACCGCACCCGTTGCCGTACCCTCGGGCTCTGGGCGGGGCATCCGCTGGCCGGTCTGCCCGGTCCGTACGCCGAGGCACAACGGGAGCGGCTCGCCGAACGGTGGCTGACCGCCCGGGAGGACCACTTCCACGACGCACTGGAGCTCGGGCTGGACCGCGACGCCGCGGTCGTCCCGGCCCTGCGCACCTTCGCCGCGGAACACCCGCTGCGCGAGCGGGCCCAGGCGCTGCTCATCCGGGCCCTGCACAGGGAGGGTCGGACCGGTGAGGCCCTGGCCGCGTACGAGGCCACCCGCGAGACGCTCGGCCTGGAGCTGGGGGCGGCCCCCGGGCCCGAACTGGTGGCGCTGCACCGCAGGTTGCGAGGAGGCTCCGGCCGTGTCCGGGGTGCCCGCGGGGACTCCCGGCGGGCACGGCCCGCAGGTCCTTCGTACGTCCTGTCCGCGGGCACCTCGTACGCCCCGCCCGTGGTGCCCCCGCCCGTCGGCGCCCCCCTCGCCCCGGCGCTGCCCTTCGTCGGCCGGGCCGCCGAGACCGCCCGGCTCGTCGAACTCCTTTCCCGCACCCCGGCCGGCGTGCCCGTCGCGGTGCTCACCGGGCCGCCGGGCATCGGGAAGAGCGCCCTCGCCGACCGGGTGGCCGAAGGGGTTCGGGGCCGCTTCCCCGACGGGGTGCTGCGGGCCGGTCTCGGCGCCGGCTGCGGCGCCCCGCTCGGCGCGTTCGTACGCGCCCTGGGAGTGCCCGACGCGGCGGTGCCGGACGGGACCGAGGCCGGGGCGGCGCTCTACCGTTCGTTGCTCGCCGGGCGGCGTGTCCTCGTCGTGCTGGACGACGCACGCGACACGGCAGCGTTGCTGCCGCTGCTGCCCGGGTCGCCGGGGTGTGCCGTGCTGGTGAGCGCGGCCTCGCGGGGCCTCGTCGTACCGGGAGCGCGATCGATCGAGGTTCCGGAACTCGACGACGACTGCGCACTGCAACTGCTGGGTGCTGCCGCGGGTGCGCGACGGGCCCGCGAGGATCCGGCCGGACTACGCGAACTCGCCCGCCGGTGCGGCGGGTTGCCGCTCGCACTGTACCTGGCCGGGCGGCGTCTGCGGGCAGAGCCGGGCCTGTCGGCGGGGGCGCTGGCCTCGCGGAGCGGCGGCGGGATGCTCGCGCGGCTGCGGGCGGAGGGCCGGGCCGTCGAGGACGGCTTCCGCCGCCGCGTCCAAGGGCTCCCGATGGCCGCGGTCCGCGCCCTGCACACGACCGCGGCGGCACCCGACGGGTTCGGCACGGCCGAGGCGGCCGGGCTACTGGGCACCTCCGAGCCCGAGGCGGCCGACGCGGTCGAGGAACTCGTCCACTCCGGGCTGCTGGCACCCGGGGACTCGGGCCGCTACCGCTACCACCCGTTGGTCCGGGAGTTCGCCCGCCACCGGCTGGGCCTCGCCCCCGGCGGCGCGTGAACCGCCCCGTCCGGTCCGAGTCCTCAGATATAGCCCTCGCGGAGCGCGTAGGCCACCGCGTGCGCGCGGTTGCTGAGCTGGAGGCGGGTCATCATGCCGTGCAGGATGTTCTTGACGGTCCGTTCGGAGTAGGCGAGCTTCTCGGCGACCCGGCGGGTGTCCAGCCCGTCGGCCACGAGGCGCAGCACGTCCGTCTCGCGCGGCGTCAGACCGAACAGCGGTGCGGTGGCAGGGCCCGAACAAGCCGCCGCCCGCTCCGAGCGGCGCAGCCGGTTCACCTGTCCCAGCACCCGGCCGATCAGGTCCGGCGGGAGCACGCATTCACCCTGCGCTGCCTGACACACGGCCGTGACCAGCTGCTCCTCCGTCGCCTGGTGCCGCCAGACGATGGCCCGTACGCCGTACTCCACCACCGAGAGCAGCTCCGATTCACGCAGCTCGCGGGCGACGAGGACCACGCGCCGGTCGCCGCTGCGCAGAATGCCGCGCAGTTCGGCCACCGACTGTTCGTCGATCCGGTCGATCACCACCACGGCCACGGCCACGGCCACGGCGGCGGCGTGCGCGAGTCCGTCCCGCTCCGCTAATCGGGGCACGACCTCCAGGATCGGCTGGTGCCGCAGATGGCTGACCACCCCGGCCCGGCTGAGCGGATCGGCGGCGTGGA
This sequence comes from Streptomyces sp. NPDC006430, assembly GCF_040612395.1. Classification (NCBI taxonomy): domain Bacteria; kingdom Bacillati; phylum Actinomycetota; class Actinomycetes; order Kitasatosporales; family Streptomycetaceae; genus Streptomyces; species Streptomyces sp. NPDC006430. The sequence continues at coordinate 118,902 of NZ_JBEXQA010000014.1, forward strand.
TCGTGACGGCAATGCGGTCGGTCGGAACCGGCATCCTTCTTTCCCCTCCTCAAAACGGGTCTTGCAGGGAGCAGGGTGGCGAAGCCGGATCAACAGTGCGTGAACGATCGATGGGTGGCCGGCCGAAATCACGTGCCCTGATCGTGCGATGTGGCCGAATTGCATACGCTCCGTCCCGTTCCGCTCGCCCTTGGTAGAGTTGGGGACCGGATGGTAGGTACACGCACCTCGCGGCCGCAGGTACGGGGGCGGGAGGAGGGGCCATGAGCGGCACGCGGGCCGAACCGTACTTCTCCCTGTTAGGACCGGTTCAGGCCCACCGGGGCGACGCCCTGCTTCCGCTGGGTCCACCGCAGCAGCGTGCCCTGCTCGCCATGCTCCTGTGCCGGCGCAATGCGGTGGTGGGCCTGGACGAGCTGATCGACGGCCTCTGGGGCGGGCAACCGCCGTACGCCGCCGTGGGCACGGTCAGGTCGTACGTCTACCGGCTCCGGCGCACGCTGGGCCGCGCACTGGCCACCCAGGGACGGGGCTACGCCCTCCAAGTCGGCCAGGACGGCCTGGACCTGGCCCGCTTCGAGGATCTGGTCGCCCTCGGCCGGGCATCCGCCTCGGCCGGCGACACGCCCGCGGCGCGGGACCTGATGGCGCAGGCCCTGGGCATGTGGCGGGGAACCGCCCTGGCCGGACTGCCCGGCCCGCAGGCCCGTATCCAGCGCGAGCGGCTGGCCGAACTGCGCCTGTCGGTCCTGATGGAGCGGGTCGAGCTCGACGTGAAGTTGGGGCGCCACGCGCAGCTCGTCGCCGAACTGACCGGCCTGTGCCTGGAGCATCCCCTCAACGACCGGCTCCGTACGCTCCGCGACACCGTACTGGAGGGCAGCGGTCGGGGGAGGGAAGCAGGGGTGGCGCCGTCCGCCGTCCTGGCCCCACCCGCTCCCGCTCCCGCACCCGTTCTTGGCGTACCCGCGGCCCACCCGGCCCACCCGGCCCACCTGCCCTGCTCCGCCCACCCGCCCCGCCCGGCCCAACTGCCGTACGTCCCGGGTGATTTCACCGGGCGCGCGGAGGCGGTCCAGGCCCTCGTCGACGCCCTGGCCCCGACGGCCTCCGAGGCGATGGCCGTCTGCGCCGTCGGCGGCATCGGCGGCGTCGGCAAGACCACCCTCGCCGTGCACGCCGCCCAGCGGCTCAGGGAACACTTCCCGGACGGCCAGCTGTACGCGAACCTGCGCGGCGTACGGCAGGACCCGGCGGAACCCGGCGCCGTGCTGGCCGGATTCCTGCGCGCGCTCGGTGTCGCCGGCCCCTCCCTCCCCGAAGAACCGGAGGAGCGCGCGAGCCTGTACCGGTCACGGCTGGCCGGCCGGCGCCTGCTGCTCGTCCTCGACGACGCCCGGGACATCGCGCAGCTGGAGCCGCTCCTCCCCGGCGCGCCCACCTGCGCGGTACTGGTCACCAGCCGCAGCACCCTGCCCGAACTGCCGGCCGCCCTGCGCGTGCGGCTCGACGTCCTGTCCGCCGCGGACGCGGTGGCCCTGCTCGGTCGCATCGTGGGGGACGAGCGGATCGCCGCCGAGCCCGCCGCGGCCTCGGCGCTCGTCGAGCGGTGCGGTGGGCTGCCGCTGGCGTTGCGCATCGCGGGGTCCCGGCTGGCGACTCGGCCGGCCTGGCGGCTGGCGGACTTCGTCCGGCTCTTCGACGGGAGCCGCCTCGCCTTCCCGGGCCGGGGCGGGGGCGAAGAGAGCGTGGAAGCCTGCTTCCGCCTCGGCTACGACCTGCTCGGTGCGGCCGAAGCGCGACTGTTTCGCCTCCTGGCGGTCCCGCAGGTGGAGACGGTGGACCTCGCCGCGGCGGCGGCACTGGCCGGGTCGGAGCAACCGGAGACCGAGCAGCACCTGGAACGGCTGATCGAGCTCGGACTCCTGGAGTCCCCGGCCCCGCTCAGCTACCGCTGTCACGATCTGCTGAAGGAGTTCGCCGCCGCGCGGTCCGAGGAGTGCGACGAGCCCGGCGACCGGACGCAGGCGCTGCTCCGGCTGGTCGAACACCACCTGGCCCGCGCCCGGTACGCGTACGCCGTCCAGCGCCCGGGGCACCCCCTCGCGGGCCTGCTGACCCCCACGACCGCCGACGGTGCGACCCCCGCTCCGCACCCCACCGGGGAGCGAGCGGGTGCCGTGCACGTCGAGGTCGTCCTCGCGGTGGCCGTCCAGGCGCTGGAGGCCGAACCGTCGGCCGTCGCCCTGATCGCCGACGCGGTCCTCGCCCTCGACCCACTGCTCGACGGATCGTTCCTGTGGGCCGCGCTGGTCACCCCTGCCCGCCGCATCCTGCGCGGCGCCGAGGAACAGCAGGAGACCCGTGCGGCCGGCCGCATCGGCTACATGCTGGGGACGGCGCTCACCCGGCTGGGCCGGTTCGAGGAGGCGGAAGCCGTACTCCAGCGCGCCGAGCGGGCGGCGGGGGCGGTCGGCGACGAGGTGGTGCGCACCGAGATCCTGACCTGTCGTGCCGTGGCCCGGCAGGGGCGCGCCGACTGGAGGAGGGCCGATGCCCTCTACCGGGAGGCGGTCGCCCTCGGTACGGCCTGCGGCAATGCGTGGGGCACGGACCACGCGCGCTCGAACAGCGTCAGCACCCTTTTGAACCTGCACCTGTACGACGAGGCCGCCGAGGCCTGTCGGCTCAGTCTGACCGCGGCCCGCGACCGCGCGGACCGCTACGGCGAAGCCCATGCGCTGTACAGCCTGGGGATCGTCGCCCGGCGCACGGGCCGCGTGGAGGAGGCGGTCGCCCTGCACAGGGAGAGCGCCGAGCTGGGCGTGCGCGGGGGTTACCCGGCCTTCGAGGTGATCAACCTGATCTCGGAGACCGCCGCCCACCTGACCGGGGCCCAGCCCCGCGAAGCCGCAGCCTGCGGCGAACGCGCGCTGGCCGCGGCCCACCGGTTCGGCTGGCGGGCTGCACAGGCGCGGACCCTGCGCCTGCTGGGCACCGCGCTGGCGGCGGCGGGGGACCACGCCGGGGCCGAGGCCCGTCTCGCGCAGGCCGTGGAACAGCTCGGAGCACTGGGCCTGCCCGAGGTGGCCGAGGCCTCGGACACCCTGGCCTCGCTCCGCGGAGCGGCAGCGCGGTGATGCACGGGTGCGTCCGGGCTCCGCTCGCCGCCCCGCCGCCCTGCTGCGCCGGGTGAGCCGTGTCTCACCCGGACCCTTCGACTTGTCTATGCAACGAGTTGCATAGAAAGATCGGGGCATGGCGCTCGAACACGCGATCCTCGTCTCCCTGCTGGAGAAGCCGGGCTCCGGCTACGAGTTGGCCCGGCGGTTCGAGCGGTCCATCGGATACTTCTGGACCGCCACCCACCAGCAGATCTACCGCGTCCTCAAGCGCATGGAGGGCGACGGCATGCTCGCCGTGCGCGAGGTCGCGCAGCAGGGCAGGCCGGACAAGAAGGAGTACTCCGTCGCCGACGCCGGCCGGGCCGCCCTCGCCCGCTGGTTGCACGAGCCGATCGAACCGGAGAGCCTGCGGCACGATCTGGCCGTGAAGATCCGTGGCGCGGCCTTCGACGACCCGGCCGCGTTGATCCACGAGGTCGAGCGGCACCGCCAGGTGCACAGCGACCGGCTCGCCCACTACCTCGCCGGGGAGCTGCGCGACTTCACCGGGCCCGGGGCCCCGGCGCCCCCCGACGCCGGCCAGGAACTGCAACACGTCGTGCTGCGCGGCGGCATCGCGTACGAACGGATGAGTATCGCCTGGCTCGACGACGTGCTCGCCACCGTCCGCCGGCTCGCCGCGTCGCCTCGGCGCACCTGAACGCCCCGCCGGCTCCCTCGACGCCCCAGCCCCCAACCCCCCGACGCCCCAGCCCGCAACCCTCGCTCTCCACCCCAACCCTCACCCCCGACCTCCGGAAGGCGAACCTCCATGGCCGACCCGCTGCTGTTCAACCCGCGCACGTACGACCCGAAGCACTTCGACCCCGAGACCCGCAGGCTGCTGCGGGCCACCGTCGACTGGTTCGAGGCGCGCGGCAAGCGCAAGCTGATCGAGGACTACCGCTCCCGCGCCTGGCTGGCGGACTTCCTCGCCTTCTCCGCCGAGGAGGGCCTGTTCGCCACCTTCCTCACCCCGGCCGCGGACGCCGGGCAGAAGGACCAGCGTTGGGACACCGCCAGGATCGCTGCCCTCAACGAGATCTTCGGGTTCTACGGTCTCGACTACTGGTACGCCTGGCAGGTGACGATCCTCGGCCTCGGCCCGGTCTGGCAGAGCGACAACGCCGCCGCCCGCAGCCGTGCGGCAGAACTCCTCTCCCAGGGCGAGGTGTTCGCCTTCGGCCTGTCCGAGAAGACCCACGGCGCCGACATCTACTCGACCGACATGCTGCTGGAGCCCGACGGCAACGGCGGCTTCCGGGCCTCCGGCTCCAAGTACTACATCGGCAACGGCAACGCGGCCGGGCTCGTCTCCGTGTTCGGCCGACGCACCGATGTCGAGGGCCCGGACGGCTACGTCTTCTTCGCGGCCGACAGCCGCCGTCCCGCGTACCACCTCGTGAAGAACGTCGTCGACTCCTCGAAGTACGTCAGCGAGTTCCGCCTGGATGACTACCCGGTGGCCCCCGAGGACATCCTGCACACCGGTCGTGCCGCCTTCGACGCCGCGCTGAACACCGTCAACGTCGGCAAGTTCAACCTCTGCACCGCCTCGATCGGCATCTGTGAACACGCCATGTACGAGGCCGTCACGCACGCGCACAACCGCATCCTCTACGGCCGCCCCGTCACCGCCTTCCCGCACGTGCGGCGCGAGCTGACCGACGCGTACGTCCGTCTCGTCGGGATGAAGCTCTTCAGCGACCGCGCCGTCGACTACTTCCGCACCGCCGGGCCCGATGACCGCCGCTACCTGCTCTTCAACCCGATGACGAAGATGAAGGTGACCACGGAAGGCGAGAAGGTCATCGACCTGATGTGGGACGTCATCGCCGCCAAGGGCTTCGAGAAGGACAACTACTTCGCCCAGGCCGCGGTCGAGATCCGCGGTCTGCCCAAGCTGGAAGGCACGGTCCACGTCAACCTCGCGCTGATCCTGAAGTTCATGCGCAACCACCTGCTGGACCCCGCCGAGTACGCACCCGTACCGCCCCGCCTCGACGCGGCCGACGACGCCTTCCTCTTCCAGCAGGGGCCGGCCCGCGGCCTGGGCTCCGTGCGCTTCCACGACTGGCGCCCGGCGTACGAGGCGTACGCCACGGTGCCGAACGTCGCCCGCTTCCGGCAGCAGGCCGACGCCTTGTGCGCCTTCGTCACGACCGCCGCCCCCGACGAGGAGCAGAGCCGCGACCTCGACCTCCTCCTCGCCGTCGGCCAGTTGTTCGCACTGGTCGTCCACGGCCAGCTGATCCTGGAGCAGGCGCGCCTGACCGACCTCGACGAGGACGTGCTGGACGAACTGTTCGCCGTCCTCGTGCGCGACTTCTCCGCGCACGCCGTCGAGCTGTACGGAAAGGATTCTGCCACCGAGCAGCAGCAGAGCTGGGCGCTCGGCGCCGTCCGGCGTCCGGTCGTCGACGAGGCCCGCTCGGCCCGGGTCTGGGAGCGCGTCGAGGCCCTGTCCGGGGCGTACGAGATGGCGCCGTAACCGCTCACGCCCCACGGCTCACCAGCCACCCACGGCCCACCGCGCGACCGCCGCGCGGTGGGCCGTGGCGCGTGTGGGCGCCGGACCCCGCACGGGGATCCGCCAGAAGGGGGGAGTGGGCCGGTCGTCCCGGTGTGGGGACCTGTGGACCCTGCACGGCGCGAGGGGGGACGGCGAGAGTGTGAGGGGACGAGCATGCCGCTGCCCCGACGAGCGGAACGCCCCGTACACCCCACGAGAGAGGCGAGCGTGATGACGAAGTACGTGTACGAGTTCACCGAGGGCGGTCGTGAGATGGCCGGGCTGCTCGGCGGCAAGGGCGCGAACCTCGCGGAGATGGCCCGCATGGACCTGCCCGTGCCTCCCGGGTTCACCGTCACCACCGAGGCGTGCCGCGTCTTCCTCAGGACGGGCGCGCCGCCCGAGGAGCTGGACGCGCAGGTCGCGCGCCACCTCACGGCTCTGGAACGGGCGGCGGGCAAACGGCTCGGGCAGGTGGACGACCCCCTGCTGCTGTCCGTCCGGTCGGGCGCCCGGTTCTCGATGCCCGGCATGATGGACACGATCCTCGACATCGGCCTGAACGACCTGGCCGTCCTCGGCCTGGGCAAGACGCCCGAGCGCGAGCGGTTCGCCTGGGACTCCTACCGGCGCCTCATCCAGATGTTCGGCAGCACCGTCATGGGGGTGGACGGCGCCCTCTTCGAGAACGTCATCGGCCAGCTCGAACGGCAGCACCGCGCCTCCGACGACAGCCGCCTCGACACCGTGGACCTCATCCGGCTGGTCGATTCCTTCAAGGACCTGATCGTGGAACAGACCGGCGAGGAGTTCCCCCAGGACCCCGCCGAGCAGCTGCGCAGGGCGATCCTGGCCGTCTTCACGTCCTGGAACGGGGAGCGGGCCCGGATCTACCGCCACCGCGAGCACATCCCCGACGACCTGGGCACCGCGGTCACCGTCCAGACCATGGTGTTCGGCAACCTCGGACCGGACTCCGGCAGTGGCGTCGCCTTCACCCGCGATCCCGCCACCGGGCGCCCCGGCACCTACGGCGACTACCTGCCCAACGCCCAGGGCGAGGACGTCGTGTCCGGAATCCGCAACACCGTGCCCCTGGAGCGACTGGCCGACCTCGACCCCGCTTCGTACGCCCGACTGCGCGGCTACATGGACCGCCTGGAAGCCCGCTACAAGGACCTGTGCGACATCGAGTTCACCATCGAGCGGGGCAAGCTGTGGATGCTCCAGACCCGCGTCGGCAAGCGCACGGCGCAGGCCGCCTTCGGCATCGCCTCCCAGCTCGCCGACGAGGGGCTGATCTCCTCGCAGGAGGCCCTGGCCCGCGTCGACGGGGACGCCCTGGCCCGCCTGATGTTCCCGCGCTTCGACACGTCCACCGCGGGCGAGGTGATCGCGCGCGGCGTTCCCGCATCGCCCGGGGCCGCTGTGGGGGCCGTGGTGTTCGATTCGGCCGAGGCGGTCCGACGGGCCGGTGCCGGGGAGCGCGTGGTCCTCGTACGCAGGGAGACGAATCCGGACGACCTGCCGGGCATGATCGCCGCCCAGGCCGTGCTGACCAGTCGGGGGGGAAAGACCAGCCACGCCGCGGTCGTGGCACGGGGCATGGGCAAGGTCTGCGTGTGCGGGGCGGAGGGCATCGCCGTCGACGTCCCCGGGCGTTCCTTCACGGTGGGCGGGATGACCGTCAACGAGGGCACGGTGGTCTCCGTGGACGGAACCGACGGGGTGGTGTACCTCGGGGCGGTGCCGCTGGGCGAATCGGAGGTCGTGCGGTACTTCGAGGAGGGCGGGCGGGCGCCCGACGAAAGCGACGAGCGGATCGTCCACGAGGTGCACCGCTTCATGTCCTCTGCCGACGCGGTGCGCCGGATGGAGGTCCGGGCCAATGCCGACACCCCGCAGGACGCCGCCCGGGCCCGCCGGTTCGGCGCCCAGGGCATCGGTCTGTGCCGTACCGAGCACATGTTCCTCGGTGATCGGCGCCCCCTGGTCGAGACCATGATCCTGGCCCGTACCGGTACCGAGCGGGCCGAAGCCCTCGCGGCGCTGCTGCCCCTCCAGCGCGATGACTTCATCGGAATCCTGGAGGCGATGGACGGGCTTCCCGTCACCGTCCGCCTGCTCGACCCCCCGCTGCACGAATTCCTACCCGACCGGACCGAGCTCGCCGTGCGCATCGCCCGGGAGGAGGCCGCGGGCCGCACCCCGACCGCGCGCGATCGCGAACTGCTGGCGGCCGTCAGCCGCATGCACGAGGAGAACCCCATGCTCGGCCTGCGCGGCGTCCGGCTCGGGCTGGTGGTTCCCGGGCTCGTTGCCATGCAGGTGCGTGCCCTCGCCGAGGCCGTCGTCGCCCGCAAGCGGGCCGGAGGCGACCCTCGGGCGGAGATCATGGTCCCGCTCGTGGACGCGGCGGAGGAACTGCACCTCGTACGGGAGGAGGTGAACGCGGTGCTCGCCGAAGTGGTCCTGGAGACGGGCGTCGAGGTCGACTGCCCGGTGGGCACGATGATCGAACTGCCCCGGGCGGCGCTGACCGCGGGGAAGATCGCCCGGGACGCCCAGTTCTTCTCCTTCGGGACGAACGACCTGACCCAGACCACGTGGGGGTTCTCGCGCGACGACGTCGAGGCCGCATTCTTCTCCACGTACCTCGACAAGGGCATCTTCCAGAGGTCGCCCTTCGAGACGATCGACCGCGAAGGCGTGGGCCGCCTCATGGAGATCGCCGTCGCGGAGGGGCGCGCGACGCGGCCGGACCTCAGGATCGGCGTCTGCGGCGAACACGGCGGAGACCCCGCATCCGTCCACTTCTTCCACGACGTTGGGCTGGACTACGTCTCCTGTTCCCCCTTCCGGGTCCCGGTCGCCCGGCTGGAAGCCGGCCGCGCCGCCCTCCCGCCGTCATCGGCCGACAGCAGCAAATGAACGGTCCCCACCGGGGTCGGGCCGTGGCGCAGGGACCAATGGACGGTGTCGCTCGGCCCGACCGGCCCGTGCGCGTCCCTACGTACGGGCGTTGACTGGGTGGACCGGCGGGGAGCCCCGGCGGTCCGCTCCAGGAAGGGCATCGGTCATGACGAACGCGACGCAGCATCCCCGGGCGTATCTGGTCGGCGGTGGGATCGCCTCGCTCGCGGCGGCGGTTTTCCTCGTACGTGACGCGGGACTGCCGGGCGAGAACGTCCGCATCCTTGAGGAACAGGCGCAGTCGGGCGGTTCGCTGGACGGCAGCGGCTCCCCGGAGGGCGGATACGTCACCCGGGGCGGTCGCATGCTGGAGGACGAGGCGTACGTCTGCCTGTGGAACCTGCTGGACACCATCCCCACGCTGGGCGACGACGCGGTGTCCGTCCTGCGGGAGACCGAGGAGTTCAACGCCCGCTGGGCCACGCACGCCAACGCCCGGCTGATCGACGCCTCCGGGACCGTCCTCGACGCGTCCAGGCTCGGGTTCACCACCGCGGACCGGTTGGAGATGGCACGGCTGCTCGCCCTGCCCGAGTCCGTCATCGGAGCGCGCCGGATCGAGGACTTCTTCTCGGAGCACTTCTTCACCACGAACTTCTGGGCCATGTGGCGCACCACCTTCGCCTTCCAGAACTGGCACAGCGCCATCGAGCTCAAGCGGTACTTCCTGCGCTTCCTCCAGGAACTGCCGCGCATCCACACCCTCGCCGGGGTGCGGCGCACACGGTTGAACCAGTACGACTCCATCGTGCGGCCGGTACAGGAGTGGCTGGAGCGGCAGGGGGTCCGCACCGAGCACGGTGTCAGGGTCACGGACGTGGAGTTCACCGGCGAGGACGGCGAGGGCCGCCTGGGCGGTGAGCACGGCGAGCGCCGCGTCCGGCGGATCCGCTTCGAGCGGGACGGCACCGAGGACTCCTACGAACTCGGCCCGCAGGACTACGCCTTCATCACTCTCGGATCGATGACGGCGGACGCGCGGTACGGCAGCGACGACACGGTGCCCGAGCTCGTCCGCGACAAGAGGGACGGCGCCTGGACCCTGTGGGAGACCCTGGCCCGAAAGGCTCCCGACTTCGGCCGGCCCGGCGCCTTCAACGGCAACGTGGACGAGGCCAAGTGGGAGTCGTTCACCCTGACCATGCGCAGCCCGACCCTGCTCAAGCGGATCGAGGAGTTCTCCGGCAATGCCCCCGGCACCGGAGCGCTGATGACGTTCAAGGACTCCCGCTGGCTGATGTCGGTGGTCGTCCCCCACCAGCCGCACTTCGACGGACAGCCCGACGACGTCTTCACACTGTGGGGGTACGCACTGTTCGTCGACGAGCCGAGCGAGCTGACGGGCCGGAAGATGTCGGAGGCGACCGGGCAGGAGATCCTCGACGAACTGCTGGGCCAGTTCGGCTTCCACGACATCGCCGACGAGGTGTGCGCCACCACGACCGTCACCACCGTGATGATGCCGTACATCACCAGCCAGTTCGAGCGGCGCGAGGTCCACGACCGGCCCCAGGTCATTCCGCGCGGCTCCACCAACTTCGCGTTCCTGGGCCAGTTCACCGAGATCCCCGAGGACGTGGTCTTCACCGTCGAGTACTCAGTGCGCGGGGCCATGCACGCCGTGTACGGGCTGCTCGACATCGACAAGGAGATCCCGGCGGTCTACCACGCCCTGTCCGACCCCGTGACGGCACTGAAGGCGCTGAAGGCGATCTTCGCCTGAACGCCGCCGCGGTGCGCCGGTCCCGGGTCAGACCCGGGACCGGCGCACCGCGGTCATCCATGACGCCCCGGGCCGCTCGGCCCGGGGCGTCATGTCGTGCCACCCGTTCTGGTGCTCAGGCGCCCTCTGGTGCCTCATGCCGCCTCGTTCGGTGGGCGGTACACCACCCCCACCACACCGTCCACGCGCCAGGCCGCCCGCAAGAGCGCGGTGCTGTCCGTGTCGGGCGGGGCGATCCCCTGGAGGGTGACGATCCCGTCCTTGACGAGGACGCGGAGCCCTCCCTCGGCGGGGGTGGGCAGCCGTGCCGTGACTTCGGCCGCGACCTCGGAGTGGATCTCGTCGTCGGTGCGCAGGAAGGTGCGCAGCAGGTCACGGCGCGTGGTGATGCCGATGAGGCGATCCTCCTCGTCCACCACGGGGAGCCGGTCGATGCGGCGGCGCTCCATGATGCGTGCGGCCTCCGCGACCCGCTGCTCGGGGTGCACCGTTACCGCCGGGGCGGTCATCAGCGCTCCCGCCGACACGTGGGGCATGAGGCGGCTCGGCACGCTCCGTCGCCGGGTGAGGTCGGTCCGGGAGACGACACCCACCACTTTGTCGTCCTCGTCCACCACGGGCAGGCCGGTGATCCGGTGGAGGGCGAGGAGCCGGGTCAGTTCCTTGAAGGGGGTGTCCCGACGGGCCGTGACGACCTCGCAGGTCATCAGCTGCCCCACCGTTCGTGTGTGCACCATGTTCCTCGCCCCTGCCGTGGTCGTATTTTCGTCCTTGCTCACAGCCTGCTGCCAGGGAGGAGCGCGCGGCAGGTCCGGTCAGGGTCCTGATACGGGGCCGTTCGTCCCCGTTCCCAGGTACCGTCAGCAGGAGCACGTGCTGAGATCGGTGTGCGAAGAGGGTCTTCCGGCCCTGGTCCTTCGCCGCGACCGACGGCATGCTGCACTTCAGCCCCCATCAGAGTCGGGGGCGTGAACAGGAAAGATGGAGCGCTTCGATGACGCAGTACACCGCCGGCGCCGTGCCGCGAGAGCCGGTCAGGGTCTTCCTGCTGGACGACCACGAGGTCGTGCGTCGGGGCGTCCACGACCTGCTGGACGCGGAACCCGATCTGACGGTCGTCGGCGAGGCGGGCACGGTGGAGCAGGCGCTGGTGCGCGTGCCCGCGCTGCGCCCGGACGTGGCGGTCCTGGACGTACGGCTGCCGGACGGCGACGGGGTGAGCCTGTGCCGTGAGCTGCGTTCGCGGATGCCGGAGCTCGCCTGCCTCATGCTGACCTCCTTCGACGACGAGGAGGCACTGCTGGACGCGATCATGGCCGGCGCCTCGGGCTACGTGCTGAAGCAGATCACCGGTACGGACCTGGTGTCCGCGGTACGCACGGTGGCGTCGGGCCAGTCCATGCTCGACCCGGGCGCCACCGCACGGGTGATGGCCCGGCTGCGGACCGGAGGCCAGGAGGAAGAGCCGCAGGGGCCGCCCGGGCTGACCGCGCGCGAACGGGAGATCCTCGCGCTGGTGGGGGAGGGGCTGACCAACCGGGAGATCGGTACGCGGCTCTACCTCGCGGAGAAGACCGTGAAGAACAACGTCTCGCGGCTGCTGGCCAAGCTCGGCGTGGAGCGCCGGGTGCAGGCTGCCGTCCTGGCGGCCCAGTACTCCGGACCGGGACAGGAGACCGGTTCCCCGACCGTACCCGAAGGCCGTACCCCGCGGTAGCCGAGCGCGGCGAGCCCCGTACGGTGGCCGGCACACCGGGCTGACCTCCACTAACCCCTCCCTCCCGACCACTGCGGGCCCCTCCCGTCCCGGGCCGCCCTGCGGGGCCCACCACCGGGATGCCGTTACCCTGGGCGTGTACGGGGAGCGGGATGCACGAGGGGGACGGTGGACATGGCGGACGAATCGTTTTCGCGCATGCCTCAGATGCGGCTGGACGAGCTGCTGGAAGAGCTGCAGGCGCGCATCAACGCGGCCCGCGGGACGCGGGACCGCGTGCACAGCCTGCTGGAGGCCGTCGTCTCCGTCGGCCGCGAACTCGATCTCGCACAGGTGCTGCGCCGCATCGTGGAGGCCGCGGCGCTGCTGGTCGACGCCGAGTACGGGGCGCTGGGCGTCATCGGCCCGGACGGCCGACGGCTCTCGCAGTTCCTCACCACGGGGCTGACGCAGGAGGAGATCGCGAAGATCGGACCGCTGCCGGCCGGCCACGGCCTGCTCGGCGAGATCATCCGCAATCCCGAGCCGCTCCGGCTCAGCGAACTGGACACGCATCCCTCCTCCTACGGCTTCCCGGCGAACCACCCGCCCATGCGCACGTTCCTCGGCGTCCCGATCCGGGTCCGGGACGAGGTCTTCGGGAACCTGTACCTGACCGACAAGCGCGGCGGGCAGGACTTCGACGCCGAGGACGAATCGGTGATCTCCACGCTGTCCGTGGCCGCCGGAGTGGCCATCGACAATGCCCGCCTGTACGAGGGCTCCCAGCGCCAGCAGCGCTGGCTGGAAGCGAACGCGGAGATCACCAACAGCCTGCTGTCCGGAAGCCCACGGCTCCAGGTGCTGGAGCTGATCGCCCGTCGCGCCCAGGAGATCACCGGGGCGTGCCTCACCGAGGTGTCCGTGCCCGTGTCCGGGACGGACGACCTCGTCGTGGAACTGGTCATGGGAGTGGACGAGGACGTCCGGCGGGGCCTGGTCGTTCCCATCGAGGGAACCCTCCCGGGCACCGCGTACCGATCGGGCGCCCCCGTGAGCAGCACCGGGCTGGCCGACGACGCCCAGTACCATGCGGGGGCGGTCCGCTCCGACGATCTCGGTCCGGCGGTGGCGGTCCCGCTGGGCACGAGCGCGCAGGACACCCGAGGCGTGCTCCTGCTGGCCCGCGCCCCCGAAGAGCCCCCGTTCATAGCGGCCGAACTCGACCACTTGCGCGCCTTCGCCGGACAGGCGGCCCTCGCCCTGGAGCTCGCCGAGCACCGGCACGACGCCGAGCAGCTCGCCCTGCTGGAGGACCGCGACCGGATCGCCCGGGACCTCCACGACCTCGCCATCCAGCGGCTGTTCGCCACCGGCATGACCCTGCAGAGCGCCGCCCGGCTGGTGGAGCACCAGGGCGCCGCGGAACGCGTCGAGCGGGCGGTGTCGGACCTGGACGAGACCATCAAGATCATCCGTTCGACGATCTTCGGCCTCCGTACCCGCGACGAGGCGACCGGGCCGAGCCTGCGCGCCCAGGTCGCGCGCGCCGTCGGGGACGCCGCCTCCTCCCTCGGCTTCCCGCCGCGGCTGAGCATGGAGGGGCTGTTGGACACCAACGTCCCCCTGCCCGTGGCGGACCACGTCGTGGCGGTGCTGTCGGAGCTGCTCAGCAATGCCGCGCGGCACGCGCACGCGACGCGCGTCGAGGTGAACCTCCAGGCTGCCGCGGACGAGGTGGTGCTCGTGGTCTCGGACAACGGCAGGGGCATCCCCGAGGAGGGCCGGCGCAGCGGCCTCGCCAACCTCGGCGAGCGGGCCCGCCGCGCGGGCGGGACCTTCGAGATCCTTTCTCCCCCCGAAGGGGGGAGCCGGCTGGTCTGGCGGGCCCCCCTGACCGAGGGCGCGGACTGCTGAGCTGACGGCGCGCACCAGGCGAGTGCGTAGCGGCGCCCGTCGGGCACCCGCGCCGGGCACGGGCGTCGGGCACCGCAGCACGGGCTCGCGCCCGGCCGCGGGCCCCTACCGCTTGCGGGATGCCCGGCCGTACGTCCGGGCATCCGATCGCAAGCGTCCCGCACCGGCTCGCTCGCGCACCAGGGCCGAACGGCCCGCACAGGGCCGGGCGAACGGGCCGGGACGACGGGGTCGTTCAGGTCCGGGGCAGGGACCGTCGCCCAGGGCTCGCGGCGGGTGCACGGTGACAGGGTTCAGGTGTCGCCCCGATCCGGCAGGAACGAGGCGCCGCTCGACCGGAAATGACGGTGCGTTCGGTGCTTCCTCGGGGTGACTCCTGATCCCCCACCCTTGAGGAAGCCATGCCTTTCCACGTGGACTCCGAGACCGGACGGCTCAAGCAGGTCATCCTGCACCGGCCCGATCTGGAACTGAAGCGACTCACCCCGACCAACAAGGACGCGTTGCTCTTCGACGACGTGCTCTGGGTCAAGCGGGCCAGGGAGGAGCACGACGCCTTCGCGGACACCCTTCGTGACCGCGGGGTGCGGGTGCACCTCTTCGCGGACCTCCTGACCGAAACCCTGGCCAGTCCCGCCGCCCGAACCCTCGTCCTTGACCGGGTCTTCGACGAGCGCGAGTTCGGGCCGCTGGCCACGGACCGGATCCACGCCTCTTTCGACTCGATGGAGCCGGCCGCTCTGGCCGCGTGCCTCGTCGGCGGTGTCACCAAGCGCGAACTCCAGACCCTTACGGGGAACGTTCCGAGCGTACGGTTGCACGCCATGGCGCCGGACGACTTCGTCCTGGCACCGCTGCCCAACCACCTCTTCACCCGCGACACCTCGTGCTGGGTGTACGACGGCGTGAGCATCAACCCGATGCGCAAGCGCGCACGGCGCCGCGAGACCGTCCACTTCGAGGCGATCTACCAGCACCACTCCCTGTTCGAGAAGGGGGACTTCCGGCGCTGGTCGGACGGCCAGGCGGGGTTCCCCTCCACGATCGAGGGCGGTGACGTCCTGGTCATCGGCAACGGTGCCGTGCTGATCGGCATGAGCGAGCGCACCACGCCGCAGGCCGTGGAGCGGCTGGCCCTGCGGATGTTCGCGGCCGGCTCCGCGCGGCGCGTGGTGGCACTGGACCTTCCCAAGAGCCGCAGCTTCATGCACCTGGACACCGTCATGACGATGGTCAGCGGCGACACCTTCACCCGCTACGCGGGTCTGGGCGCACTGCGGTCCTGCACCATCGAGCCCGGCGTCGGGGACCAGGACCTGAAGATCACCGATCACGCGCCTGAAGACATGGACCGGGTCATCGCCGACGCGCTGGGCTTGGACTCCATCACCGTCCTCACCCCCAGCCAGGACATCCGCTCCGCCGAGCGGGAGCAGTGGGACGACGGCTGCAACGTGCTGGCCGTCGAACCCGGCGTGGTCGTCGCGTACGAGCGGAACGTCACCACCAACACGCACCTGCGCAAGAGCGGCATCGAGGTCGTCACGATCCGCGGCAGCGAGCTCGGCCGGGGCCGCGGCGGTCCGCGCTGCATGAGCTGCCCCATCGAGCGCGAAGCGGTCTGACCGCCGCGCGGACCGCCCGGCCGACCCCGGCCCGCGCCGCGCCCAACGTCCCGCCAGCCCCGTACACCCCGTACACCCCCTCAAGGAGTCCTCCGTGTCGATCGACCTCCGTCACCGCCCGTTCCTCAAGGAACTCGACCTCACGCCCGCGGAGTTCCGTCACCTCCTCGAACTGTCCGAGCAGCTCAAGAGCGCCCGCTCGGCCGGCACCGAGCAGCAGCAGCTGCGCGGCAAGAACATCGCCGTCATCTTCGAGAAGACATCCACGCGCACTCGGTGCGCCTTCGAAGTGGCCGCCCACCAGGAAGGCGCACACGTCACCTACCTCGAACCGGCGAGCTCGCAGCTGGGCCACAAGGAGTCCATCAAGGACACCGCCCGGGTCCTGGGCCGCTACTACGACGGCATCGAGTACCGCGGCAGCGACCAGCGGCTGGTCGAGGAACTGGCCCGGTACGCCGGCGTTCCGGTATGGAACGGGCTGACCGACCAGTGGCACCCCACGCAGTCGCTCGCGGACGTGCTCACCATGTGGGAGCACACCGACAAGCCGCTGGAGCAGGTGTCGTTCGCCTTCCTGGGCGACGCCCGGAACAACGTCGGCAACTCCCTGCTCGTCACCGCCGCGATGCTCGGCATGGACGTGCGCATGGTCGGGCCCGCCGCCCTGCACAACACCCCCGAGGTGGTGGCCGAGGCACGCCGGGTGGCGAAGGCCACCGGAGCGCGGATCACCCTGACCGAGGACGTGGCCGAAGGCGTGGACGGCGTCGACTTCATCTACACCGACGTCTGGCTGTCCATGGGGGAGCCGGCGCAGATGTGGGACGAGCGGATCGCCCTGCTCAAGCCCTACCAGGTGACGATGGACGTGCTCAAGGCCACCGGCAATCCGCGGGTCAAGTTCATGCACTGCCTGCCGGCCTTCCACGACGCCGAGACCACCGTCGGCGCCAAGATCGCGGCCCAGACCGGCATGACCGCCATGGAGGTCACGGACGAGGTCTTCGAGTCGACGCACTCGATCGTGTTCGACCAGGCGGAGAACCGGCTGCACACGATCAAGGCCGTGCTCGTCGCCACCCTCACCGACTGACCACCCCGACCTATGGAGACCACCTCATGCGCGTCGTCATAGCCCTGGGCGGCAACGCCCTCCTGCGCCGGCAGGAACGGCCGGACGCCTCCGTCCAACTGGCCAACGTCCGTGCGGCGGTCGCCGCACTCGCCCCGCTGGCAGACCGCCACGAACTGGTGATCACGCACGGCAACGGTCCGCAGGTCGGCGTACTCGCCCTGGAGAGCGCGGCCGACCGCTCCCTGAGCAGCCCCTATCCCTTCGACGTCCTCGGCGCGGAGACCCAGGGCATGATCGGCTACTGGCTGTTGCAGTCCCTCCAGAACGCCCTTCCCGAGCGACAGGTCTGCGCACTGCTGAACCAGACGCTCGTCTCGGCCGCCGACCCGGCCTTCGCCGAGCCCGAGAAGTTCGTCGGACCCGTCTACGAACGGGCGGAGGCCGAACGACTGGCCGCCGAGCGCGGCTGGACGGTCAAGCAGGACGGCAGCCACTGGCGGCGGGTCGTCGCTTCGCCCCGCCCGCAGCGCGTCGTGGAGACCCGACTGATCCGCCTGCTGCTGGACTCCGGTGCCGTTGCCGTCTGCGCCGGCGGCGGAGGCGTCCCCGTGATCCGGGACGACCAGGGCCGACTGGTGGGCGTGGAAGCCGTGGTGGACAAGGACCTGACCGCCGCCCTGCTGGCCGAGGCACTGGACGCCGACGCACTCCTGCTGCTCACCGACGTGCCGCACGTCGAACGCGAATACGGAACCCCTTACGCCGCACCCATCGGGCACACCACACCCGCGCAGCTCCGCGCGCAGCACTTCCCCGCCGGCTCGATGGGCCCGAAGGTCGACGCCGTCTGCCGGTTCGTCGAACTGACCGGCGGCATGGCCGCGATCGGCGCCCTCGAAGACGCGCAGGCCATCCTCGACGGCGCCACCGGCACCCTCGTCACCCCGAACGGCCGTCCCCGGGCCGACTCCGCCCCCAGAACTCAGGAACTGACATGAGCACAAGAAACGCGCCCGCGGCAGCGGAGCCCGCCGGGAACGGCACCGACCCGGCCCGGCCGACGAACGGCCGGCGCCGGTTCCGGTTCCCTTCGGCCTTCACGGTTCTGATCGCGGTGACGATCACCGTCTGGGCGCTGACCTTCGTCATACCCGCCGGCCGCTACGAGACCAAGGACGGCAGCCCCGTACCCGGCACGTACCACTCGGTGCAGCTGACCACCGGCTTCTGGGACCGCCTGAAGGACCTGTTCCTCTCACCCGTCAACGGCCTCTACGGCGTCACCGACGCGCAGAGCGGACTCACCACCCCCGGCGCCGACGGCGCCTTCGCCGGCGCAGCCGGAGTGTTCCTGTTCATCCTGGCGGTGGGAGCGTTCATCACGGTCACGATGCGCACCGGGGCCCTCACCCTCGGGGTGGCCCGCCTCGCACACCGGCTCCGCGGCCACCGGACCCTGCTCCTCGTCGTCCTCATGACGGTCTTCTCGCTCGGCGGCACCACGTACGGGATGGCCGAGGAGACGCTCGGCTTCTACGGCCTGATGATCCCCCTCATGCTCACCCTCGGCTACGACCGCATGGTGGCGGCGACCGTCATCATGGTCGGCGCCGGTGTGGGCACGCTCGCCTCGACCGTCAACCCCTTCGCCACCGGCGTCGCATCCGACAGTGCCGGCATCGGCACCGGCGACGGAATCCTGCTCCGACTGGCGATGTGGGTCTGCCTGACCGCCATCGCTGCCGCCTACGTGGTCCGGTACGCCGGACGCGTCCTGGCCGACCCCTCGCGCTCGCTGGTCACCGCCACCGAGGACGACCGCCTCCCGGCGGCCGGGGACGCGGAGACGGCCGCCCTCGGACGTCGCCACCGCCTCGTGCTCGGCCTGTTCGCGGGAACCTTCCTCTTCATGATCTTCGCGGTCATCCCGTGGGCCGACCTGCACGTCACCTTCCTGCCGACGCTCGGCTGGTACTTCCCCGAACTCGCCGCTCTGTTCATCGTCGCGGCGATCGCCGTCGGCCTGATCGGCGGCCTCGGCGAAAAGGGCACGGCCGACGCCATCACCAACGGAGCCGGCGACTTCATGGGAGCGGCCATGATCGTCATGCTGGCGCGCGGCGTCACCGTCATCATGAACAACGCGGCTGTCACCGACACCGTCCTGAACGGCTTGCACAGCGCGGTCTCGGGCACGTCCTCCAGCGTCTTCAGCGTGCTGATGTTCCTCATCAACATTCCGCTCGCGTTCTTCGTGCCGTCCTCGTCGGGCCACGCCGCGCTGGCCATGCCGATCCTGGCGCCCCTCGCGGACTTCGCTGGAGTCAGCCGGGCCCTGGTGGTCACCGCCTACCAGTCGGCGTCCGGCTGGGTGAACCTGATCACGCCCACCTCGGCCGTGGTCATGGGCGGCCTGGCCCTGGCCCGGATCCGCTACGACCAGTACCTGCGGTTCATCGCTCCCCTGATGGGCGCCCTACTCGTCGCCGTCGCGGGCTTCCTGTGCCTGGGTGCGGTCCTCGGCTGAGGCCGGCGTACGACCCTCCCGCGCCCGTCCCGAGGCACATCACTGCCGGGACGGGCACGAGGCATGTCACCATCGGTCCGGGCGCGAGGCCGACGAGGCACCGCACGGCGGTCCGCGGATCAGGTCCCGAGGGCCCGGCTCAGGCCCAGCCGGTCGGTACCCAACTTCGTGAAAACCGCGGACAGCAGCTCGGAGACCTCCTGCACGGTGGTGTTCGTCTTCGTGGCGATCGCCGCGTTGTCGAGACCGAGCGCGGCGTGCCGGGCCGCGGCGATCTCCGCGACGGTCAAGGTGTCCTGTTCGAAGGTGTGCAGACGGCGCGGACGCAGCCCGGCCGACGCGAGTTGGGAGCGTGCGCGGCGCGCGAGGGCGTCGGCGCCGCAGGCCGAGGCGGCCTCCATGCCCCGGTAGAGCTGCTGGGCCGCCCGGTGCGGGTCACCGAGCGTGTGCAGCGCAACGCCGTGGTCGACGAGCGCGTGCGCCAGTTCGCAGGCCGCCGGCGACTGATCGAGGTGGTTCACCGCCTCCTGCAACAGGGTGGCTGCCTGTGCGGGGTCCCCGGCCGCCGCCGACACCCGCAGGGCGTGCCCGATCGCACTGGACGTTCCGAACGCGCGGGCGCGCGCCAGCGCCTCGGCCGCCGTCGCCCGTGCCTGCTCGGGTTCGCGTGCCACTTGAGCGAGGGCCAGGTCGAGTTGCCAGGGACTCCACGAGGGGTTGCGCGTACCGCGCAGATCGAGGCGCTTGCCCGCCGCGCTGAGGTGCTGGATCGCCTCCTCGTACCTGCCCTGGGCCAGCAGGAGCTTGCCCCGCACGGCTTGGGGGTCGGGATAGACGACCGCCTGGGGAAGGCCTTCCTCCAGTTTGTAGGCCTGGGCGACCTGCACGGCCTCGTCGGTGTTCCCGCGGGCGAGCAGCGTCTCGATGAGGGTTCCGATCGCGTACCACTGCGCCGGGATCCCGTGTCCGACACGGTCGGCGATCTGCAGACCGTTGCGCACGAAGTCCTCGGCCTCGGCGAGGCGCCCGCGGCGGTACCGGACGTAGCCGAGCAGGGTGTAGACGAACGACAGGTGTGCGCCGCGCCAGCCCTTGGCCTCGAACTCGAGGATGCCGGCGTTGAAGAGTTCCTCGGCGCGGCCCGGCTGGTCGCAGTACATGAACGTGACCGCCACGACGGCCGGCACTTCGAACCCGAAGTCCTGGTCGGTCCAGCTCATGCCACCGTCCAGCGCCTGTTCCGCGTACTCCAGGGCCGTAGCGGCGGGTTCGCCGCGCATGGCGGCGTCCCAGGCCCGCAGACCCAGGATGTGCCGCTCGGCAAGCCCGCGTCCGGTGATCCGCTTGGCGAACTGGGAGAGGAGCCGGGAGCGCGCGGGCGAGTTCTCCTCGTCGACCCGGACCGAGTTCCACTTGAACTGTTCGGCCCGCATGCGCAGCCGGGTCCGGGCGCTCGTGGCCTTCTTGGCCTCGTCCGCAAGGAGACCGGCGGCCTTCGCCAACTGTCCCGTGTGGGCGAGCGCCTGGGCGAGCCGGTACGTGATCGCTTCCCGCAGCGGCTGCTGCGCCTGGGGCTCCTCCAACGCGGCCCTGAGCTGGTTGATGGTGGTTGCGGGGTCGTGCAGGAGGTTGGCGGAACCGAGTTCGAACAGCACCTCGGCCCGGTCCTCCGCGTCCGGCGGTTCGCGCAGCGCCCGCGCCAGGTAGCGGCGTGCGGCGTCGGGCGCTCCTGCGGAGAAGCTCTCGCGTGCCGCCTGGCGCAGTTGCTGCACCACCCAGGGGTCGCCGTCGGGGTGCATCTCCAGCAGGTGGCGGGCCGCAGCGGCAGCCCCTTGGCCGTCGTCGACGAGGGCTTGTGCGGCCATCCCGTGCATGGCGACGCGCACACCGGGTGGAATCGACCTGTACACGGCCGTGGCGATGAGCGGATGGAAGAACTCCACGACCTCCTTGCGGCGCACGCTGGTGAGGACGGTCAGGATGCGCGCGGCCTTCAGCTGGGCGATGGCCTGGTCGACCTGTGCCTCGCCGAGGGCCGCGACGCTTCCCACGATGCCGGTCGGGATCGCGGTGCCCAGTACCGCGGCGGCCCAGGCGAGCCGGACGGTGGACGGCCCGAGCTGTTCGAGGCGGTCGATCAGACCACTGCCCTTGACGGCCGAGGCCAGGTCGCGCAGCTGGGGGATGCTGTCCTGGTGCGGCTTCAGCTCGCGGTCGCGGCCCTTCATGGCCAACTCGACGACCTCGAAGGGGTTCCCGCCGGTGATCGCCCAGCATTCCCGGCAGAACACGTCGTCGGCGTTCTGCCCGAGGGCATCGCGCACGATACGGGCCACGGCGCTGGTGGTGAGGGGCGCCAGTTCGTGGGGACGGGTCCCCTGGCGCCCCATCAGGGAGCGCAGGGAGCCGGCGTCGGCGGGGATCTCGTCCGGCCGGCAGGCCACCATGATCAGCATGCCCAGTTCCTCGGCCCGCGCCGCGAACGCGGTCAGCCACGCCAGGGATTCCGCGTCCGCCCAGTGCGCGTCGTCGAGCACGAGGACGACGGGGGCGCTGCGTACGGTTAAATGGGTGACGACCCAGTCCAAGCCGTCGCGCACGCCCTGCGGGTCGGGTGCCGTCGAGCCTTCGGCGGCGGCGGTCAGCCCGAGCGCCGGAGCGACGATGTCGTACCAGGTGCCGAGGACGTCGCGCCTCTCGCCCTCGCTCATGGCGGCGAACGCCGGCTGGATGAGCTGCCGCATCACGTGGAACGGAACCTGCTTCTCCTGCTCGCCGCCGCGCGCGAACAGTACGGTGCACGAGCGCTCCGCGGCATGCCGGCGGGCCTCTGCCAGTAGCGTGGTCTTCCCTATGCCGCCCGACCCCGCGAAGGTCAGGACTCCACCGCGGCGGCCGGACGCACCGTGGTGAGAGGTGCCGCAGAGATCGTCCACTGCGCGGTGGATCGCGAGAATCTCGGATTCCCGTTCAAGCAGAGGCTGGGAAGCCCAGCCTCGCGGTTCCGTGACATGTGACATTCTTGCCCCCTCCAGCGCGTGCGGCCGAGTGTACGACCCAGGGGACGCGTTGTTGCTGCTTAAGCACATTATTGCGGTAACTCGTCACCCGTACGAGGGGAATGCTGTATTGTCGGCTGACTTTGGACGCTGCGGCATCCGAGTGCAGGAACAGAACGCGCCCTGGAAGGAACGGGACCGATCGGATTCCGTCAGTGGCGTGAAACGGGGATCATCGGGAGCTCGCTGGGCTGGGGCATGCCCGCCGGGAGTTCCCGTACCGTCACGCCCGGGGCGGGAACCAACTGCCACTGGGATGCCACGCTCGCCACCGCTGTCAGGATTTCCGCCACGGCGAACGAATCCCCGATGCACTTGTGTTGGCCGGCCCCGAACGGAATGTAGCGGTGGTCCCGCGGTCCCCCGCTCGCGCCCTGTGCCCAGCGGTCCGGATCGAAGACGGTGGGATCGCGGAACAGCGCGGGGTCCCGGTGCAGCGCGTACGGGCTGTACGCCAATTCGGCTCCGGCCGGGATGCTGACACCGCCCAGCGTGAGGGGCTTGAGGGCCTGCCGGGTGAACAGCAGGGGCGAGTGCAGGCGCAGCGCCTCCTGGAACACCCTGTTCGCATAGGGCAGTCGGGAGAGGTCGGCGGGCCGGACCGGTCGCGTGCCCACCACCGCATCGACCTCGGCGTGGAGGCGCTCCTCCACCTCGGGGTGACGGCCGAGTTCGTGGAAGATCCAGGCCAACGTGGTCGCCGAGGTTTCCGTACCGGCGAACATGATGGCGATCACCTCGTCCCGCACCTGCTCGGGATCCATCGTGGAGCCCGTCTCGGCGTCCACGCTGGACAGCAACAGGGAGAGCAGGTCGTGCCGCTCCACCTCCTCGGCGCCGTACTGCGCGATCACCTGGTCGATGATGCGGCGCAGTCTGGCGGCCGCCGCGTCGAACCGCCGGTTCAGCGGGATGGGCAGCCGGTCCAGGGACTTGGGCATGACCGCGCGCAGGAGCATGCCCTCCAGCACGATCGGCAGCGACCGGTGCACCTCGGCGATGGCGGGCCGACTCAGGTCCCCCGAAAAGATCATCTCGGCCACCGAGGACAGTGCGTAGCGGCGAGCCTCCGTGACCATCGAAATCTCGCGGCCAGCAGTCCAGGACGTGGACATCTCCTCCGCCGTCCGGCACATCACCTCGGCGTACTCGGTGATGTGGTTCCGGTGGAAGGCCGGTTGGATCATCCGGCGCTGCTTGCGGTGGAACTCGCCGTCCGTCGTCACGATGCCGTTGCCGAACATCGGGCGGAGCCTGTCGAAGATCCGGCCGCGACCGAACTGCGGTGCCTGCTGGACCAGTACGGCGTGGACGTGCTCGGGGCTCGTCAGTACGTGGACCGGCCACGTCCCGATGTCGAGGCGCACGATCTCCCCGTGCTCGCGCAAGGACTCCAGGAACGCGATCGGCTGCCGCCAGAGCGGCAGTGCGTGGCCCAGGAGCGGTAACCGCCCCGGGGCCACGGGTGCATGGACCACAGGGCCGGAAGGTTCCGCACGGGCCATGGGCCGACTCCTCGCTATGCCACCGAGACCAGGTCCGGGCGGGTGTAGGCAGACTCCATCCCGGCTGCGAACCGTTCGTCGCTGTACCGTGTGCACTCGTAACGCTGCCACAGATCCGCGCCGATCATCCAGTCTTCGTAGCTCCGCACGCAACGGGAGACTGCTTCACGCAGTGCCGGGTCCGTCTCCCCCTGCGCGTCCAGGACCTGGAACAGCCGCTGTTCGCCGGCCACGTAGTCCTCTATGCGGGCCTGGATGCGGCCTTCGACCACCTGGACCGCGTTCGGAAGCGAGCGCCCCTCCCACGAAGAAACGAGGGCGACGAGGTTGTTGGTGTCCCCGCAGGAGTGCTCCTTCGGCAAGGAGAACACGTCGTTGCCCCAGGAGATGATGTCCACGGCGCTCTCGACGAGCGCCTGGAAGGCGGGCAGGTCGTGGATGTGCTGCGGCAGATCGATCCCCAGTCCAGCTTCGACCATGTCCATCATGGGCAACAGCTGGGAGCTGTGCCGGCGCATGAGGACGTAGTCCTGGACCGTCGGACGCCCGCCGGCTCCGCGGTTTCCCGCCTCCTGGTCCAAGGAGCCCAACATTAGGGGGACATGGGCCCGGTAGCGGGCCGCGGTCCCTTCGGACATCCCGGCCAGGATCCGGTCGCACAGGTCGACGAACGCGTTCACCAGCGGATTCCTTCGCGCTGACGCCGTGTTCGTCCGCCCGGTTGCCAGGTACTGCGTGATGGCCTCCCTGACGGGCCGCCACGCTGCCACGTCACCGGTCCTGATGAGGTGGTCGTGCTGGTCGTCGAGGACGAACGACCAGGCCATCCACTCGGAGAGCAGGACGATCCTGTCGTACGGCACCTCGCCGCTCACCCGGCCCGCGAGGTGGCCGCAACCGATGCCCGCGAACTGGTCCGCGGCTTGGCTGACGACGAGCTCGTGGCGCAACGCCCAGGAAGTGGACTCGGCGTTGGCCCGTGCGGCCTGCGGATGCTTCGAGTTCCCGAACGGAAGATGGAAATCAGGAACTGAGAACGAGTCGAGCTGGGCCATTGATCCCCCCACGGAAGAGTCGGATTCGCCAATACCCGCTCAATGTACGATCGTGATTGCACGTGCGATGTAGAGCACTTCTCAAGAGCGGTATCGCCGCGTTGGAGCAGCCGCCAATGGCGATTCAACCGGTCATGGAGTGACCGGATCCCACCCATACGCGACTACATCAGGCCACCCATGAACTCATTAACCCTCAGGGCGCGGTGCACTGTCAATGCAGGAAGTGGGGAGATGTTGAATGCACTTCGGAATTGCCGAGGGAATATGCGCGGGGGATATGCGGTGGGCATGACCTGCGCCGTCCAGGAGTTCGGCCTCCGCTCAGGGGTTCGCATCGACCACTCAGGTGAACGCGGCGGGCGGTGCGTCCCGGGGGTTCGGATCCGGCACGGTGCATCGTTGCCGAGGTCGCGCAGCATCCGCAGCGGGAGGTCGTTTGGCCGAAGAACGCCGTGTGGGCGTCGGATGCTCCCTACACTGCCCAAGGACGCTGCCGTCCGGGGAAGGGCGGGAACATGACTCAGTACCAACCGGCAGAACCCGGTGAGGGCCAGGAGGTCGATGTCCTGGGTCCCTACCTGGAAGTCCTGCGGGCGCGCTTGAACGGAGAGCGGTTCGAGCTGCTCATCCGGGCGGTGCAGGCCACGTGCGCCCTGCTGGCCGACGGCCAGGAGGCTGTCCTGGAGGTGTCCGGAGACACCCAACTCGCCCCCGATCTACAGGGTGAGTACCTGTCCCTGATGGCGGTGATGATCACGGGTCACCTCGATCACCGCCTCGTCGAAGTCGCCACCCCCGACGGCGGCAAGGGCTGGGCGGTCGTGGAGAACGCTCCCGGTCGGCAAGCGGACGCGGCGCCGCCCGGTGGCGAAGACGACGAGCGGGCGTGGATCGCCGCGGAGCTCGAGGGCATCGTCCGCGCCACCGACTCCACACGGCCCTGAGTTCCCCCGAGGGGTCGCATACGCGCGAAAGTGCCGGCAGGACCCTTCCGGGCGCTGCCGGCACCACGTCGCTAGGGCGTCAGTTGACGTTGACGCCGGACCAAGCGGCTGCCACCGCCTGGTACTCGGCGGAGGTCGCGCCGTACAGGTCGCCCGCCGCCTTCAGGGTCGCCGTGCGGGCACCCTTGTAGTCGGTAGTGGAGGTCATGTACACGGTGAGCGCGCGGTACCAGACCTGGAGGGCCTTGTCGCGGCCGATGCCGGTGACGGCGGTGCCGGTGTAGGTCGGGCTGTCGTAGGCGACGCCGTTGACCGTCTTCGCGCCGCTGCCCTCGGACAGCAGGTAGAAGAAGTGGTTCGCGACGCCCGAGGAGTAGTGGACGTTGAGGCTGCCGACACCGGAGGACCAGTAGTCGGCGGAGCTGCCGTCCTTGGAGGGCTTGTCCATGTAGCGCAGCGGCGTGCCGTTGCCGTTGAGGTTGATCAGCTCGCCGATGAGGTAGTCGCCCTTGTCGGCGCTCAGGTTGGCGTTGAACTCCACGCCGGTGCCGAAGATGTCGGAGGTCGCCTCGTTCAGGCCGCCCGACTCCCCGGAGTAGTTCAGGCCCGCGGTGTTCGCGGTGACGCCGTGGCTCATCTCGTGTCCGGAGACGTCCAGTTCGGTCAGCGGGTGGGTGTTGCTCGCGCCGTCGCCGTACGTCATGCAGAAGCAGGAGTCGCTCCAGAACGCGTTGACGTAGTTGCGGCCGTAGTGGACCCGGCTGTAGGCGCCGACACCGTCGTTGCGGATGCCGCTGCGGCCGAAGACGTTCTTGTAGAAGTCCCAGGTCGCGGCGGCGCCGTACTGGGCGTCGACCGCTGCGGACTGGCCGTTGGACACGGTGCCGTCGCCCCAGGCGTTGTCGGCGTCGGTGTAGAGGGTGCCGTTGCCCCCGGTCTTGTTCGACAGGGTGACGGTGTACTGGCCGCCGCGCGTGGCGTCCTTCAACTCGTAGCCGGTACCGGTGGAGTTGGTCGTCAGTGGAACGGAGCCGACGAAGACGCCCTTGCCCGTGCCCGCGGCGTTGGCGGTCTGGATCCCCTCGTGGGTGGAGAGGACCTCGCCGGTCGCCGCGTCGGTGACGACGCGCTGGCTGCTCGGGGTGCCGTCGGCGCGCATGCCCTCGACGAGGGTCTCGTACGCCAGGCGCGGGGTGCCGGAGGCTGCCCAGACGACGAGGCGCGGGGTGCCGGTGCGGTCGACGGAGGTGAGGGCCGGCTCGTCGGAGTCCTTCGCGATGCCGACGGTGGCGCTCACGGCGCCGGTCGCCTGGGCGGCGGCCTGGCCCGCGGAGAGCTTCGGGGAGAGCGAGGCCGGGGCGATGGAGTGCTGGACCGCCTTGTCCACCGACTTCATGGCGCCCTTGCCGTCCTGGTGGACTATCAGGTCGCCGCCGAGCACGGGGAGGCCGTTGTAGGTGCGCTCGTAGCGCACGTGGCGGCTGCCGTCCGCGTCGGTCACGACGTCCTTGACGACCAGCTTCTCCGCGTTGCCCAGTCCCAGGGCGCGGGCCGTGACGGGCGCATCGCTACCGGCCTGGGCGAGCAGGGTGGCGCGCTGCTGGGCGGGCACGGGTGTGGGGGAGGCCTGTGCGAGCCCGGCGCTGACCTGAATGGCGCCGGCGAGCAGGGCCGAGGTGGAGAGGACTGCTCCGAGGGCGAGCTTTCGCTTCACTTGGGATTTCCTTCTGGATCCAACCGCGTGTGCGCGGTCGCGCCTCGCTCCGGGGCACCGGGGTGAGTGCCTGCAGGGGGCGGAACGGGCGCTGTCGTGCTGCTCCGTACGGTTGGGTCGCACCTGCCGGTGGCGATCGACCGGCGGTTGCCCGTACGGGAACTGACGGAAGCATGACAATCCAGTGGATCGCCTGAACAGGCCCTGAACGGAATTGGCATAGTTCCGCCATGACGGGACGTCAGAGAATTGCGGAGGTCCTATCGCACGGTGTGGGTGAACCGGGTCGAACCGGACTGCCGGAACGTGGTTACCTGACGTACGGCAGAGCGCGTGTCGGGGAATTCGGTGCCATCTCCGACATTGCCGTCGACGTTACGGCCGTGTTACCCCTACGTTTTCGGTCGAGAGGCCGGTTCTGGGATGGCGGGAATTCGCCACCTCGGACGGTTGCCCGCCATCCTCGGCGCCTGTTAGGTGTGCGGGAAGCCGTCCTGCCTGCGGATGTGCGCTGCTCAAGGCCGAAGCCCCCCGGCTCGGAGGGCCGTGGGGGCTTCGTGGTCCGTCGGGAATGCGGCTCGGACTGCCGGGGCCGTGCAGGTGAATGCCGCAGGAATTGTCCCGGCTCCGCAGGGATGCGTACGGGTGCCGGGGGATGCTGCGTCAGCGGTAATCCTGATAAATCGTCGGCGTGGGCGGCTGCTGGTTCTGGGCGTAGTAGGAGGGGTGGGGGGCCCATCCGGGATCGACGTAATGGCCGCCACCCGGTGTCGATTCCGGCGCCGGGGCCTGTTCCTGCGCGACGACGGGGTGCCCGACCTCGTGCCAACCCCGTTCGATCTCCGGTCCGGGTGATACGGGCGGCAGGGGGGATGGCGGGTACGCAGGGGACACAGCGGACGCAGGGGGCGCGGACCCGGTCGCACCGACGGGAACCTGGAGGCTCCCGTAGCGCTCCATCCGCTGCCAGCGCAGGCGCGACCCGGCGACGGCGGTGAAGACGGACTGGATCACGACGAGGTACATCAGCTGGCGGTAGACGAACTGCTGGAGGGGAAGGCTCCACAGCGGTCCGGGGCGCTCGCCGTCGAGGCGGAACGCGTACAGCCCCATCGCGACCTGGAGCAGCAGGAACGCGGTCCACAGGCCGAGGATGCGCCAGGGGTCGAGGAAGACCAGACCGTAGACCGCGAACACGTCGACGACCGGGGCGAGCAGGGGCAGCAGGACCTGGAACATGAGGAGGTAGACCAGGCCGCGACGGCCCAACTTGCCCGCCTGGCCGCGCTGGGTGAGGGCGCCCCGGTGCTTCCACATGGCTTGGAGGGTGCCGTAGCACCAGCGGTAGCGCTGTTTCCACAGGGCACCCAGCGAGGCGGGTGCCTCGGTCCAGGCCTTGGCGCGCTCCTCGTAGACGACGCGCCAGCCGTCGCGACACAGGGCCATGGTGAGGTCGGTGTCCTCGGCGAGCGTGATGTCACTGACGCCGCCGACGCGCAGCAGCGCCTCGCGCCGGAAGGCACCCACGGCACCGGGGACGGTGGGCATGCATTCGGCGAGATCGAACAGCCGGCGATCGAGGTTGAACCCGACGACGTACTCGATGTGCTGCCAGCGCCCGAGCAGACCGCCCCGGTTGACGACCTTGGCATTGCCGGAGACGGCGCCGACGCGGCGGTTGGCGAAGGGCTGGACGATCATGCGGACGGCATCCGGTTCGAAGACGGTGTCGCCGTCGACCATGACGAGGAGGTTGCACGAGGCCGCGGCGATGCCGGTGTTGAGCGCGGCCGGCTTCCCCGCGTTCTGCTGTCGGATGACCCGTACCCCGGGGAGTTGGAGTGCCTCGACGATGTCGGCGGTGCCGTCGGTGGAGCCGTCGTCGACGACGATGATCTCGACGGGGTGGTCGGAGGCCAGCAGCGAGCGGACGGCCGCCTCGATGCCGGCGCTCTCGTTGTAGGCGGGGACGATGATGCTGACGGGCTCGGTGACCGGCGCGCCCCAGGGCTTGCGGCGCATCCGTACATGGCGGCGAGCGGCGACGAACACGGCCACCGCGCGCAGCAGGCTGATCGCGCCCGCGACCCACAGGAGCCAGGAGAGGACGTCCAGGAACCCGTCACTGGTGCGCAGCGCGGTGATCAGGGCGAGGCCCTGCCAGCGCTCGGCCGTCCCCGCCGGCCGTACGGCCTCGGGGAGGGCGACGGCGTCGCCGACGGTGGCGAACGTGAAGCCGGACGCCTTGAGCTTGGGCAGGAGCTGATCCAGCGCGGCGACGGTCTGCGAGCGGTCTCCGCCCGCGTCGTGCATCAGGAGGATCTGCCCGCCGGTGCCCTCGGGGGTGGCGTTGGCGATGATCCGGTCGACGCCCGGGCGGCGCCAGTCCTCGCTGTCCCGCGTCGTCAGGACGGTGAGGTAGCCCTCCTGGCCGGCCTGGACGACGGCGCTCCACTCGGCATCGGTGAGCGCGCTGGTGGTGGAGGAGTACGGCGGGCGCAGCAGCGGAGTGGTGACTCCGGTGGCGCCGGCGACGGCGAGTTGCGTCTCGCGCAGTTCCAGCGAGCGCCGCCACGGGGAGGCGCTGCCCAGGTCGGTGTGGGTGAAGCTGTGGAGCCCGATCTGGTGGCCTTCCGCGACGATCCGCCGGGCGAGGTCGGGGTTCTCGGCGACACGGGTTCCGACGGTGAAGAACGTGGCACGGACGTCGTTGCGACGCAGGACGTCGAGGACCTTCGGAGTCCAGACCGGGTCGGGGCCGTCGTCGAAGGTCAGCGCGATCGTACGGGCGGCCGGGGCGGCGGTACGGGCTGCCGCTCCTTGGATCACCGGGCCGCCGGAGGCTATCTGCGGGGGCACGGAGGAGGTAGAACCCCGGTCACGCTCCACGCCGTCGGCCCTGGAATCGAACAGGTGCTGGGTGTAGCCCTGGATCAGCAGTGCGGCCGACAGCGTGAGGACGAGCGTGGTGAGGAGTAGCCAGTGCGTGCGCAGCGGCACGTTGCGCACGGTGCCGCGTCGACCGCGGGTCCGACGACGACGGGGGTTCTTGGACAAGGGGAGTGCTTCCTGCCGTGCGGGACTTAAGGATGGGCGGTGGGCTTGCCGCCCTGGCCGGGTGCGGAACTGGAGCGGCCGCGCGCCGTGGTGGCCGTGGAAGGGAGGGCGGTGGAGGTGGACTGGCCGCCGACCGGTGCGGCGGTCGGACCCGACCCGGTCCCGGACGTCGCCGTTTTGCCGGGAGCGCCGGTGGCGGGCGCACTGCTGCGTGCGCCGGACGGGCTGGGGCGCGTCCGGCCGTTCGCCGCGCTGCCGATGGAGGGGCTCGGCGTACTGGACCCGGCTGCCGGGTCGTTGCCCTGGGAGCCCTGCGGCGCCTGGGCGGAGGGCAGGAACGGCGAATGGACCGTGGGGCCGCCCAGCAGGGTGCTGATGAGCAGGACGACGTAGGCGGCGGCCGGGACGACCAGCAAGCGCCCCATCCGACGCACCCGGCGCTGTCTGCGCCCCGAGACGTCCACGAAGACCGGGCTCGCCTCGGGGACGTGCGGCGGCGGGGCGTCCGGCACGCCGGGGGCGACGGGGTCCATGAGCGGAATCGGCGCGGTGTCCTCGGCTGGGTTGCCAGGTCGTTGGTGCATCGGGGGGCGGCCTCTACGGGTAGGAGGTTCGGAAGCCGGGCGGGTGGGCGGTGCCGGGAACGCCCACCGGTCCCGGCGGGGACGGGCGGGTCATTCCTTGGGACGGAAGGTCTGATCGTCGCCGGTGCCGGGAGCGGTTCCTGGCCGGCTGTCCGGAGGTCCGGTCGGATGGGCGGCGGTGGGGTTCGGGGTGTGGACCGCGCCGGGACCGGGGCCGGCACTGGTCGGCCGGTTGTCCGGTGGCTCGGTCCGGGAGGTCGGACGGCCGCTCGACGGGGCCGCCGTCGGACGGTCCGTGGCGGCCGGCGTAGCGCCGGGACCGCCGGAGGCCTCCCGTACCGGGGCGCAGTACCCGGCGACACGGTCCGGGCCCCCGGCCACCGTGACCAGGACCGTGAACCGGGACTCGGCCGGCAATTCACCGGGATGCGCGTCGCGCGCCCGGTCGTAGGCGCGACAGAGCTCCGCCAGTTCGGCGGTCAGCGGGGCCGCCGCACGCGTGGTCGGGTTCGGGTTCGGGTTCGGGGAGACAGAACGGGAAGCCGCGGCGGATGTGTCGGAAGGCTCCGCACGCCCGGGGTTCGGACCGCCCCCCAGCGCGGCGGGCAGATGGCCGGTGCCGGCGGCCACGGCAACGCCGCCGAGCGCGGTGGCGACGGCGGCAGCCGCGACCTTCGCGCTCAGGGCCTTCGCCAGCACCGACGTGAGCATCGGTCGCCTCCGGGGGTGTTGCGCAACGGGGACAGGGGCAGGTGCGAGCTGAGCCGCCCGGAACGCGGCCAGCGCCGCCCGTTCGCCGGACAGTTCTCCGTCCGCCGGGGGCGCGGCGGCAGCGGAGAGCAGTTCCACGAGGGCTTCGTGGCCGTCCGCCGCGCCGACCACGGATCGACCGAGCAGTTGCTCGGCTGTGTCGCGGTCGATCCGCCGGGATCGGTTGGTGCTCATCTCATGCCCTTCAGCGTTGGTGCCTTCGTTGGTGTCACTCCCGGGGCGGAATCTTTTTCCGGGGACGTCGTTCTGTCCGATTGTGTGGGTGTTCCTGCAGGTCGCAGGGCTTCTTCGAGGCGCTTGGCGAGCTTGCGCAGGCCGCGGTGGGAGGCCATCCGGACCGCCCCCGGCCGTTTGCCGAGCACGCGCGCGGCGGTCTGCGCGTCGAGGTCCATGACCACCCGCAGCAGCACGGCCTCGGCCTGGTCCCGGGGCAGCTCGGCTATGAGCGCCAGGGCGGCCGTGGTACCCAGGCCCGAGAGCACGGTGCCCTCGGTGTCGTCGGCCGCCGGCCGGTCACCGAGCAGGTCCTCCACCGGCACGCTGCTGACGGGCCGCCGCCGCCGGGACCTCAGCAGGTCCAGCGCCCGGTTCCGGCCGATGGTCGCCACCCAGCCGCGGAACCCGTCGAAATCGCCCTGGAACGATCTGAGGTCCCGGGCGATCTGGAGCCACGTCTCGGAGGCCACGTCCTCGGCCTCGATGCCTACGAGCACGCCCAGGTAGCGCAGCAGGCCGGGCTGTACTGCCCGGAACAGCGCTCCGAATGCTCCCTCGTCGCCGTCCCGGGCGGCTATGACCTGTGCGGACATGTCTTGTGGGGTGCGTCGGCCCGTTGCTCCAGGGCTGTTCGTATCGTCCTCGGCCTCGCCGAACTGCTCCGCATTTTGCACCGGGACATCATGCTGCACGCTCGGCGCGGGCCTCACCCTTCGGGCAAAATGCGCCCTTTGTCGGTGCGCGGCCCATCGCTGAGGTGGTCCGATGTGACGGGGCCGAGCACCGGGCGGTGACGACAGTCAGTACAGAAACGTCTCGCCCATCAGGGCCAGGGCCAGAGCCAGGGCCAGAGCCAGGGCCATCGGTCGGCGCCCTGCCCCTCGGGTGGGCCCGGGATCGCCGGCGTTGCCCGGGTCTCACCAGGGAATCGGCCCGTCCTCTGCCAAGAAGGCGCCCGTCGGGTCGTCCTCGCCCGTAGTCGCCAGGTCAACCGCCACGGCCGCGCCCTCCTCCGCCGTGCGTATCCCGGTGTGGCGGTTGAGGTCGGTCGCACAGTAGCCGGGACTCACCGCGTTGACCAGGATCCCTTCGGCGCGCAGTTCATGGGCGTAGAGCACGGTGATCGCGTTCAGCGCGCTCTTCGAGGTGCAGTAAGGGAGGAGGATCGAGGAGTAGGCGGACCACGGGCTGCCCGGGTCGGCCAGGTGGGTGAGGGAGCCGAGTTCGCTGGACATGTTGACGATGCGTGCGGCGGCGGAGCGGCGGAGCAGGGGGAGCATGGCGTGGGTCACCGCGATGACGCCGAACACGTTGGTCTCGTAGACCTGCCGGACGGTGCCGGCGGGGGTTTCACTCGGTTTTTGCGGTCCGGCGGCGATCGCAGCGTTGTTGACGAGGATGTCGAGGCGGCCGAACGTGGCGTCGATGTGCTGGGCGGCGGCCTGGACCGAGATCTCGTCGGTGACGTCCAGCGGTACGAACCGTACGTCGGCGCCGTCGGCGCGAAGCTCCTCGGCCGCCGCCTCGCCACGCTCGGCGTTGCGGGCGCCAATCAGCACGGTGATGCCGAGTGCTGCGAGCCTGCGCGCCGTTTCCTTGCCGATGCCCTTGTTCGCGCCGGTGATCAGAGCAGTCTTCTGTGAAGTCGTCATGGCACCCAGCCTCCCCTCGCCCACGGGCGGCAGGGAAAGACCGGAAGACTCTGGATCTATAGTCCACAGATATGAGTGAGCTAGAGGTGCGGGAGCTGAGGTACTTCATCGCGGTCGCCGAGGAACTGAACTTCAGCCGGGCCGCGCAACGCCTGGGGATGGCGCAGCCCCCGCTGTCGAAGGCGATCGCTCAGATGGAGTCCCGGCTCGGCGTACGCCTGTTGGAGCGCACCACCCGGCAGGTGAGGCTGACCACCGCCGGTCAGGTGCTGCTCGACCAGGCCCGGATCGCGGTCGACGCGGTGCACGCGGCGGCCCGGCGAGCACGCCGGGCCGGTCAGCCGACACCCCAGCTCGTCGTGGCGGTCAAACCGGGAGGCGATGCCGGGCTGCTGCGGGAGATCCTCGCCGCCTACCGGGAAACGGGTTCGCATCTGCCGCCGCCTGAAGTCGTCGTCGGCGGCAGCGGAGAGCCGATCGCCATGCTGCGGGACGGCCGCGCCGATGTAGCGCTGCTGCGCAGCCCGTTCGACGGTCAAGGGCTGGATTCCCAGACGCTCGTGGTCGAGCCGCGACTGGCCGTTCTCCCCGCCGCGCACCGCCTGGCCGGACGCCGGCGACTGCGGGCGACCGACCTGAAGGGTGAACCGATCCCACGCTGGAAAGGGGCCGCTCCCTCCACCACCGCCTACTACACAGGATGCGACGGAGCGGAAGCAGGCGATGGCCACACAGGCTTGGCGCCGGCCGACACTCCTGAGGGGCCGCTCGTGGCCAGCGTCGAGCAACTCCTGGAGGTGGTCGCGCTGGGCCAGGCGGTGGCGTTCCTGTCACGCTCCACCACCAAGCGGCACCAGCGCCCGGACATCGCATACCGGCCGGTCACCGGCCTCAGCCCCAGCGCGGTCATGGTCGCCTGGCCGGAGGCCTCGCGATCCGCAGCCGTCGCCGCCTTCGTCCAAGCCGCGCACGACGTCGCCGCCCACCACCCCGACTACATGACCGCACTGGCCTACTGACCGGGGGTACTTGCCCCGCCGCCGTCCTCGCCCTTCTGCGGTCGTACGTCTTCGTCCCCGAGGGTCAGGTGGTAGCCGGCGGTGAGATTGACGCCCTTGTACTCGGTGGGCTTGGGGTCGGCCTTGGCGCCGCCCGGCTTGGCGGAGCCCGACGCCTCGCCGCCGCCCGCCCGTTCGCCCTGCGTGCTGCTTCCGGACTGCGTCTGCCCTCCCTTGTCCTTGAGCATCACGTACGCCGTGCCCGTGCCCGCGATGCCGAAGACCAACGCGGCGACGAGGGCGACGGGCAGGCCCCGCTTGCCCGCACCGGGCGTGGGTTGTGGCTGGGGCAGGGGCGGGTAGCCCGGCGGCATCGGATGGCCGGGGCGTCGGCGGCGTAGGCGATGCCGAAGTCGATGACGCGGGGCCCGTCGGCCGCCAGCAGCACGTTGGAGGGCTTCAGGTCGCGGTGGACGATGCCCGCGCCGTGGATGACCTGTAGTGCCTCGGCCGTACCGGCGATCAGCAGCAGCACCGCCTCGACCGGCAGCGCCCCGTGCGCGACGACCGCATCGGCGAGGGAGGGGCCGATACGTACGCGGTGGCCAGCCACGGGTGCGGGCCGTCCGTGGCGGCGTCGATGACGGGTGCGGTGAACAGGCCCTGCACGCGCTGTGCGGACCGTACTTCCCGGGCGGAACCGCGGCGGAACTCGGGGTCCTCGTTCGTCGTCGTCATGGCGAGTACAGGGCCCGCCCTCATTGCGCTCCGCCGCGCCGCAGGCGGTCGTGCAGGAAGGCAGTGACGTCCGCGCGGGCCCTGAGGGCCGGGTGGTCCGCCGAGGTCTCGCGGACCTCCAGGGTCAGGACCGCGTGGGCCTGTCGGCCGAAGCCGTCGGGGTTGCCCGGGGCGGAGTCGAGCCGGACGACCTTGAACGCGTCGCCGAGCCGGGAGCGCAGGGTTTCGAAGCGCTCCTCCGGGGACAACCGGTCCTCGCTGAAGCGGAGCCCCATGACGCAGAGGCCGTGGTGCCGGGTGCGGTCGACGACGCGCTGGAGTTCCTCCTCCGAGAGGCCCGCGTCCGCGCGCTGGGCGGCGGTCAGGGCGATGGGGGTGGAGGGTTGGCTCATGACGGGGGCCAGTACCGAGTCGTCGACCGCGGCGGCCAGGGCGAAGCCGCCCGTGAAGCACAGGCCGATGACACCGACGCCCGCTGCGGGGGTACGGGACGCGAGGTCGCGGGCGAGGGCCCTGAGGTAGTCGGCGACGGGCCGGCGGGCGTTCGTGGCGAAGGCCCGGAACTCCGCCGAGACGCACACGCGGGCGAACACGCCTGCCGTCCGGGCGAGGGAGACGGGCTTGCCCGGCGTACCGAACAGCGACGGCATCACGACGGTGAAGCCCTCCGACACCAGGTGGTCGGCCAGTCCGAGCACCTCGGGCGTGATCCCGGGCAACTCCGGCAGGAGCACGACGCCGGGGCCTTCGCCCTTCTCGTAGCAGTCGTGCGTGAATCCCTCGGCGGAGAAGGAAGTGCACTGCCATCCGGCGAGGCTGGAGGTCGGTGCGGTGCCTGTCATTGCTCCTGCTTTCAGTGGCATCGGTGGGCATCGAGGGGGATCGAGGGGTGGTCGAGTCCCGGCGTCGGGAGCCGACTGTACGCCGTGTTCATGCCAGGCCGATGGCCTGTGTCGGCTCGTGGAAGCGTGCCGGAGGTAAGCGCCGGCACGGTGCCGTGCCGCCCTCCCCGGACGACGCAGGATGCCGCGCGTCAACACCGAGGTCCTGTGCTCATCCCCCCGAGCCCTTCCACCCCGTTGGGTGAACCGGGCGCCCCCACACAGCGGCAGGGCCCTGCGCGCCGGGCGTCGAGCAGGCGGTGGCACGGAGGAACGCGGGCACGGCCGCGGCAAAAGGATCACGTTCGGTGCCACCATTCCCCCGCACACAGCGGGCAAGGCTGCGAAGCCGTTGCACAGGGATGAGAGGTACGGAAGTGGCGTCTCAGGTGGTCGAAGAAACGGCTCAGGACCTTCCCGCGCAAAAGGGGCCGGATACCGCCGCCGAGAGCGCGGCTCCGGTCCCGCCGGCCGCGGAGCGGACCGACGCCGAGCTCCTGATCGCCGCGTCGGTCCTGCTCGCAGACGCGGCCCTCACGGCCAAGCAGTCCGGTGCGGAGCTGACGGGGGCGTTGTTCAGTTGGCGGTTCGGGGTCGAGGCGCTACGGCGCCCCGTCTGGGCACTCGGTACGGCCGTGTCCTGCGCCCGGGCGCTGACCGACTCGGCCGGGCTCGGATTCGGGGCGAACGGCGGCCTGATCGGCGAACTCGCCCGAATGGCCGGGAGCGTGACGTACCGTCGCCCCGCCAAGGTGGCCATGGCCGTGGACGCCTTCGCGCTGCGGATCAAGGCTGCGGCGGTGGACCACCCCAACCTCGATGCACCGACGGCACGGCGCCTGACCGACGCGATCGTGGCCGGGAACCGGTGGGAGGCGCTGCGGGCGGCGTACGGGCTGGTCGAGCTGCTGGGGGTGACCCGGGCCCTGACCACGGTGAGTCCCGTGATCATGGAGCTGCTGGCGTTGCTCGGGCTGCTCGACGAGAACCCGGTCAACGACGACTTCTCGTGGGTGACGCTCGCCGGTGGTGTACCGACCACCGACCCGTTCTTCGGGCTGCCGAGTTCGCTGCTCCGGTACCTCAACCCCGGCCCGGGGCGGGCGGAGCGCACCGAGCCGGACTCGATCCTGGCGAAGGTGCTGGCCACCTCCCGCAACGACATCGTCAGCTACGTCAACGACATCGGGGCCCTCGGCAACCACGGGCTGGTGCTGCTGCGCCGCGTCGCGTGCGCCGACGGCGCCGTACGGCACGTGCTCCTGCTGCCCGGCACCAGCTTCGGGCTGCTGAGCAACAGCACCCCGCAGGACCTGGTGGGTGCCTTCGACGGGCTGCTGCGGACCGACACGACGTACACGCGTGCGGCGAAGAAGCTGCTTCAGCGGGCCGGGGTGCCGGCCGGCTCGGAGCTCATGATCGTCGGGCACAGTCTCGGCGGCCTGACCGCGATGAACCTCGCGGCCGACGTGGAGGTGGCCTCCTCCTACCGGGTCACGCACGTGGTCACGCTCGGCTCCCCGATCGACAGCAAGCGGTCCGCGGACCCGACCACACAGGTGATCAGCCTCGTCAACAAGCATGACGTGATCCCGATGTTGGACGGGCGCGGGCCGGCCTCGCCGAACGACATCCCCGACGGCTGGGTCGAACTGGCCTGGCTGGACGAGTCGTACGACTACCCGCTCTCGCACGCCCCGCAGGCGTACTCCGACACCCTGCGCGGGGAGCTGACGCACTACCGGGAGCAGGTCAACAAGCTGATCAGTGCCTACGACGGCGAAGTCGTCGGCAACCAGCCGTACATGCTGCGCGACAAGTGACCACAAGGGAGACCGACCGATGACCACTGCCGACAGCCCGGCCACCACGGCGCGACGTCCCGCGACGGCCTGGCTCCTAGAGAACGCCGTGTTCAGCGCGACCATGGCCGCCCAGCGCCTGCCGTGGACGGACGCCCCGGCCCGTGCCCTGGGGTTGGACCTGATGACCCGGGACGGGGTGATGCGCATGCTGCTGGCCCATCTGCGGCGCACCCGCTCCGGGCGGCCGGTGCAACTCCGCACCCCGTTCGGGTCCTTCCTCCTGCCGCTGGCCGCCAGTGACGCCGAGGGCATGCTCGCTCGGGCCGACGAGGCCGGGGCGTTGGGACCCGCAGTCGGTCTCACGGCCGGTGGACGACGCTACGAACTGTCGCAGCATGTGCCGTTGCCCCGGGACGCGGCCGTGCCGGCAGCGGAGTTGGGCGCCCTGGTGGCCGACGACGTGGACGATGCGGTCGCGTCCCGGCGCGGGGACGGCACGCTGGAGTGGCACGCCTGGCACCGCGGCATGCTGCGGCTGAGCCGGCGCGTCGTGGTGGGCGCCGCAGCCACCGAGGACACGCTGCTGAGCGAGGTGATCGCAGTGGCGACGGCGGGTGTGGACAGCAGGCCGTACGCGGACGGGG
Organism: Streptomyces sp. NPDC006430; assembly: GCF_040612395.1. NCBI lineage: Bacteria > Bacillati > Actinomycetota > Actinomycetes > Kitasatosporales > Streptomycetaceae > Streptomyces > Streptomyces sp. NPDC006430. Next base: position 157,743 of record NZ_JBEXQA010000014.1, read on the forward strand.
CCGCCGCGGCCCTGGGCCGACGGCTGGCACCCCATCTGGCCGACCCGGACCCCTGCTCCGTGACCGGCCGGATGGTGGCGCAGGCCGGTGGTGCGGGCACGGGACACGGTAGTGATCCGGAGGCCGCCGTCCCGGCCGTCGCCCACGCGCTCGCGCTCGTGTCCGAGGCCGCGGCCGGGACCGTGCTCCAGGCGCTGGCCCTGCTCGCCGTGGGGGCCGCCGCGTCCGCCGAGGACGCCGTGGGCGAGGCCCTACGCCGCTATCCGCCGGTCGCCGCCGCCGTGTACCCCGTACGGGCGTCGTTCGTATGGGAGGACCTGGCGGTCGAGGCCGGGACCGAGATCCTGCGTGCGCCCGGCTGGCTGCGCGGACCGCACGACGAGGACCGCCCGGCCCCGGGGACGTCCGGGGCACCGGCGCTGTGCGGGGCCCCGTCCGCATGCGCGGCGACACGGTTCGCGGCGCTGGTCGCCGAGCAGATCGTGCGCCTCGTCACGGCGACGGTTCGCCCGGTGGTTATCTCGCCGCAGTTCACCGCGGACCGGCTGCCGGACACACTGGACCCGCGGACGCTGCTCGTGGCGCTGGAGGACCTCGCCGCCCCTTCGGGCGACGGGCGGGTCACCGTCGGCATGCCGACGGCGGTGCCGGTCTCCGCGTTCGGGTACGCCCCGGCGGCGTACGGAGCCTTGGCGCACGCCAGCGCCGACCGGCTGGAACGGCACGCGGAGAGCCTTGCCGCCTGCGCCGGGAACAGCGGCTGGAACAAGGACGGGGCGGGCGAGCAGTTCCGGGTCGCCCTGCTGGGCCACGCCGAACGGTGTGCGACGGCGGCCACCGGCGTCCGGCGCGCAGCGAAGCGGCTGGCGGACTGAGGCGGACGGGACCATGCACACTTCGGCAACCCCACCAGCGCCGGATTCCGGCCGCGGAGCCGTACTGTCCGGGCTCGGCGCCTACCTGCCGCCGCGCGTCCTCACCAACGCCGAGCTGTGTGGGCAGCGGTCCATCGGCGACGAATGGATCCGCACCCGCATCGGTGTGGCGAGCCGACGCATCGCCGACGGGGAGTCCACCGTCGACCTGGCCGTCCGGGCCGGTCGCCATGCGCTGACGGCCGCCGGGGCGTCCGCGGTAGACGCGGTCGTCCTGGCCACCATCTCCCCGGACCGGCTCCTGCCGGCCGGTGCCCCGGAGGTGGCGGCGCGGCTCGGGCTGGGCACGGTGGCGGCGTTCGACCTGGCGTCGGGGTGCAGCGGGTTCCTGTACGGCCTGGGCGTGGCGACCTCGATGATCAGCGCGGGAACCTTCGGGAGCGTACTGCTGGTCGCCTCCGACGTGTTCAGCGCGTTCCTCGATCCGGAGGACTGGCTGATGTCGGCCATCTTCGGCGACGGCGCGGGAGCGGTGGTGCTGCGCGCCGGGGGAGCGGGTACCCCCGGCGCGTTCGGGCTGTTCGACCTGGGTAGTGACGGCGCGCAGGCCGATCTGCTGGAGATCCCCGGCGGGGGCGCGCGGGCGAGGAAGAGGTTGCTGGCGGCGCCGGACGAGGCGATCTCGTCGTACTTCCGGATGGACGGGCCCGCCGTACGCAAACAGGCAGTCGTCGGCATGTGCGACTCCGTGACCCGGGCCCTGGGCGGAGCCGGATGGTCACTCGGGGAGCTGGACCTGCTGGTCGCCCACCAGGCGAACCAGCGCATCCTGGACGGCCTCACCGCCGAGTTGGGCCTGGCGCCCGGCCAGGTCCTGTCGCACATCGAGTCGTACGGGAACACGGCGGCGGCCTCGGTGCCCGTACTGCTGGCCCAGGCCGCCGCTTCCGGGACGCTCGCGGCGGGCCGGCGGGTGGCGCTCACCGCCTACGGCGCCGGGCTGGCCTGGGGGTCGACCACCCTGGTCTGGCCCGAGGTGCGGGCGGTGGTCGAGGACGGCTGAGGCCGGCCCCGACCGGTGCGGGGGCGCCCGCGCTCCGGGCGCGCCCGCCGCCCCGCGTGCGCTACCAGAACGGCGTGTCCCGCCTGCGGCGTTCCCGGTCCACCAGGGACTGCACCGCGGCGTGGGCCTCGGCGCACAGCAGTCGGGCCGCGGCGCAGCGGGCGGCGTAGGACGTGCCCCCGTGCGGCGCGGGGATCGGCTCGCCGATGGTGACGAGCCACTTCGCGGGCAACGGGAAGACCGGAGTGATCGGGAAGTAGGGGAGGTCGAAGAGGCGTGCCAGGGCCGGGACGTCACCGAACCGGGGGCACGCCTCCTCGGCACCGATGACGGACACCGGCACGACGGGGGCGCCGGCCCGGACGGCGGTGACCGCGAATCCGGGGCTGAAGGGGCGGAGTTGGTAGCGCTTGCGGAAGGGCTTTTCCAGACCGGCGAGGCCTTCGGGAAACACTCCGACGAGTTCCCCGGCGGTCAGGTGTTCCATTCCGAGCATCGGATCGAGTGGAATGGCGCCCTTCTTCCGGGCGTACGAACCGATGACCGGAAATCGGAACACGAGGGGTGCGGCAGGTACGTTCAGGGGGCGCTGGAGGCTGCGGGCGAAGACCTTCTGGAGTACGAAGGCGTCGAGCCCCCAGGCTCCGGAGTGGTTGGCGACGACGACGGCGGGCCCGTCCGCCGGAATGTTCTCCACCCCGACTACTTCCAGTCGGAAGTAGTCGTCGACGAGCCAGTCCAGGAAACGGTCCCAGGCGCTTTCCCCGACGTCGCCGAGCAGCTGCTTCACGTACCTGAGCTCCGAGCCGGCCACCTCGATCACATCGGCCATCCTTTCCGACACGAATGATCCTCCATCTCGCTTTTTGAAACATCAAGAAGCTGTTCAAAGGCGGGTTTTGAGTAAATACCCTGCCGTGGTACTTATTTGAGCACGAGAACGTTCAACTTCCCTGCGTCGCGTTCTCGTTCACCTTTCCCACCGGCCGTGCGCGCCACCCCGGAGCAACGGTCCCGATACCGAAAACGAGAGCCCCTGTGACCACCTCCGCGCCGGAATCAATCCTCGACGTGATCAGTGAACTGCTCATCGAGAGGTTCGAAGTCCCCCCAGAAGAGGTACGGGCCGGCGCGCGGATGCGCGATCTGCTGACCGATTCGCTCATGGTCGTCGAGATGGCCATCGCCGTTCACGAGACGCTGGGCGTCAAGATCGAAGAGGAGGAGGTACGCGGCAGCACCCTCGCGGAGTTCGCCGCGTCCGTCGAGGCACGGCGCACGGACCGTTGAGCCGACGCCCCGAGGCCGTCGTGACGGGGCTCGGCCTGGTCACGGCGGCCGGCTGCGACCTGGACAGCACGTGGTCGGCCGTCCGCGCGGGCCGCTCCACCGCCGCCGCGGACGAGCTGCTGACCGGTCTGCCCGTCAGCCTCAGCTGCCGCGTACCGGACCTGGACCACCCGGTCCTGCACCGGCGCGGCGCGGCCCACCTGGACCCGGTCGACCGTTTCGCCCTGGTGGCAGCCGCCCAGGCACTCGAACACGCCGGGCTCGATCCACAGCAGTGGGACGGCAGCAGGGTCGCCGTGGTGACCGGCGGCGGCATGGGCGGCGTCCGGACCCAGGACGAGGCACTCGAACGGCTCGCCCGGCGGGGCCCGGAGTTCGTCTCGCCGTACTTCCTCCCCGGCTATCTGATCAACATGGCGTGTGCCAACCTCGCGCTGCGCTTCCGGGTGACCGGGCCCGCCCTGTCCACGTCCACGGCCTGCGCCTCCGGCACCACCGCCCTCGGCCTCGCCCGGGACCTGCTGGCGACACGGCAGTGCGACATCGCCCTCGTGTGCGGCGCCGAGGCGGCCGTCAGCCGGCTGGTGGTGACCGGCTTCTCCCAGCTCGGCGCACTGTCGGGCACGGGGTCACGCCCGTTCGACGCCACCCGCGACGGCTTCGTCATCGCCGAGGGCGCCGGCGCACTGGTCCTGGAGCGCCCCGAACACGCCGCCGCGCGGGCGGCCCGGCCCGTCGCCCGCCTGATCGGCTACGCCTCCTCCACCGACGCCCACCACCTGGTGGCGCCGCATCCCGAGGGCCGCGGCGCCGAGCAGGCCGTCCGCGGCGCCCTCGCGGACGCGGACGTCGGACCTGCGGACGTCGGCCACGTCAACGCGCACGGCACCTCGACCCGGCAGAACGACCACATCGAGGCGGCGGTCCTCCGTCGCGTCTTCCCCCACCAGCCCCCCGTCACCTCGGCCAAGGGCACGCTCGGGCACACGCTCGGGGCCTCGGGAGTCATCGAGGCGGCACTGACCGCCCTGGCCCTGGCCGAGGACACCGTCCCGCCCACGGGCGGGCTGCGCGCAACCGACGCCGGCATGGACATCGACGTCGTCAGCGGCACGGCGAGGATGCACACCTCGTCCGTGGCCGTCAGCAACTCGTTCGGGTTCGGCGGGCACAACGCCGTGGTGGTCCTCGCAAGCCCCTGACCACGACGGGAAGCGGTCCGGGGCCGGCGGGGCGACCATGGGGGGTGTGGAGGAAGCGAAGCCGAGGGCCTCCCTTGCCGGGCGGCTGCACGAAGCTGACCGCGGCGCCCGGGCAGGCGCCCGGGCAGGCGCCCGAGCCGTGTACCGATCCGCTGACCATGCCGTGGGCCGCCGGGGAGGGGCGGGTGCCGGATGAACGGGAAGATGTCGATCGAGGACCTGATCAGCAGCGCCGCCCAGGATGCCGGAGGGTGGCTCGGCTCCCTGCCCATAGCGCAGCTGGCCACCAGCGCCGACGGCACGATCGTCCGCTGGAACCGCACGGCCCAAGACCTCCTCGGGTACAGCCCACCGCAGATCGTGGGCCGACACATCGCCGACCTCCTCCACCCCGGAGCCGACCGCAGCCTCGGCCGTTCCCTGTGGGAGACCGCCGCCACCGGGCGCGGGGTGATGGGGACCGTGACGGCATGGCACCAAGACGGGCATCCGCTGGAGGTGGAGATCTGGGCCTGCCCGGTTCCCGGCCGGCGTCACGGCGCCTCGGCGGTCCTGGTCTTCGCCGCCGACGCCCATGCGGCGCGCCGCATCCGCGGGTCTTCGGCGGTCTGGGACGGGCTCTTCGCCCGCTCGCCCGTCGGCATCGCCATCCTCGACACGCAGCTGCGGTTCCTCCAGGTCAATCCCGCCCTGGAGGCAATGAACGGCCTCTCGGAGTCCGCCCACGTGGGACGGCGCCTCGCGCAGGTGCTGCCGGAGGTGAACGCCGAGGACATGGAGGACGCGATGCGGCAGGTCCTGGCCACCGGGGAGCCGGTGCTGGACCGCCGTCGCGCGGGCCGCACCCCGGCCGACCCGACCCACGACCGGGTGTGGTCGTGCTCGTACGTCCGGGTGGAAGATCCCGGCGGCCGCCCGATCGGCGTGATCGCCTCCCTGCTCGACATCACCGAGCAGCAGCACGACCACATCGAGGCCGAGGCGGGGCGCCGCAGGCTCGCCCTGCTCAGCGAGGCCAGCGTCCGCATCGGTGCCAGCCTGGAACTGGAGCGCACCGCGCAGGAGCTGGCGGAGCTAGCCGTACCGCAGCTCGCCGACGCCGCCACCGTCGACGTACTGGACACCCTGGCCCACGGCGACGAACCGGCTACGGGCCTGGCCGGCGGCATCGCCCTGCGCCGCCTGGGCAAAGCCCCGCTGACGGGTTCCGCCGTCATCGGCATCCTCGCCCCCTTGGGCAGGACCCTCGTCTTTCCCGCCGGCGCCCCCTACACCCAGGCCCTGACCGGCCGCCAGCCCTTCCTGATCCCCGAGCTGGACGAGCAGGCCGTCGCTTCCGCCGCCCGCCACACGACCAAAGCCGCACAACTCCTGCCCGCCGGCGTGCACTCATTCATGATGGCCCCGCTCGTCGCCCGGGACCTCGTGCTCGGTGTCGCCACCTTCTACCGCACCCGCCCCATCGGCCCCTTCGGACCCGATGACGTCACCCTCGCCGGTGAACTCGCGGCCCGCGCCGCGATCAGCATCGACAACGCCCGTCTCTACCATCGCGAACACGAGACCGCGGTCATCCTCCAGCGCAGCATGCTGCCGCAACACATCACCGCGCCGCCCGGCATCGAGGTCGCCCACCGTTACCTGCCTGCCAGCGACGTCAACGAGATCGGCGGCGACTGGTACGACGTCCTGCAGCTGCCCGGAGGCAAGGCCGCCCTCCTCATCGGGGACGTCATGGGCCACGGCATCGCGGCCGCGGCGGTCATGGGACGGCTCTCCGCCAGCGTGCGCGCCCTCGCCCGACTCGACCTCGCTCCCGAAGAACTGATGAACCAGCTCGAAGCGACCCTGGACGATCTCGCCGAGCCGATGATCGCCACCTTCCTGTACGCCGTGGTCGACCCGGAAACCGGCCACTGCCGCATCACCCGTGCCGGGCACCCGCCACCGGCGACCGTGGCCCCCGACGGCACGGTCCGCCTCCTCCAACTGCCGCCCGGCACCCCGCTGGGCGTCGGCGGGACCACCTTCGCCACCACCGACCTCACCCTTCCTCCCGGCAGCCTCCTCGTCCTGTACACCGACGGCCTCGTCGAAGCGCGCGGAAGCGACATCGACGAACGCCTGGCCGACCTCACCCGCCTGCTCACCGAACCCCAGGGCTCGCTGGACCACCTGTGCGACTCGCTGATCACCCACCTGGTCCCGGCATCCGCGGACGACGACATCGCCCTCCTCATCGCCCGCATCGGCTCCGGTCCCTCTACCCCCCGACCCGCCGGGCCGTCCACCCGGGTCTGAGCGGACCGCACCCGCATGCCGCGGGCAGGATGAGGGGATGGAATTCATCGAACTGGAGGAGCGGGCCCGTGCGCTCGCGGCGTCGGGCGTCCGGCGGCTCCTCGGCATCGCCGGTCCGCCCGGAGCCGGCAAGTCGACCCTGGCCGCGCGCCTCGCCCAGGCACTCGGGCCGCACCTCGCCGTCGTCGTACCGATGGACGGGTTCCACCTCGCCCAGGCCGAACTGGTGCGGTTGGGCCGGGCCGACCGCAAGGGCGCGCCGGACACCTTCGACGCGGCCGGATACGCGGCGCTGCTGCGCCGGCTCCGTACACCCGCCGCCGGGGCGGTCTACGCTCCGACCTTCGACCGGTCGTTGGAGGAGCCCGTCGCCGGGAGCATTCCGGTGCACCCCGCAGTGCGCCTGGTGATCACCGAGGGCAACTACCTGCTGCACGGGGTGGGGGAGTGGGCGGTGGTACGGCCCCTCCTCGACGAGGTCTGGTTCCTCGCACCCGACGATGCGGTACGGGTCCGGCGCCTGGTCGACCGCCACGTCCGTCACGGGAAGGCGCAGGCCCGCGCCGAGGAGTGGGTGACCGGATCGGACGAGGCGAACGCCCGGCTGATCGCTCCGGGCCGGGCCCGGGCCGATCTGGTGGTGGAGTGCCCCGGTGACGTGATCCGGTGACCGGTGACCGGTGACGCGCGGGTGCGGTGACACCCCGCCAGTCAGCGAAGGTCAGCAAGGGGCGTACGCGGAGGCACGGGGGGCGCGCAGCGGGGCAGATGCGCCATTTTCCGAAAGATTTCCGTCGACAGCCGTGCACAATCGGGCGCCTTTTCCGATGGGGTGGTGTTGGGGGGAGCTACCGGTGCGTCCGGCTGCTGGATGTGGGGGGCTGGCACGCCCGTTCCGTTCACTTCACCGGAAGGCTTCCCGCCGACGTGAGTCCTGTCCAGATCGTCTCCTCCGTGCTGATAGGCGTCGCCTGGTACGCCGTCAGGAGACACCCATCCCTGCCCGGTCCGCCGACCCGGGCCGCGACCGCTCGTACCGGCGACGACCGGCACACTGGAGGAGCGAATGAGTGAGGGCGAGTTCGACCCGGCCGGGGACCGGGCGGTCTCCAGCGTGCTGCCCGGCGTCCTGCCGGTGGAGTTCAGCGCGTTCCACTCCCAGTACCACCGCGCCTACCTGCGCTACGCACACCTGCACCTGGGTTCCCGTCAGGACGCCGAGGACGTCGTCGACGACGTGTTCCTCTTCCTCCTGAAGGTGTGGCGCCAAGCGCTGAAGGAGGCGAGCCTCCACGGCTTCGCGTGGGCCGTGCTGCGCGAACACGTCGCGCGGAGACTGGCCGTGCTGGGCCGGCCGGCGGTGATGGTGGAGACGGCCTGGTTCGCCGCGTTGCGCCGCGCCTCCCGGAACCGCATGGAGCTGCTGGAGTCCAAGCTCGGGCTGTACGCGGCGGTCGCGGGACTGCCCGAGCGTAAGTACGACGTGGTGCTCCTGGCGTTCCTGCTGGGGTACGACAACGGCACCGTCGGGCGGATGATGGGGATCTCTCCGGCGGCCGTCCGGTCGCACGTTCGAGGTGCACTCCGAATCCTGTCCCAGAAACTCGGGGCGGACTGGGCTCCCGGAGAGGAGAAGGACCAGTGAGCGACATGACGGCCGACCGCGACGCCGTGACGGCGGAGGAACTGGCAGCGGCACTGGAGCAGGCGCAGGTGCTGATGGACGAGTACACCGGCTACGACGAAGAGGCCGCGCGGAGGCGCATCGCCCGCCGCTTCACGGCGGACCGCACCCACTCGGCGACCGGAGCCCACGGCACGATCGTCCTGCCGGCACCGACGCCGGCACCCGGGTTGGCGCCCCTGCCCGCCCCGGTGTCCAGGCCGGCGGACGACCTCGTCCTGGACGCCGCCTGTCATGTGCGGGCTGCACGCGTCCTGGACGACCTGGCCTGGTTCCTGGCGGAGAACAGTGCCTTCGCCGAGCTCGCCCTGGCCGCCGGAACCTGGCCGCACGGTGCGGAACCGGCACTGCTGTTCGGCTGCCTGCTGCACCTGTCCGACCGGACGGAGGGCGCACAGTTCTGGTTCCAGTACGCGGCGGGTGCCGGTTCGCAGACCGCGGCGCGCCTGCTCTACCTCCACCACCTGGCGCGCGCCGAGGTCCGCACCGCCCGCCACTGGAAGGTGCTGGCCGGGGTGCTGCCATCGGACGAGGGGTTGCCGCTCCTGCCGGAGGTCCCGGAGAACCTGGAGGAGGCCCTCGGAGCTTCGGTCATCTGGACGTCCCCGCCGATCACCACCCAGGACCTCACCGCCCTCACACGGGTGCACGGCCATGGCGGGCGGCCCCCGTACCGGCTTCCCGTCCAGCTGGAGCGGGCAGTGACCGCCCGGATCTGGTCCGAGGACCACGATCTGGGGGAGGTGTACCTGCTCGGCCCGCAGGTCGCGGTGGCGGTCGCCCGGCACGCACGGCTGAGCCCCGTGCACCTCGCCTACGGGGCGGGCGCGTGGGCACTGGTGCCCCTCCGGCAGCCGCACCCGGCCCGGTCCGCCCGGAGCTCCTGTGCACAGCGGCCGGCGCCGGTCGCGATGGAAGCCGTCCACCGGGCGCTTCACGTCCTGGAGGTCGTCAACCGCTACTCGGGCGGCGTGAGCCTCGCCCAGATCGCCCGCGAGACGCGGTTGCCGCAGCTGGCGCTGGCCCGGGTGATGGAGCAGCTGCTACGGGCCAACCTGGTCGCCCCGGCCGGGCCCGGCACGTACATCACCGGCCTCGCCCTCTTAGCGACCGGTACGGCGTCCGGCGACGGGCGCGGACATCTGCAGGAGACCCTCGCCTGGGTCAGGGACGCGGTCGGTGCTGCCGTCTACGAGGAGGACCTCTTCCGACAGCTCGACACGCGCCGGCCGGGCGTCCCCCTGCTCGACGTGCAGGAGTACGCCGTGGGCACGGTCTGCGCGGCCGTACCCATCACCTCGGGCCCCAACGCCGAATGCCTGGCCCTGTCCATCCCGGCATCGGACCCGCACCGCCTGGGTCAGGCCGCCCGGATCCTGCAGAGCGAGGCCGCCGCGGTGCTGCTCTGCCTGATCATCCCCGGCGCCGCACCGGGCGCACCCCGCACGCCGCCGCAGCGGGAGGAGGGCGCGGGCGGGTCGGGCAGTGTCCTGATCACGGCAACGTAGGGGAGGGGTGCGGGAAGAAGCGGGAGGGGCGCGGGACGGCCTGTGGACCGCCCGCGTCACCCGAGCGCGCCGTCCCGCTGGACCGCGGGCCCGGGGTGCAGCTTGCTGGAGGGATGCAACGAGGAGCACTTGGAACGCCCCGGGAAGAGAGCCTGAGCACCCCCAAGGCCGCGGGGCTGGCAGGGGTCGCCTTCGCCCTGCTGCTCGCGGCGGCGATCGTGCTCGTGCGGATCGCGCTGCCCGAAGGTGCGGCCGGCGCACAAGTGGAGATCGCCCCGGGCCGGCGGGGGGCGCTGACCACGGCCCTGGAACTCGTCCCGTTCGCCGGCATCGCCTTCCTGTGGTTCATGGGCGCCCTGCGCGAGCACACCGGGGAGGCCGAGGACCGCTTCGTCACCACCGTCTTCCTCGGCAGCGGGCTGGTCTTCGTCGCCTCCCTCTTCGGCGCCGTCGCGGCTGCCGGCACCGTGCTGGCCAACGGCGAATCCACTGGCTTCGGCCGCCATTTCGCGTACACGTTGCTCACGACCTACGCGATGCGGATGGCCGCCGTCTTCGTCCTGGCCACCTCGAACATCGGGCGCAAGCTCGGGGTCCTCCCGAAGCCGCTGACCGTCGTCGGGTACCTGACCGCGCTGGTGCTGCTGACGGTGGCTTCCTCCGTGCCCTGGTCCGAGCTGATCTTCCCGGGCTGGGCCCTGCTCGTCAGCCTGTACATCTTGAACGTGGCCTTCCGCACGCCGTGAACGCGCCCAGCCGTCAGCAGCCGTCACCCCGATGGTCCTGCCGACGGGCCGTCCCCCGTCCCGGGGCCGCAGGCTGGGCCGGGGAGTCGCAGGGGTCAATGAAAGGACTGCACCTTGCTGAGGCTTGTCGTCGATCTCAATCGCTGCCAGGGATACGCGCAGTGCGCTTTCCTCGCACCCGACGTCTTCGCGATGCACGGAGACGAGGGACTGCTGTACGACCCGCAGGCGCAGGACGCCCAGCGTGAGCGCCTGGCCCAAGCGGTCGCCGCCTGCCCCGTGCAGGCGATCCTCGTGGACGAGCTGGACTCGGCCGCCGCCCCCGCTTCCCGCGGCACGCGTGCCGCCGTGACCACCGGGGAGGCGGCTGATGCCTGACCTCACCCTGGACCGCCTCAAGCAGGACGGCCGGATCGTCGTCGTGGGTGCCTCGTTGGCCGGTCTGCGCGCCGCCGAGACGTTGCGCGACAAGGGCTTCAAGGGCTCGCTCACCATGATCGGCGACGAGCCGTATGAGCCGTACGACCGCCCGCCCCTGTCGAAACAAGTACTGCTGGGCCGGGCTTCGGCCGAGCGCACCGCGCTGCCCCGCCGCCGCGAGATCGACGCCGAGTGGCGACTCGGCGTACCGGCCAGTGGCCTCGACATGGCCGCCCGGAGGGTCAAGCTGGCCGACGGCGACGCGGTGCCCTACGACCGGCTGCTGATCGCCACCGGCGTACGGGCCAGGCCCTGGCCGAACCCGACCGAGGCCGAGCTCGAAGGCGTCTTCGTCCTGCGCACCCGCGACGACGGAGCGGCGCTGGCCCGGCGGCTCGACGCCGGGCCGCGCCGGGTCCTGGTCATCGGCGCCGGCTTCACCGGCTCGGAGATCGCCTCGGCCTGCCGCGAACGCGGCCTGGAGGTCACCGTCGCCGAACGCGGAGACGCGCCGCTCGTCGGCGCCCTCGGTGGGGTGATCGGCGCGGTCGCCGCCGAGCTCCAGCGGGAGAACGGTGTCGACCTGCGCACCGGAGTCATGGTCACCAGCCTTGAGGGCGACTCGACCGGGCGGGTGCGCGCCGCACACTTCTCCGACGGCAGCACGCTGGAGTGCGACGTCGTGGTCGTCTCGCTCGGCGCCCAGCGCAACACCGAGTGGCTCACCGGCTCCGGACTCGGCGCCGGTCCCCGAGGCATCGCGTGCGACGCGGGCTGCCGGGCCTTCGACATCCGCGGCATCGTCACCGACGACATCTTCGTGGCGGGCGACGTCGCCCGCTCCCCGCACCCGCTGTTCGGCTACCAGTTCCTGTCGCTGGAGCACTGGGGCAACGCCGTCTCCCAGGCAGAGACCGCGGCGCACAACATGGTCAGCGAGAGCACCGAACGCCGCCCGCACATCTGGGTGCCGGCCTTCTGGTCCGCCCAGTTCGGGGTGAACATCAAGTCCGTGGGTGTGCCCTCGATGGGCACGGAGATCATGATCACCCAAGGCTCGCGCGCCGAGCGCCGTTTCACCGGTGTCTACGGCTACCAGGGCCGCGTCATCGGGGCGGTCACCTTCGACAACGCGCGCTGGCTGCAGTTCTACCAGCAGCAGATCGAATCCACCGCGCCGTTCCCGCCGCCGTACCCCACGGTGGACCGGCGCCCCGAAGGCCAGCGGCCGATCCCCGCGGACTTCCCCGACCCGTCCGTGCCCACGCACGGGCCGACCATCACCCTCAGCGGGTACTCGCCGGCCGACCGCCGGATGACATTCACCCCCGCCGGGCACTGACCCGCACGCGCCCCCGGAGGACCCGTCATGAAGCAAGGCATCCTGAGCGAGATCCTGGACTACTCCAACCGCGCGAACCCGTACCCGCTGTACGAGGAGCTGCGCAAGACCCCGGTCTTCCACGACGGGGACGGTCCGTACGTCATCAGCACCTACTACGACATCCAGAGCCTGTTGCACGATCCGCGGCTGAGCTCGGACTCGCGCAACCTGGCGGCGACGGCCGGTGACCCGCTGGCCGAGGGCGGGAGCGAGGAGGCGTCGGCCCTGCCGCCGAGCTTCCTGAAGCTGGACCCGCCGGAGCACGACCGGTTGCGCCGGATGACCAACCGTCCCTTCGGGCCGCCGCATGCCCCGCGCCGCGTCGACGCGATGCGCGGTTTCCTCCGCGACACCGTCACCGGCCTCATCGACAACCTGGGCGACCCGACGCGGATCGACCTGGTCGAGCAGTTCGCCTATCCGTTCCCCGTGACCATGATCTGCCGGCTGCTCGGTGTGCCGCGCGAGGACGAGGCCCGTTTCCACGTCTGGGCCGACACCCTCGCCGCGAGCCTGGACCCCGATCCGGGCTCCGACCCGGTCGAACGGGAGAAGACGACGCATGACGCCCGGATGGAACTGGGCATGTACCTGGCCGGGTTGATCGAGGAGCGGCGCAAGGCCCCCGGTGACGACATGCTGTCCCAACTGGCGGTCGGGCACGGCCAGAACGGGACGATGAGCACGATGGAGCTGCTCAGCACCTCCGCCCTGCTGCTGATCGCCGGCCACGAAACCACCGTCAACCTGATCGCCAACGGGATGCTCACCCTGCTGCGCAACCCCGACGTCCTGAAGCAACTGCGCAAGGATCCGGGGCTGGTGGTACCCCTGGTGGAGGAGCTGCTGCGGTTCGAGCCGCCGGTGCAGCTGCTGCCGCAGCGCACCCCTCTCGTCGACATCGAGGTCCGCGGGGTCACCATCCCGAAGGGCTCCTCGATGTGGCTGGTCCTGGCTTCCGGCAACCGGGACCCGAACCGCTTCGAGAACCCGGACTGTTTCGATCCGCACCGCAAGGACGTCCAGCACCTGGGTCTCGGCAGCGGTATCCACAGTTGTTTCGGCGCCCCGCTGGCCCGTCTGGAGGCGCAGCTCGCGCTGAGCGAGCTGGCCCGTCGCCTGGAGAAGCCGAGACTGGTCGAGGACCCGCCGCCCTACCGGCAGAACGCGGTCCTGCGCGGCCCGCGCCACCTGCCGATCACCTGCGACGGGATCCGCTCCTGAAGTGCGGTGCGCCCGACCCGCACGCGGGATGGCTCCGGCCGGGGCACCGGCCGGAGCCGCCGGCTGCAGCGTCGGATCCGGTCACCGACGGGGCGTCGACGACCTGATCCGACGGTCGGTCAGGAGAGCTTGCCGTCGTAGTCGGGCAGCTTGAAGGTGCGCTCCGCGTGGCCGCCGACCAGATCGCTCTGGTTGTTGCCGATGTTGGCGATGATCGTGTAGCCGCGGGCCTCGATCTCGGCGCGCTTGGCCGTCTTGTAGGCGCTGACCTCGCTGAAGAGGGCGGGCAGGTCCCGTACGTACAGGTCCGTGACGGGGTAGCCGACCGCCTGGAGGTTGTGCTGCGTCAGGGAGTGGATGATCCCGGGGCGGGCGGTGACGAAGATGATTGCCACGCCGCGCTCGTGGGCGTACCGGGTCAGGTCGCGGACCTCGGAGATCGCCGGGGTCGGGAAGGTCCAGAACCAGTGGAAGTCGGTCTCCAGCGAGGAGTTGTCGATGTCCAGGACGATCGCGGGCTTCTCGCCGGCGGGCGACTGGGCGATGCGCTGCTCGACGTAGGGGCGGGCCGTGGCCATGACCGTGGCGACGTCGCGCTTCCACGTGTCGTAGTCGATGCCGCGGAGGGCCGCGTTGCCGCCGGGTGCGGAGGCGCTGACCGCGGCCGGACCGGAGATCGGGACGGGCGCAGCCTGGGCGGGGGCGGCAGGGGCCAGCATCAGGACGGCGGCGGCCGTGGCGGTGGCGGTGGCGAGCCTGCGGACGCGGGCGCGGGTGTTGAGCATGTGGGGGCGCTCCTCAGTGAATTGGCATGTACGGAGCCAGAATCCGCAAGATCGCAGGGCCTGTCTACTGACGGGTAGTAAATTTCAGGTGGCGGTCCAACCACCGTCGAGGGGGAGGGACGCGCCCGAGAGGTAGCCGGCGTGGGGTCCGCACAGCCACACCGCTGCCGCCGCGACCTCCTCGGGCTCGATCAGCCGCTTGATCGCGGAGCGGTTCAGCAGCACCTCGGACGGCACGTCCCCGGGGCTGATGCCGTGCACGGCGGCCTGCTGTTCGATCTGGGCCTCGACCAACGGCGTGCGTACGTAGCCGGGACTGATGCAGTTGCTCGTCACCCCGTACGGGGCACCCTCCAGCGCGGTGACCTTGCTCAGCCCCTCCAGGCCGTGCTTGGCCGCGACATAGGCGGACTTGTAGGCGCTGGCGCGCAGTCCGTGGACGCTGGAGATGTTGACCACCCGGCCCCAGCCGGCCGCGTACATCTGCGGCAGGACGTGGCGCAACAGCAGGAACGGCGCGGTGACCATCACCTGCTGGATCAGGGTGAAGCGTTCGGCCGGGAAGTCGGTGATGGGCGCGACGTGTTGCAGGCCGGCGCTGTTGACCAGAATGTCGACGGAGGCGGGCAGTCCCTCGATCGCGGCCGGGTCGGCCAGATCGACGACGTGCGCCCGCCCTCCCACGGCAGCGGCGACCGTCTCGGCCGACTCCGCGTCCCTGTCGACCACGTTCACGGTGGCGCCCGCCTCGGCCAGGGCGATCGCGCAGGCCCTCCCGATGCCGCTGCCGCCACCGGTCACCAGCGCGACGCGCTCCCGCAGGAGAGGAAGTTGACTCGTCATGGCTGAACAGTAGGGAGGACTGCAGGCCGCGCCCATGGCGCCGCGCTCCACTGTCCGGGGCGGGGGGGCGGCCGGGTCCGCCCCCAGCCCGGCCGCGGCGCCGTCGCGAAACCCGACAAAGTCAGATAGATCGAGAATACCGATGAATTCAAGTAACAGAGAGGATCTGCGC